>NZ_QAYX01000020.1:0-300000 GCF_003054705.1 Opitutus sp. ER46
TCTTTTTCATTCAACCCCAATCACTTCTCAGACGGTGGCTCCCTTTCAACCGCATCGTTTCGGGTAAGAGAAAGACCCCTGAGCGCGGCCCCTGTGTGCGGCAGGCCACTCACTCCCTCAATCCCCCATTCCCTCACTCCCTGGCGGCCGCAGCCCTCGCCGCTTCTTGCGCGACGCGCAAGAAGCGGCGAGGGTTGCGGCCGCCATGCTTACCACGATCGACTGGGGTCGCACCCGTTACGCCGACGCCCTCGCGCGCCAGGAGGCGCTCGTCGCGCAGCGGATCGCCGACGAGATCGGCGACACGCTCGTCTTCACCGAGCACGAGCCGGTCTTCACCATCGGCATGCGCGGGGGAGCCGACGCCCACCTTGTCTGGTCCGCCGAGCAGCTCAGCCGCGAGGGCGTCGAGGTCAGCAAGACCAACCGCGGCGGCGACATCACCTACCACGGCCCGGGGCAGATCGTCGGCTACCCAATCATCTCGCTCGCCACGCACCGCGACCTCCACGCCTACCTGCGGTTGCTCGAACAGGTCATGATCAACGCGCTCGGCAACCTTGGGCTCGCCGCCTCGCGCCGCGAGGGCAAGACCGGCATCTGGCTCGGCAAGCGCAAGATCGCCGCGATCGGCGTGGCCGTCCGCCGCTGGGTCACCTACCATGGGTTCGCGCTCAACGTGAACGCCAACCTCGCCCACTTCGGCGGCATTGTCCCCTGCGGCATCACCGCCGCCGAGGGCACGGTCACGTCCATGCAGGTCGAACTCGGCCACCCGGTCTCCGAAGCCGAGGTCAAAGCCGTGCTCGACACGGAGTTCCGCGCGCTGCTGCCGCGTTTTCTCGCCGAAAACCCGGCGCCGGTGCCGGCCGTCTGACGCCTCGCGCCCGCGCGGGCCGAGTCGGAAAAGCCGCTTGCGCTTCGCGGGTCTTCGTATGCGTTTGCACGCCATGTCTCCGGCAGAAACTTCGCGCAAACCTTCCTGGTTGCGGGCCAAGTTGCCCAGCGGTCCGGGCTACGCGGCGACGCGCCACCTGGTCGACAACAACCACCTGCACACGGTCTGCCAAAGCGCCCAGTGCCCCAACCTCGGCGAGTGCTGGTCCCGCGGCACCGCGACGGTGATGATCCTGGGCAACATCTGCACGCGCTCCTGCAACTTCTGCGCGATCGCCACCGGCCGCCCGACCGAGCTCGACCTCGGCGAACCCGCCCGCGTCGCCGAGGCCGTCGCCAAGATGAACCTCCGGCACTGCGTGGTCACCAGCGTCGCCCGCGACGAACTTGCCGACGGGGGCGCCAGCGTCTGGGCCGCCACCATCCGCGCCATCCGCTACCGCAACCCGCACACCGCGATCGAGGTCCTCACCCCCGACTTCAAGGGCAACACCGCCCACGTCGACGTGGTGCTCGATGCGAAGCCCGACATCTTCAACCACAACCTCGAGACGGTGGAGCGGCTGCAGAAGCCCGTCCGCGTCCAGGCCCGTTACGACCGTTCGCGCTCGGTCCTGCGTCACGCCAAGAGCCGCGGGTTCGTCACCAAGACCGGCATCATGCTCGGCCTCGGCGAGGAGCAGGCCGAGGTGGAGCAGACGCTCCGGGACATCGCGGCCGACCAGACCAACATCGTGACGATCGGCCAGTACCTGCAGCCCACGCGTCAGCACCTGCCGGTCGCCCGTTGGGCCACGCCGGAGGAGTTCCAGCACTGGAAGGAATTTGGCCTGAGCCTTGGCATCGGCGTGATCGAGAGCGGCGCGCTCGTGCGGTCCAGTTACCACGCCGACGAGCAGTCGCAGAAGTACACCGGCCCGCAGCACCTCAACACCGCCAACGCCCTCGCCGACGAGCGGGCCTAGGCTTCTGTTTTCGCCGGCGGCGAAAACAGAAGACTACTTTCTCGGCTTGGTGCGCTGGAAGACGGACCACGCGGCGACGCTGGGCAGGCCGTAGCCCAGCGCCAGGAGCGTGGCTTGCACGGCCCGCATTTGCGGCGGCTCGAACCAGGGGAAGACCACGACGTAGGACCGCGCGGCGTAGGCCGCCAGGACCACCATCGCAAAGAACAGCGCGGTGCCGGCGATGCCGATGAGCGCGCGGGCGACACCGGACACGCTCACCGCATCCAGCGCATAGCGTACGTGGAGCACACCGAGGGTCATGCCGCCGAGCGCGAGGCCGCACCCGCCGGCGGCTTCGACGACGGGAGTCCAGCCAAAGGCATTGATGGTCATGCCGGCGGCGAGGGTCGGCACGCCGAGCACGACGCCGACGAGTCCACGGGCGGCGAAGAGCGAGTCAGGCATTTCGCGGGCGACCATCCCGCCGAAGAACGGCACGAGGAAGCCGATCAGGTGGAAGTTGATCGCGGCGAGCGCGACCGCCGCCGGTTCGAAGCCGGCGGGCCGGAGTCCGGCGCGTTCCGCCATGACCCACAGCGCGCCGAGCGCGAGGTACATCAGGCCGACGTCGCCGGTGAGCCGGTCGAGTGGACGCGCGAACCGGTCGCGCAGCATGCGGGCGAGTCCGACGCCCGCGAGCATCGCCGTGACGCCGGCCCACGGGATGGCGCAGAGGAACCCGAGCCAGCCTGGGTTGAACCAGCAGGCGAGCAGGAGGCAGAGCCCGGCCGGCAGCTGGGCCTGGCGCGCCCAGTTGAGGGAGCGGGCGACCTTGGCGGAGTCGCGCCGCTCGACCAGGAGGTCGAGCACGAGCGGGATGACGACCAGGACGATCGCCAGCAGCATCCCATGCGACCACGCGAGAGAGCCCGGCGTGGCCCGCGCCACCGCCAGGAACACCCCGCACGCCACCACCCCAATGACAGTCTTGGCCCCAGTCTTCATCGAAAGGCCGTCCATCAAACCGCCCCCACCCCCGTTTGCACCAGAATTCTGGCGCCCGAGGCCGCAGCCGCTGGCGCCCGCCGCAACGAAGCACGCCAAGGCCACTCAGGTACGCCCTTTCGATAATCCCCGGGGCCATTCGCCCCTTGGTCCGATTCGTGGATGTCTGCCGCGTCAGGACTTCGGGAAATTGTCGATTTCTGAACAACGCTGACGCTTGCTAGTCGCGCGAATACACAGCCACCGAGCTGTCGATAACGTGGAGTAAGTCTGCATCGACTCCGTAATCGCCATTAAGCGCCACGACGACACCTAGCCGTGGATCGCCGAAGTAAACAGCAGAAACCTTGTGCTTCGCGTTTATGATCAGTCGCACCTCCTGGCCTGGATGTGCTTTGAGGCCTGCGATCGACCACTCAATTGGCACGTTGATTGCCCCGCGTCCCGGGCTCGCATCCATTCCAAGATCCAGTTTCTCCAAATCCCAGTTCCGATTTCGAACATTTTCATCGACCCATCGAACAAGCCGTGCCCGATTCTCAGGCTGCGCCAAATGGTGAATCACTCGGTCCCTGTTCGATGAAGACGAACCCAAGCAGCCGGGTGTCAGCAACACAATGAGCAGAACTATCACACTGCGCAGTGCTATAATTTGATTCATGAGGTAGGATATTTATTTCGTGCCGCGGACGTTGTCGTAATAGTAGTCGAATCCCTGCTGTGCCCACGGGATCACGCGTCCGATCTGGTTAATGTCACTCATTGACCCCTTCTCGATCGCTTGTTTCACGTTCCAAGCGATAATTACCTCAGAGATCGCTTGATTGCTGGACCCGGGATGAATTCCAACTGAAGCGAGAATCATACCCTGCAGGAAGTAGTTCACGTCACCACCCGGGGCGGTTGCAGTAGGACCGCCCTCGATCGCGAAGTTTTTTAGCGTAGTGAAAACCCGCTCCAAGCCCTTTTCCCTGTCCGCCGTAATAAACCGGAACACATTCGTGTCCGCGGTCACCATGAATTCCATCAGTTTCAGCGGTGAAAGCAGAGACAGGTTCTTCCGTTGAATCACCTTACCGTACTGTTGCATTACAACTTCGAAGTCAGCCCTGGACATCTTGTAGGTACCGTTCGGGTTCTTTATGAAGAAGCCTCGGACATCCTCGCGCACGCCCTCATACCGCTGCTTTAGCTGATCAGGCGACAAATCCTTAGCTGCGGGTCGACTAAAGGGGACGGACATGTTCGCCGCACAGTCCATCAAACCGCCCCCACCCCCGTTTGCACCAGAATTCTGGCGCCCGAGGCCGTCGCCGCAGGCGCCCGCCCCAGCGAAGCACGCCAAGGCCACTCAGGTACGCCCGATCGAAAATCCCCGGGGCCATTCGCCCCAGGGGCTCATTCGTAGATTCCCGCCGCCGTCAGGCTTTCGGAAGACGGTCTGTTGCCAAACGGCCCGCCGCTATTTGAGAGGCAACAGTTGAAGCACCTCAGTTGATCCTTTGTCTCGGTATTCGATCTGCACCCGGCACGTTTTGTCGGCTGAGATTTCAAGCTGCCAGCGACCGCCTTCGAGGTCTTGCGTTCTCCCATCGCGTTCGATGCCAGATACCGGCGCCGTCACGAAGTACGTCACTTTTGACTCAGAGTCTACAGCCCTTCTCAGGTGGAACACGGTCTTCACGGCGAAGCCAACTTGGCGAAGCGCCTCTTGGGGAACGTCGACGGCCGCTCCGTTTATGGTGACTTTGAGAAATTCGACAGTCCCCCCGGCTTTGCCTAACGCAAGACCGGCACTGATCTCGACGACATCGTGACCGCACTGGTATCGCTCGTGAACGCGATCCGGAAAGCAAAACTCACTTTGAAAAGCGCTCATCGAGGACGCCGTCACTATTAACAGACCGAACAGCAAGCATCGGATTTTCATGATTAGGGTCGACTAAAGGGGAGGTCGACTAAAGGGGACAGACATGTTCGCCACACAAAACTGCGCGGGGATCGTCCATGGTCCACTGATTTCGGGGATTGGCCGGCGGTATAGGGCCTCAGCCGAGATTTTTCGGCGCGCTCGTCGCGTTTCGGTCGACGCCGCTTGCCCAACGTCGGGTCCGAGCCGCGCGTCAAGGGGCAGCCCCGCCGATACGCAGCACCCCGCCACACTCGCCACAAGTTCGGTCAGCTCAGCAAAGCTCCGCGAAGCCGTCGCAGGCCGGCGATTTCACCCCAGCCGGGGTCCGGCAGGTCGTGACGCTTCACGCGGTGGGTCAGGCTGTGTTTCGTCCGGTACGTGGCGACATGCTCGTCGACGAACTCCCGCCCACCCAGGACCACCCCCTCGCTGAAATACCGGATCCGGCAGCGGAGCACATCGGGCAGGCTCAGTTTCCCGCCGGCCTCGATCGCGGCCCGCACCTGCTCGACGGGGAGCGATGCCTTGCCCTCGCGCGCCGCGCCCCCACTCGTGAACAGTAGCAGCCGATAGCTGCACTGCGCCTGCTCCCAGTCTCCACCCACCACCAACTGCATGCCCTGGCGCGCACGGGCCTGACCGCTCACCGCCTCGGCGTACCCGCAGAACCGGTAGTCCTTCGGATCCCGCGAGATTCCGGCGCGGACGCAGTTGAGATCGATATACGCCGCCACCGTCTGGACGACCCGCTCCTTGCCCTCGAGCAACTGGCTCTTGAACCGATCCGCCCACACGGGTCCAAACCGCCGATGTCGGGCGTTGTACCAGATCGAGAAACGCTCCTTCAGTAGCTTCATGTACTGAGATACGTCGTACATCAACGCCCGCTGCCGCTCGCGCCACGCCTGCGCGGCGGGGGTGTTCGCCGCCAGCCCGGCCCGGATCACCTCCAGCCGCGCAACTTGGTGCTTGGTCGGTTTCGGATAAAGCACCGCGTAGCGCCGGAGCAGTTCCGCGTCCGAGAGCTCCGGTCGCTGCGGCACCCGCACCAGCAGATGAAAATGATTCGACATGATGGCGTAGGTGAGGATCTCAACCCCGGCGAAGTCTGCCACCTGCCACAGCTGCCGCCGCAGGATCTCCTTGGCGGTCGTGCCGAACATCCACTCCCCGTTCACCGTCCGGCTGATCACGTGGTACACGCCCGGCTCCCGCTCCGAGTTCACTTTGATCCGCGCGCGCCGCATGCGCTATCGACAATTGTTTTTTACCTTCTAGTCAATCCATTTGCGTGTCTGTCCCCCTTGGCTCTCTCCTATCGGATTCCAAAACTCCTTGATGATGGAAGCACCGTAAGGGGGAATCTCCCTCGTAGAGCGAGAGTGGTGCTGGATGGTCCGTGTCGATGGACACAAGAAGCTTTCCGGGTATTCCAACACATTTGCAAGCGATGCACCGCACTCTGGGCAGCCCCAAAAATGTTTCATGCGGTGGAAGTCCTTCTTCTGGTAGTGCTCATCATCGGGATTAACGGCAAAGAGCGCACCGCAAGCGGCACAAGTGTAAAGGCGCGGGCTATCACCGAAGTCTGGAAGCGTGAAGAATACGTCTACCGACTCCCCGGACTCGCAATGAGCGTGCTCCTTCCAACAACGAACTTGGGTCTTCTTCATTGAGGACTAAACTAAAGGGGACGGACTAAACTAAAGGGGACGGACATGCTCGCCACATGCAATGACGCCCATCAAAACGACGGCCAGAGATTGCGACACCCTAGCGCTGGGACTAATAAAGGGGACGGACATGTTCGCCACATGAAACTCATGAAACTGCGCAGAGATCGCCCGTGGTCCACCGATTTCGGGGATAGGCCGGCGTTATAGGGCCTCAGCCGAGATTTTTCGGCGCGCTCGTCGCGTTTCGGTCGACGCCGCTTGCCCAACGTCGGGTCCGAGCCGCGCGTCAAGGGGCAGCCCCGCCGATACGCAGCACCCCGCCACACTCGCCACAAGTTCGGTCAGCTCAGCAAGGCTCCGCGAAGCGGTCGCAGGCCGGCGATTTCACCCCAGCCGGGGTCCGGCAGGTCGTGACGCTTCACTCGATGGGTCATGCTGTGCTTCGTCCGGTACGCGGCGACGTGCTCGTCGACGAACTCCCGCCCACCCAGGACAACTCCCTCGCTGAAATACCGGATCCGGCAGCGGAGCACGTCGGGCAGGCTCAGTTTCCCGCCGGCCTCAACCGCGGCCCGCACCTGCTCGACGGGGAGCGATGCCTTGCCCTCGCGCGCCGCGCCCCCACTCGTGAACAGCAGCAGCCGATAGCTGCACTGCGCCTGCTCCCAGTCTCCCCCCACCACCAACTGCAAGCCCTGGCGCGCACGGGCCTGACCGCTCACCGCCTCGGCGTACCCGCAGAACCGGTAGTCCTTCGGATCCCGCGAGATTCCGGCCCGGACGCAGTTGAGATCGATGTACGCCGCCACCGTCTGGACGACCCGCTCCTTACCCTCGAGCAACTGGCTCTTGAACCGATCCGCCCACACGGGTCCAAACCGCCGATGTCGGGCGTTGTACCAGATCGAGAAACGCTCCTTCAGCAGCTTCATATACTGAGATACGTCGTACATCAACGCCCGCTGCCGCTCGCGCCACGCCTCCGCGGCGGAGGTGTTCGCCGCCAGCCCGGCCCGGATCACCTCCAGCCGCGCAACTTGGTACTTGGTCGGTTTCGGATAAAGCACCGCGTAGCGCCGGAGCAGTTCCGCGTCCGAGAGCTCCGGTCGCTGCGGCACCCGCACCAGCAGATGAAAATGATTCGACATGATGGCGTAGGTGAGGATCTCAACCCCGGCGAAGTCTGCCACCTGCCACATCTGCCGCCGCAGGATCTCCTTGGCCGTCGTGCCAAACATCCACTCCCCGTTCACCGTCCGGCTGATCAAGTGGTACACGCCCGGCTCCCGCTCCGAGTTCACTTTGATCCGCGCGCGCCGCATGCGCTACCGACAATTGTTTTTTACCTTCTAGTCAATCCATTTGCGTGTCTGTCCCCCTTGGCTCTCTCCAGCAGATGAAAATGATTCGACATGATGGCGTAGGTGAGGATCTCAACCCCGGCGAAGTCTGCCACCTGCCACAGCTGCCGCCGCAGGATCTCCTTGGCGGTCGTGCCGAACATCCACTCCCCGTTCACCGTCCGGCTGATCAAGTGGTACACGCCCGGTTCCCGCTCCGAGTTCACTTTGATCCGCGCGCGCCGCATGCGCTATCGACAATTGTTTTTTACCTTCTAGTCAATCCATTTGCGTGTCTGTCCCCCTTGGCTCTCTTGTCTGTCCCCCTTGGCTCTCTTGTCCCCGTTGGCTCTCTCCTCCGCTGCCGGCTTTCCAGCTTCCAAATATCGGTTACTCAGGTTCGCCGCTACGGGAAACACGAGCGGCTGCGGTTCAGGTTTTCAGGTCCGGCTTCCGCTCCCCACGCACGGCCTGCAGCAGCAGGTGCGGAAACGTGGGGCTGCGGTCGAGCTCGCGCGCGCGACTGAAGTAGCGCTCGCGCTGCTCTGGATAGCGCACCCCGAGCGCGGTGAAGAGCACCCGGAGCTCGTCGGAAAACATCGGCGTCTGCAGGATCGCGTCGTGGTCGACCGGAGCCGTCCCGCGGCAGCCCTGCGCGAGGCGCCGACCATACTGGTCCTCCTTGGCCATCGCTTCCAGCGCCTGCTGGAAATGCGTCTCCGCACCCTGCCCATCGCCGGCCGCCTGCGCCGCGAGCATCATGATCAACCGGTGCTGGCTCTCCGCCCCTTTGATCTTCGCCGCAGCCGTCGCTGCGTCCGTATGCGACCTGCGGTCCACGGCGGCCTCAAACTCTGCCTGCGCCGTCTTGACCCGGCGCAGCAGCGCAGCGGCCGTCACTTCATCACCTAACACGTAAGCCAACTGGGCCGAGAGGTAGTAATTCAGCATCTCGCCGTCCTCCCCAGCATGCCTGGCTCGAAATGCGGCAATAAAGCTCGCGATCGCCCTCTCGCCGGCGGCGCGGTTAGGCGTCCGAGTCTGGGACAGCACGAGTTCGTCCAAAAACGCGCCGGCGTCGTCCGGCTGAGCCACGGCGCGCGCATGGGCATTGGACTGCAATTCATCAAATCGACCGAGCGCCAGCAGCGCGTCACGCCTCCGCAGCTCAATCGCTCCGCCGCCCACCCCGTCTTTTGCCGCCTGTTCCAGCAGCGGCAGCGCGTCCGCGTAACGTCCCTGCCCCATGAGGTCGGTCGCCAGCGCGTACGTGGCATAGGCACACGGTACTTTCGCCCGCAGCGCCCGCTCATAGAAGGGGCGCGCCGCCGCCGGATCCAACAGCAGCCGGCCGTATAGGTACATCATGGCACCGTCGCCTGGTTCGGCCTGCAGGGCGGAGTGGTATTGGGCCGTAAGGTCGAAGTCCGGAAACGAGCGGTCCATCACGAACTGGTAAGTGCGATGCCATTCGACCAGCACGGGGCGATCCGACAGCCGCGACTCCAGCACGCGCCGGGCATCAGCCGGTGGCAGCAAGGCAACGAGCAGCCGCAGAGCCAGGTCGTCGTTCGGCTGCAAGCGCACGTAGTTTCCGATGTACTCCTGCCCCGCCGCGTCGCCGAGATACGCGGACAAGGCCGACTGCCGCGAAGCGAGATTCGGTTCAATCCATTGCGCGATCTGCGCCTTGCGGACCACCCCGCTGCGGGACGACATGGAGACGGTCTTCGGTGGTTTCTCGAAGAAGAACTCCGGTCTCGGCAGATGGTACCAGAGACGATTAGCGTGCAAGGTCACCGGGCGTGGCGCCTCCTTGGCTGCTACTGCCGTGTCCGGATAGTACGTCACCTGCTCAGTGTACAGGATCGCCGCCCGATCCGGATTCACGATCAGCACGCGACGGTCGAACGGGCGGGAGAAGAAGCCTAGCCGGGCATCGAAGGTTTCGACTCCGTTTCGTCCTGGCGCACCACGCAACGTGAACTCACCCGCACTCGCCTCGATCAGCTTCGGAACCCCGGGCTTGAGCGGATATTCCGTGCCGTTGAGTGTCACGACGTAGGGTTCCGGCAGTCCCGATACGACCGCGACGCGCAACGTGTTTCCGCTAAACGCGCACGCGACCAGATAAACCACGCCGGCGACCAGCGCCACCACTCCTGCCACGGGGATAAGCTCGGACCATCTCGCGCGCCGTCGCGCGGGGGCCACGGCCGCCCGCTGCCCGGCCGACGTGGCAGTTTCCATGTCCGCCGGCTTTGCTCCCGGAGCCAACCGCGCCAGCGCCGCCTCGACCTCCGGTGTCACATCGCGTCCGCCCGTCAGGTTCTGGTGCAGCGACTGGATCGTATAAATGATGCCCCACGGGACGCCCCACCAGCCCAGGAGCAGGGAAATCAACGTGAACGGCAGACCCTTCAGGATGCTGTTCTGTCCCGGCGGCAAAAAATAGATAGCCGTGGCCCTCTTGAAGCTCATCACCACGAATGAGAAATTGTAGCTGTAGATCACGAACCGCCCGCCACGCTCGATCTCCTGACGGAGGGTTTCAGGGGAGTGCCCCTCGGTGCCGATGATCTTGATGTTCCCTGGCGAGCTCCAGATTTCCATGGGGAATGCCTGCGCCCAGCAAGGCACGCGACTCCGCACCTGCGGCACCACGGCAGCCACCGTGCTGGACAGCAGCCACTAAGATTGGCCGACGAGAAACCATGCCGCCGCCCCGGCGTCAATCGTGCCAGTTTTTCGCGGTGCGAAAACTTCTCCGTCCTTACCTCCTTCACTCCTTACCCGTTACTCAGCGCCATCGGCGCTCCAGTCGGACGCCCGGGGTTTGGCATAACCTCGTTGTCGCGCCAAAGCCTTTGGCGAAAGCGGATGTGTAAAAGGTAAGGGACCGCTGACGCCGGACGCTTCGCTCGCTCGAGATAACTAGCCAGATTTGGCTAGTTAGCTGAGCTAACGCGCCAGATCTGGCGGTTATCTCCAGTTGACCTGCCGGCGTGGCCGCCGGCGGGAGGCAGGTGATCCCATGGCTTACCTGGCTCGCCCTTCTCCGGGGTCGAACGCGCACTGCGCCCGGGTGGAGGCTCAAGGACGCCCGCGCGCGACCCGCGCCCCCGGGTGCGGCCGCCCGGCCGATGCCTCACCTACCGCCAGCCAGGATCGCGGAAATCGCGCGGGAATCGGCCCCGCTCGGCCTCGGCAAGACCCCAAGGGCCCCAAAGGGGCGACCGCGTTCTGTGACGCCGTGACGCTGACCCCATCTGCCAGAAACGAGGGCGTCACGGCGTCACATTTTGGGGGTACAGACGCGGCTGGCGACGACTGCGTGAGTGCGGCCCAGGCTCGCTCGGCCGGTCCCCCCGGCCATTTTTGACGTGTCATAAGGGGGCTCTCCCGGCAGAACCTCGCCATGAAGACTCGTCGCGAGATCGTCGAAAACTGGCTGCCCCGGTACACCGGCGTGCCCCTGGCCAAGTTCGGCGACTACATCCTCCTCACGAATTTCGACAACTACGTCGAAATGTTCGCCCGCTGGCACAAGGTGCCGGTCCACGGCCGCGAGAAGCCGATGTCCAGCGCCACCGCCGACGACATCACCATCATCAATTTCGGCATGGGCAGCGCCACCGCCGCCACGGTCATGGACCTCCTCAGCGCCATCAAACCCAAGGCCGTCCTCTTCCTCGGCAAGTGCGGCGGACTCAAGCACCGCGCCTCCGTCGGCGACCTGATTCTCCCCATCGCCGGCATCCGCGGCGAGGGTACCAGCAACGACTACTTTCCGCCCGAGGTCCCCGCCCTGCCCTCCTTCGCCCTCCAGAAGGCCATCTCGACCACCATCCGCGATCACGCGCGCGACTACTGGACCGGCACCGTTTACACCACCAACCGCCGCGTCTGGGAGCACGACGACGAGTTCAAGCAGTACCTCCAGAAGATCCGCGCCCTGTGCATCGACATGGAAACCGCGACCATCTTCATGACCGGTTTCTACAACGAGATTCCGACGGGAGCACTGCTCCTCGTCTCCGACCAGCCCATGACGCCCGAGGGCGTGAAGACCGCCGAGAGCGATCGCCAGGTGAATGAAAAATACGTCCGCGACCACCTGCGCATCGGCATCAATTCGTTGAAGCAGCTCATAAACAAGGGCCTCACGGTGAAGCACCTTCAGTTCTAACAGTTTTCGCTGCGCGAAAACTGATAGGGTTGGAGGATCGAACCGGAGTCGGGGGTTGGGGTTTTGGGCCGCGAAGCGGGGACCAGGTGATTGTGCCGCGATTCGGGCCCTACATTGGCGGTTCGACTTTGCGCGTTCTGCACATTCTAGCGGCTAAAACCTCGCTGTTCAGTCGCTTTGATTCACGCCTGCGCGGCGGACGCGGGGCTCGTCGCCCGCGGCGAATGTCATCCAGAAGGGCACGAAGGTTTCGGTGCCGGCGAGGTTTACCTGCGTCCAGATCACGTATGGCCCGGCCGCTTTCACCGTCAGATTGAATGCCATCGCGGGGTGGATCGCATCGGGACGCGCGAGCGGGTCGGCCTGCATCGGATGCAGGTGCGCAAAGCCGCTGCGCTCCACATCGAACGCCACGAGGTGCGCGTACGCGCCCATCACCGGCTCCAATGGCACCGCCCCGCCGCTGGCGCGCGTGATTTCAAAGGTGAAGTCCACCGGCTCGCCCACGCGCAAGGGCCGCGCCGGCCGTAGCGTGAAGCGATAGCCATCGCGCTCAACCGTCTGCCGCGGCGTGCGATCGGACATCCCGTGGCGAGCTGACACCGCGCCCGCGCCGGCTGCCGCCGCCACCTGCAGATCGGTGCTCGCGTACAGCCCGCGCGTCGTCGCTACCGGCGTGAAATCCGCAAACAGCCGGTACGTCCCCTCGGCTCGCGGCGTGAACGCGAACCGCCACTCCCCCGCCGCGTCCCCCGGCTGCGGGTGCAGGTGCTGGTAATCGGTCAACGTCGGGTCCACCGCCATCAGGTGCAGCCGCTGGGTGTGCACGACCAGCAGGTCCTCCGGCCCAACCGGCTTGCCGCTGGCAGTGCGCAGCGAGAGTACCGCCTCCACCGGACGCCCCTGCGCCGCGGGCAGCGCCGTTGCGACTCGCGCGGACACCGGCGAGCGCGCCTCGGTCACCCGCACAAATTGCGGTGCCGCGGGATCGCAGAACTCGACGGTGCTGCCGCCCTGCGCCCGGAAATCCATGTGATTCAGGTTCGTCCCCGTCGGCAGGAGCCGCATGCCGACGTACACCGCCACCGCGCCCGCCGTGATCAGAAGCAACTGTAGCGCCCGCGCCCCGCCCCGCCCCGACCTCGGCACCGCCGAACCGGCCGAAGCCGTCGCCGCCGCCTCGCGGTGCCCCGCCGCTCCCGGCGCCGGCTCGCGTTCCGCCGTCCGGGTCCGGCCAGTCGCTGCCGACACGCCACGCTCCGCCGCGGCGCCCGTGGTCGTCGTGTCCGGTCCGTCGAGGTCCTGCCTCATGATTTGTGCATCCTCGCCACGAACTCCTTCGGCTCCCACTGGCTGCCGTCCGCGCGGTGCGCGATCTTGCCGTCCTCGTTGATCAGCAGGGTCGTCAACGTGTGGTTGATCAGGTCGCCCTGGAACTCCGCGATCACGCCGAACTGCGCGAGCAGGTCCTTGATCGTCGGCTCCGGCCCCGTCAGGAACGTGAAGTTGCTCGTGTCGATGTTTCGCCCCTCGGCGTACTGCTTGAGGATGCCCGGCGTGTCGTACGCGGGATCGAGCGTGATCGAGATCAACTCGAGGTTCTTCACCTGCGCCTCGCGCGCGAGCCGCTGCGTCGCGCGCATCTTCTCGGTCGCCGCCGGGCACATCGTCGCCACCGGACACCGGGTATAGATGAAGTTCAGCATGATTTGCTTCCCACGGTAGCGCTCGAACTGCACCACCCGGCCGTTCTGGTCGTAGAGCGCAAACGCCGGCGCCTTCTCCCCCACCTCGCGGTAAACCTTGCGGCCGCGCTCCTGCGTGTCCTCCCGCAACCGGCGCGCCGCGTCGGCCACGGTGTCGTCGGCCACTTTGTCGGCGATGAATATCCGCTCGAGCCGGAAGTCGCCGTCCGGCACTGGCACGAGATCGCCGCGAATCCGGTCGCCCACCTTCACCAGCTTCAGGTCGGCCTCCGACACCGCGAAGTCCATCGTCATGGCCGGCATGAGCCCCTTGATCGGGTCGTGCCGCACGCGCAGCGAATGCGCCTCGGGCGTCACGCGCAGCACCTCGCCGGTGAGCGGGTAGCGCTTCTCGGCACTCGCGGTCTTGCCGGACGCGGCCGGCTGGTCCGCGGAGGCGGAGCGGCTGCACGCCGCGGTCATCAGCGCGAACACCGTCAGGACGAGGCCGACATAAGTTCTCATGCGGACACCGATTCCCCGGACCGAAAATTTGTCAAAGCGGTTGCCGTCACCGGCATCCGCAGTTCCTTCCGGCTGTTCCGTCTCAATGGATCTCCCGCCCACATCCCACCGGAGTCCGAATCACCGCACCGGCCTCGCGTTCTTCGCGGCGCTCGGGAGCGCGTGGGTTTTCGTGCTCGTCACCCTAGGCGCCTTCACCACGAGCATCGGTGCGGGCATGGTCTTCCCCGACTGGCCGTTGTCCAACGGCTCGCTCAACCCGCATGGCTGGCTCGAGAACATCGCGATGTTCGCCGAGCACTCGCACCGGCTGAGCGCCGGACTGATGAGCCTGATCACCATCGGGCTCGCGCTCTGGATCTGGCGCACCGACGAGCGTCCCTGGTTGCGGCGGCTGGCGTGGTTTGCCGTGGCGCTGGTGCTGGCGCAGGCGCTGGTGGGCGGTCTGCGCGTGCTGCTCGACCGGTTTCACCTCGAGGCGATCGAGACCAGCGTGGGGCGGCTGTTCGCCATGCTGCACGCGGTGCTGGCGCAATTGTTCGTATGCAACCTGATCGCCATCGCGGTGGCGTGCACCCGCACCTGGCGCGAGCGGGCGGTCCCGATGACCTGGCGCGTGCGGCGGCTCGGACTGCTCTGCTGCGTGCTGCTGTTCGTCCAGCTCGCGATCGCGGCCGTGATGCGCCACAGCGGCGCGGGCCTCGCGATCGAGACCTTTCCGTACTCGACGGCCGACGGTCACTGGCTGCCGGCCGCGTGGGACTTCCGCGTCGGCATCCACTTTGCGCACCGCGCGATGGCGGTGCCGCTGGCGATCGCGTTGCCGCTGTTCGCCTTCGCGGTGCGCGGAGCCGCCGGCGCGACCGCGGCGATGCGCGCGGCCGCTTCGGCGCTGGTGGCGTTCGTGGTGCTCCAGATCCTGCTGGGCATGCAGATCATCTACACGCAGCGGCAGGCGGAGATGACCACCGGGCACGTGCTGGTGGGCGCGCTCACGTTGGCCACGACGTTCTGGCTCACGTGGTTCGCGCATCGCGACCGGATCGAGGTGCGCCATGACTGACGTGGCCAACCCGCCGGCGCACTTCCGCGACTATCTCGAGCTCACGAAGCCGCGGCTGAGCCTGCTGTCGGTCATCACGGCGCTCGTCGGCTACCTCGCGGCGAAGCCCGAGGGAGACCTGCTCAAGCTGACGTTCGTCGTCGTTGGGACCTCGCTGGCGGCCGGCGGCGTGGCGGCGTTGAACCAGTGGCTGGAGCACGACACGGACGCAAAGATGCACCGTACCGCCTCGCGGCCGATTCCGTCCGGCAAGGTGGCGACGGGCTCGGCGTTCGTGCTCGGCACGTTGATGTGCATCGCCGCGCTGTTCCTGCTCTTCGCGCAGGTGCACCCGCTCGCGGCGCTGTTCACGCTGCTGACGATCGTATCGTACGTCGGCTGGTACACGCCGGCGAAGCGCTGGTCGACCTGGAGCACGGAGATCGGGGCGCTGGCGGGGGCGTTTCCCCCGTTGATCGGCTGGGCCGCGGGTGAAGGCCGCGTCACCGCGCTCGGCTGGGTGCTGTTCGCGGTGCTCTATTTCTGGCAGATCCCGCACTTCATGGCCATCGCCTGGGTGTACCGGCGCGACTACTCCGCGGTGCACTTTCCGATGCTGCCGGTGCGCGACGAGGCGGGCGGCAAGGTCGCGGTCTGGTCGTTGATCAACACGGTGTTCCTGCTCGGCGTGAGCCTGCTGCCGGTGGCGTTTGGGCTGGCGACGCCCGTGTACGGGGCGGTGGCACTGCTCGGCGGCGGGTTGTTCCTCTGGCGCGCGATCGTGTTCCTGCGCCCGGTCGGCCGGGACCGGGCGGCGCGCAAGCTCTTCTACGCTTCGATCATCTATCTTCCGGTGGTGCTGGCGGCGCTTGTCGTCGACCGGCTCTTCCTGGTCTGACGCCGCCCCTCGCCGCGCGGCCCCGCCCTCCGTTCCACGCTTCCCGCTTCGTTCCCGGCCTGCCGCCGGCTCCCGCTTCATGACGGTCACCGACATTCCCGCGCTCAACGCCACGTTCAACGGCATCGCCACGGTGCTGATGACGATCGGGTTCGTGTTCATCAAACGCGCCCAGCGCACCACCGATCCCGCGCGGCGCGCCGCGCTCATCCTCGTCCACCGCCGGCTCATGATCGGTACGTTGGTGGCGTCCGCGCTCTTCCTCGTCGGCTATCTCACCTACCACGGGATGCGCCGGGGCGTGCACACGCCCTTCGGTGAGACCGGCGCACTACGGACGCTGTACCTGGCGATCCTTTGGACGCACATCCCGCTCGCCGCGCTGATCGCGTTCCTGGTGCCGCGCACGCTCCTCCTCGCGATCCGCGGCCAGTACGACCGCCACCGCGCCTGGGCCCGCTGGACGTACCCGATCTGGTACTACGTCAGCGTGACGGGCGTGCTCGTGTACCTGTTCCTGTACGTCTGGTGGCCGGCGAAGCCCTGACGGCGTTCGCCGGCCAAGGGAGTGAGGGGCCGCGGCGGCCGGTCTTTCTCTTACTCTTCCTCTTTCTCTTACTCTCAGATGCCCATCGGCCCGGCCGGCCGGGTCGGGCCGGGGGGAGGTCGGAATTTTGAGAGAAAGAGAAAGAGGAAGAGTAAGAGAAAGACCCGGAGAAAGACCCTGACTGGCCCCTAATTTCCTCACTCCCTCAGTCCCTTATTCCCTCATTCCCTTATTCCACAGTCAGCGTGCCCCGCATCAGGGCGGCGTGGCCGGGGAAGGTGCAGAGGAAGGGATAAGTGCCGGGCTGGGCGGGCGCCTTGAAGGTCACCTCGCCGGTTTGGCGGGGGCCGAGGAGGTCGATGTGGGCGATGATCTTCTCCTTCTGGTTGGTGGGAATGTACTGCGTCTCACGCGCGCCGGCGGCCGAAGCGCCAAACGCGATCGGGTCCATCCCCGCCTGGATCAGCACCCAGTTGTGGCCCATCGCCTCCTTCGGCAGCGAGCCGGCGTTCGTCAGCACCACGCGCAGCTCCTCGCCCGGCGCGGCCGTGATCGTCGTCAGGCTGTACTTCATCTGGTCGTTGGCGGTGATCTCGATCGTGCGCGCGCTGCTCGTCGGCGCGGTCCCGGCAGCGTGAGCAGCGGTGTGCCCCGGACCGTCGGCGCTCGTGGCCGGGCCCTTCTGGCCGCAGCCGGAAAGAGCAACGAGGGCAAGGGGAACGAGGATGAACTGGATCTTCATGGCGCGTGCACCGTGCGGCGACTTGCTCCGCGCGCAACCCGCCGCGCGCACTCGTCCATGCGTTCATCAGCCGTTCTGCAACTCACGATGCCGCGACATTAGCGACGCTTTCCAACTCTATGATGGGCAACTTTTGCACGCGCCGAGCCATGGCAAGAAATGCGCATGTTATAGCTTGAAATGCGCAGTCGATCGGGGACTGTGTCGGGCCCTTTGGCGCCGCCGAACGGCGTCCCCACTTCCCACCGCACCCATGTTCCTGCCACGTTTGTCCCCGTCTGCGCGGGTACGACTCGCCCGCCGGGCGTGCCTCGCCGCCTTCGTTCCCGTCGTCCTCCTGCTCGCCGGTTGCGACCTCTCCGAGCTCTGGCGCATGGACGGACACCAATCGACGCTGCACGTGGCGGGACCGGTCGCGGCGGCGCAGCGCGACGTCTTCTACGTCACCTGGTGGGTGACACTGACGATCTTCGCCCTCGTGGGCAGCACGCTGGCCTACGCCACGTGGAAGTTCCGTGTGCGCAACGCGGCCGACGAGCACGCCGCGCCGCCCCCGCAGAGCCATGGCAATCCCCTGATCGAGCTCTCCCTCATCGGCCTCTCCGTCGGCGCGCTCGTGATCATCGCCGTGCCCACGCTGAAGGGCATCTGGTACACCTACGACGTCGCTCCCGCGGAGCGCGCCAACGTGTACGAGGTGAACGCGACCGGCTACCAATGGTGGTTCCGCTTCGATTACCCGACCGAGCAGGCGACGGTGCAGGGCAACGTGAAGGCGCCGCTCGTCACCGCCAACGAGCTCGTCATCCCCGCCGGCCGCCCGGTGCGCATCAACCTGCGCACGGTCGACGTGATCCACTCGTTCTGGATTCCGAAGCTCGCCGGGAAGGTGGACATGATCCCGAACCGCGCGAACTTCATCTGGCTCAAGGCGGACGAGCCCGGCTACTTCTGGGGCCAATGCGCCGAGTACTGCGGTGATTCGCACGCCGTGATGCGCTTCCGCGTCGTGGCGCTCGAGCCCAAGGAATTCGCCGCCTGGCTGGAACAGCAGACGCAGACCGCCCGCGATCTCCCGGCCAACGTCGCCGAGTCCGACCGCCCCAAGGCCCAGTTCGCGTCGCTCCGCGCGCCGAACGATTTCTCCGTCAACGAGAGTGGCATCACCGACCGTTTTGAAGTTTCGCCGCTCGACGCCTGGCGCGCGCACCAGATACCGGAGAAGCACGAGAACCCCGAGCTCATCGCCAAGGGCAAAACGCTCTTCACCGCCAAGACCTGCATCGCCTGCCACACCGTCCGCGGCCACGGCGCCCAGGGCGTGACCGGTCCGGACCTCACTCACTTCGCCGCGCGCACCACGCTCGCCGCCGGTCTGCTGGAGAACAACCCCGAGCAGGTGCGCCGCTGGCTGCACAACCCGGGCGCGGTGAAGCCCGGCAACAAGATGGCGAAGGGTTTCGCCGACAACAACGTCACCCTCACCGCCGAGGACGAGGAGGCGCTCGTCGCCTACCTGCTCAGCCTGAAGTGACGCGCCCCTGCCCCCGCTCCTGAGCCCAACCCGGCCTCCCCTCTCCCACTTCCTTTACCACCCACATGGACGCACTGGCTAAACCCGTATTCCTCACCAAGGAGGAGAAGGCTCCGGCTCGGCCGCGGCTCTTCGCCCGCCCCACGGCGAAGACCGGCCTGATGAGCTGGATCACCACGGTCGATCACAAGCGCATCGGCCTCCTCTACGGCCTCTTCGCGCTGTTCTTCTTCCTCGTCGGCGGGTTCGAGGCGCTGCTGATCCGCACGCAGCTGATGTTCCCGAACAACAACGTGCTGACGGCGCAGCAGTACAACACGATGTTCACGATGCACGGGACGACGATGATCTTCCTGGCCGTGATGCCGCTGTCGTCGGCGTTCTTCAATTTCATCATGCCGCTGCAGATCGGCGCGCGCGACGTCGCCTTCCCGCGGCTCAATGCGTTCTCGCTTTGGACGTTCGTCGCCGGCGCGATCATCCTGAACATCGGCTGGTTCCTGCCGACGGCCACGCACGGCGCGCCGGACGGCGGCTGGTTCGGCTACGCCCCGCTCACCTCGAAGACCTTCATCGCGAAACACTCGATCGATTACTGGGTGATGGGCCTGCAGCTCCTCGGCGCCGCGTCCATCGCCGCCTCGCTCAACTTCATCGTCACGATCATCAACCTGCGCGCGCCGGGCATGACGATGATGCGGCTCCCGGTGTTCACCTGGATGACGCTGATCACGTCCTTCCTCGTCATCCTCTCCTTCCCCGCGATCACGATCGCGCTGGTCGAGCTGATGATGGACCGCAACTTCGGCACGAACTTCTTCGAAGCGTCGAACGGCGGCATGCCGATCCTGTGGCAGCACCTCTTCTGGGTCTTCGGCCATCCCGAGGTGTACATCCTGATCCTGCCGGCGATGGGTATCATCTCGGAGATTCTGCCGACGTTCTCCCGCAAGCCGCTCTTCGGCTACCCGATCGTCGTCTTCTCGGGCGCCTGCATCGGCTTCCTTGGCTTCGGCGTGTGGAGCCATCACATGTTCACCACCGGCATGGGCACGGTCGCGACGGCCGCGTTCGCGATGGCGACGATGGCGATCGCGGTGCCGACCGGCGTGAAGATTTTCAACTGGATCGGCACCATCTGGGGCGGCCACCTGCAGATGCGTACGCCCATGATGTTCGCGCTGGGCTTCGTGTGGATGTTCATGATCGGCGGCTTCTCCGGCGTCATGCACTCGGCGGCGCCGGCCGACGCCCAGCAGCAGGACTCGTACTTCGTCATCGCCCACTTCCACTACGTGCTGATCGGCGGCTCGCTCTTCGCGCTGCTCGCGGGCATCCACTACTGGTTCCCGCTGATGTTCGGCCGCAAGGCCAGCGAGTTCTGGGGCAAGCTCTCCTTCTGGGTCATCTTCGTCGGCTTCAACGTGACGTTCTTCCCGATGCACTTCCTCGGGTTGAACGGCATGCCCCGCCGCACCTTCACCTACGATGCGAACATGGGCTGGAACACCGCCAACTTCGTTTCGACGATGGGCGCGTTCACGCTGGGCGTGGGCATCTTCATCTACTTCGCGACGATGGTTTACACCTACCTCAAGGGTGAACGCGTCGGTCGTGACGTCTGGGACGGCCGCACCCTCGAGTGGTCGCTGCCGGTGCCGCCGCCGGAGTACAACTACCGCGTGATCCCGACCGTGCACGCCCGCGACGCCTGGTGGTACGAGAAGCACCACCAGGAGGAGATCAAAAAGGAGCAGGCCGAATACGCGCACGCCGAGGCGGCCCACGGCGGCATTCACATGCCGTTCCCCTCGATCTGGCCGTTCGTCACCAGCGTCGGCATCCTGATCGGCGCCTTCGGCGTCGCGTTCTTCGACTCCAACCCGGCGCCCGGCATCCACGCCAAGCTCGGCACGACGCTCTTCGGCGCCGCTGTCATGTTGGTCGGCATCTACTTCTGGGCGCTGGAAGGCGCCGAGGGCTATCACCTGCACGTCGACGAGGAAGGCCGCACCGCCGAGCCGACGTCGCACGTCGGCAAGTCCTGAGCGTCCCGGGAGGACCGCCTCACTGTTCCTCCCGCCCCCTCGTCCACCTCTTTCACCTCCCCCTTTCCGCTCATGACCACGGCCGTCGCCACGATTGACCATCATCACGACCCGAGCACCGCCACGGGCATTCCGAACAAGAAGCTCCTCATGTGGGCCTTCCTGGCGTCGGACTGCATGTTCTTCGGCGCGCTCATCTCGACGCACCTGATCTACCGGCTGCACCCGCCCGCAGGCGGGCTGGACCCGAAGCAGATCTTCAGCCCGGAGCTCACGTCGTTCTCCACGTTCATCCTCCTGATGTCGTCGCTGATGATGGCGCTGGCCGTCTCCGCGATCCAGAAGGCCAATGTGAAGAGCTGCCGGGCGTCGCTGCTGATGACGATTTTCTTCGGGATGATCTTCCTCGGCTGCCAGGTGTACGAGTTCACCGAGTTCGTGCACGTGAAGCAGATGACGCTCTCGAACAGCCTGCTCGGAACCACGTTCTACACGCTGACCGGCACGCACGGCATCCACGTCGCGATCGGCGTGTTCTGGCTGAGCCTAATGTATGTACGCTCGTTCAAGCCGGCCGTCGGCAACGCGTGGCACCGCTCGTGGCTGTCGCACAACCTCCTCCACGCGGGCGTGCTCATCGCCGCGCTGTTGCTGTCGCTCAAGGTCGTGATTGCGCTCGTGTTCAGCCTGCAGGAAGCGGCCTCGATCGGCGCCGGCCTGCAGCACTTCATCGGCGCGGAGTTCGTGTACCTGCTCCTCGTGCTGCTCGCCTACGGCGCGCTCGTCTGGTTCGCCCGGCCACGCGGCGCGGTCGAGTTCGGCGAGACCAACGCCATCGATGTCGAGTCGATGGGCCTGTACTGGCACTTCGTGGACATCGTCTGGATCGTGATCTTCACCGCCGTCTATCTGCTCGAGTATCTCTGATCGCGGATCGCTGGCGCGATCCGCGAAGTGAAAGTGGCCTGAAGGAGTGAAAGTGAGAGTGAAAGTGAAAGTGGTCGAACCGCTGATCTGAATCTCCGCTGACCGACCTTTCCACCGCGCTCACCTCCCTTTCCACCTCGGGCAACTTCGTCCTCCGTCCACTTTCACTCTCACTCTTTCACTCCTCACTTTTATGAGCTCTTTGGCTGCAGCTTCTCACGGGGCCTCGGAACACGAGGTCAGCAAGTTTCAGATCTATGTGCAGATCGCGATGCTGCTCGCGGTCATCACCGGCATCGAGATCGTCGCGGTTTACCTGCCGTTTGCCCGGTGGCTGCTGGTCACCGCGCTGGTGGTGATGTCAGCGGTGAAGTTTCTGTTCGTCATCTTCTACTTCATGCACCTGCGGTGGGATAAGCCGTTCTGCACGATTCTGTTCTTCATCGGGCTCACGCTCGCCGGCGGCACGATGTGGGCGCTCCTGCACCTGTTCGCGGCGGAGGCAAGCAAGCCCCTGCCGATGTAACGACACTCGCCATGATCGACTGGCTGCACTGGCACAACGAACCGCTGCTCGTCGGCGGGCTGGTGTTCGTCGGCTGGTTGTGGGCGATTCTCGCTGGGCCGCTACGGGCCCATCTCCTCGTGCGCGACGGGGAATCGGCGGACCGTCCCTTCCCGAAGCGCGAGGCATTCCGGTTCTACGGCGCGCTGCTGGTCTTCTATTTCGCGGTGGGCTCGCCGCTCGACCAGATTGGCGAGGCGTACCTGTTCAGCGCGCACATGCTGCAGCACCAGCTGCTGATCTATCCGGCGGCGATCCTCTTCCTGTGGGGCATTCCGTCCTGGATGATCGATCCCTTCCTGCGCCAACCCCCGTGGTCCGCCGGGCTGCGCTTCCTCACCCACCCGTTGATCTGCGCGCTCGTATTCCTGTTGGTGGTCGGCGGCTGGCACGCGCCCTGGCTCTACAATGCCGCGCTGATGAACAAGCTCATCCACGTCGGTGAGCATCTGGCGTTCTTCGGCTCCGCGCTCCTCTACTGGTGGCCGATCATGAGCCCGTCCCGCGTACTGCCGCCGGTCGGCTATGGCACCCAGATGCTGTACGTCCTCGGCGTCATCATCGGCCTGATGCCGGTCCACGCCTACATCACCTTCTCCCACGACATCCTATACCCGGTGTACGAGTACGCGCCGCGGCTGTTTACCTCCTTCTCAGCGGCGGACGACCAGCTTCTCGCGGGCGTGAGCATGCAGCTCGTGGCGATCCTGGTGAGCCTCGGCGCCTTCGGGGTTTCGTTCTATCGCTGGTACGAGCAAGGCGAACGCCGGGGCCCGGGCGCGTCGGGCGCCCCAAAACCGCTCCCGGCCGCCTGAGCGACGACCGCGCGCCTGCCAGCGCGGGACCGGCTCATCGCCAAGTCGCGTCGCCCGCGATTTCCCGCAGCGCCATCTGGCCGTCGATCATGTCGAGCGTGGTGCGCACAATCTCGAGGTGCTCGTCCTCAAACATCGCGGCGATCTCCGCCCGCACATCGAGGAGCGCGCTCCAGGGCATCTGTTTGATGACCCCGCTGAGAACCGCGTGCACCGCGTCGGTCTGCTCCTCCGGGGGAAGCGAGGCGATGGCGGCCATGAGACGGGAAGCAATATCTTCGTCCCAGTTCATGTCCCCCACCGTCCCGCGGCGCCGCGGATGGTTCCCGGCCGTGCCCGGCAAACCATCCGGCGGAGAACATCCGCGGGGCAAGTGCCGGCCCGCTCAGGCCTTGGCGGGCGCGAGCAGGTCGTCGACCGAGTCGCTCTCCACCCCAACGTCGGCGAACAGCCAGGACGAAAGGTAGCGTTCGCTGCTCGACGGAATGACCGCGACGATCTGCTTGCCCTTGTTCTCCGGCCGCTTGGCGAGTTGCAGGGCGGCCCAGACGGCGGCGCCGGAGGAGATGCCCACCGGGATGCCATCGAGCTGGTTGACCTGCTTGCTGACCGGGCCGGAGTCGGACTCCTTCACCCGGATGACCTCATCGTAGACCTTGGTGTTGAGGACGGCGGGCACGAAGCCGGCGCCGAGGCCCTGGAGCTTGTGCGGGCCGGGCTGGCCGCCGGAGAGCACGGGCGAGGCGTCGGGCTCGACGGCGACGATGCGAACGGAAGGCTTGCGGGACTTCAGCACCTCGCCGACGCCGGTGATCGTGCCACCAGTGCCGATGCCAGAGACTACGATGTCCACCTTGCCATCAGTATCGCGCCAGATCTCCTCGGCGGTGGTAGCGCGGTGGACGGCGGGATTGGCGGGATTGGAGAACTGCTGGAGAATGACGCTGTTGGGGATGCGGGCGGCGAGTTCCTCGGCCTTGGCGATGGCGCCCTTCATGCCCTTGGCGCCCTCGGTGAGGACGAGGCGCGCGCCGAGGATCTTCAGAATCTTGCGGCGCTCGATGGTCATGGTCTCGGGCATCGTGAGGATGAGCTTCAGCCCCTTGGCGGCGGCGACGAAGGCGAGCGCGATGCCGGTGTTGCCCGAGGTCGGCTCGATCAGGACGCTGTTTTGGTTGATGCGACCGCTCTTCAGCGCGTCCTCGATCATCGCGAGCCCGATACGGTCCTTCACGCTCGAGAGCGGGTTGAAGAACTCGAGCTTGAGGAGGATCTCCGCCTGGGCGTTGTGGGCGGCCGCGGTGCGGTTGAGGCGAACGAGCGGGGTATTGCCGATGGTCTCGGTGATGTCGTTGTGGATTTTGGCCATGATGGGAGTCGGATCGGGTGAAAAGGAAATGAACGGGATCGGGACGCGGGCGCGAACCGCGCCCGCGAAAAGTTGGTCCGCGGCGGAGGCTCAGATCGCGTAGTCCTCGCCGAAGGAATGACCGCTGCGCAGCCGCAGCGCCACGAGGTCGCCGACCTTCAGGTGCAGGGACTCGAGCTCGACGCGGGAGATCTCGGCTTCGACCGGTTCGCGCGTCCTCACCTGCTCGAGCGATACCCGCGCCTGCGGACCGGCGGCGTGGACGTAGCGGACCACCGCGGCGATGCCGACGACACCGGCCGCGTGCGGCAGGATCTGGATGTCGTGCGGTCGGACGAACAACTGGCCGTCGTCCTCGAGCGAGACAGCGCGACCGAGCGGCAGCCCGCTGTCGGCGAGCACCTCCGCGCGCAGCACGTTCACGTTGCCGAGGAAGCGATAGACGAACGGTGAGGCCGGCCGGTCATAGACCTCCTGCGGCGTGCCCACCTGCTCCACCCGCGCCTGGTTCATGATCACGACCTCGTCGGCGATCTCGAGCGCCTCCTCCTGGTCGTGGGTGACGAACACCGTGGTGAGGTGCACCTCGTCGTGGAACTGGCGCAGCCAGCGGCGGAGGTCCTTGCGCACCTTGGCGTCGAGCGCGCCGAACGGCTCGTCGAGCAGGAGCACGCGCGGCTCGACCGCAAGCGCACGGGCCAGGGCGATGCGCTGGCGCTGCCCGCCCGAGAGCTGCGTCGGATAGCGTTCGTTCATGCCCTCGAGCTGCACCAGCTTGAGCAACCGGTGCACGCGCTCAGCGATCTCGACCTGCGAAGGCCGGTCGCGGCGGCGCCGCACATTGAGACCGAAGGCGATGTTCTCGAACACGGTCATGTGTCGGAACAATGCGTAGTGCTGGAAAACGAAGCCCACCTTGCGCCGGCCGGCGGGCACGTCGGTGACGTCCTCCCCGTGGAACAGGATTTTCCCGCTGCCAGGGTCGGCGTGTTCCAGGCCCGCGATGATGCGCAGCAGCGTGGTCTTGCCGGAGCCGGAGGGCCCCAGCAAGGCGACCAGTTTCCCGCGAGGGACGTTAAGGTCGACGTCGTCCAGCACGACCGTCTGGCCGAACGTCTTTCGAATGCGCGTCGCCTGGATGCTCATGACGTAAAGGAACGGGAACCACCCGTCCGCAGGGAGCGGAGCGCGAGGGCCGGGAGATTCTCAAGGTTGAAGCTCATGGTGGGACGAGGAGGCACGGTCCTCAGCCGCGGGTGCGGGCGTGTTTCCACTCGATCACGGCCTTCAGGACGAGCGTCGCAATGGCAAGGAGGGCGAGCAACGAGGCGACGGCGAAGGCCGCGACGAAGTTGTACTCGTTGTAGAGGATCTCGACGTGGAGTGGCATGGTGTTGGTTTCGCCGCGAATGTGGCCGCTGACGACGGACACCGCGCCGAATTCGCCCATCGCGCGGGCGTTGCAGAGGATGATGCCGTAGAGGAGGCCCCACTTGATGTTGGGCAATGTGACGCGCCAGAACATCTGCCAGGCGTTCGCGCCGAGCGTGATGGCGGCGTACTCCTCATCGGAGCCCTGCGACTGCATCAGCGGGATCAGTTCGCGGGCGACGAACGGGAACGTGACGAACGTCGTGGCCAGCACGATGCCCGGCACGGCGAAGATGATCTTGAGGTTGTGCGCATCCAGCCAGTGGCCGAACCAGCCGTTGAGGCCGAAGAGCAGCACGTAGATCAGGCCGGAGATGACGGGGGAGACGGCGAACGGCAGGTCGATGAGGGTGATGAGGAGGCTCTTGCCACGAAACTTGAACTTCGAGATCGCCCACGCCGCGGAGATGCCGAACACCACGTTGGCCGGCACCGAAATGGCCGCGGTGAGCAACGTGAGTTTGATCGCCGACATCGCGTCGGGCTCGGTGATCGCCGCGAGATACGCCCGCACGCCCTGGCGCAGGGCCTCGCCGAAGACGGCCGCGAGCGGCAGAATCAGGAAGCAGCCCAGGAACCCCAGCGCGGTGAACGTGAGCAACCAGCGCATCCATGCGGGATCATGCGTGGCCCGCGGCGCGCCGTGCGCGGCGGAGGTATGAGCGAGGGAACTGACGGCGGAAGCCATGGCGGAAGAAGATGGAGACGCTCAGCGCGACAGGAAGTGGCGGCACTCAGACGCCATGGGATCGCCGGCTCCACTTCTGAAGCAGGTTGATGACGAGCAGCAGGCAGAACGACGCGATCAGCATCACCACGGCGATGGCAGTCGCGCCGTGATAATCGTACTGCTCGAGTTTGGTGATGATGAGGAGTGGCACGATCTCGGTCTTCATCGGCATGTTGCCCGAGATGAAGACGATCGAGCCGTACTCGCCGAGCGCGCGGGCGAAGGCCAAGGCGAAGCCCGTGAGCATGGCGGGAACGAGTTCCGGCAGGATCACGCGCGTGATCGTCTGCCAACGGTTCGCGCCGAGCGTCGCGGACGCCTCCTCAATCTCGAGCTCCAGTTCACCGACAACCGGCTGGAGGGTGCGGATCACGAACGGCAGGCTGATGAACGTGAGGGCGACAAACACGCCCAGCTGGGTGAACGCCACCCGCAGCCCGTGCGGTTCGAGCCACTGGCCGAGCCACCCGTTGCGAGCGTAGATCGCGGTGAGCGCGATGCCCGCGACGGCGGTGGGCAGCGCGAACGGCAGATCGACGAGAGCGTCGACGAAGCGTTTGCCGGGAAACGAATACCGCACGAGGACCCACGCCACGATCGTGCCGAACACAGTATTGACCGCGGCGGCAGCAAAGGAGGCGCCGAAACTCAAGCGGTAAGCGGCCAGCACGCGCGGCGCCGCGACTGCCTGAAGGAAGTCGGCCCAGCTCATTCCCGCCGCCTTCACGAACGCGGCCGTCAACGGCAGCAGCACGATCACGCTGAGGTACGTGACCGTGAAGCCGAGCGACAGGCCGAAGCCGGGCAGGACGTGACGGCGGGAACGAGAGAAGGGCATGGTTCAGGTGCGGGCGACGTCCTGCGCACGGTTGCGCTGGGCGAAGTTGGTCAGCCGCCGCGGAAGAGCAGCGGGTTGGCGATTACTTGCCATAGATCTGTTCGAACACGCCGCCATTGCCGAAGTGCTCCTTCTGCGCCTTGGCCCAGCCGCCGAAGTCCCCGTCGATCGTCAGGAACTCCACCTTGGGGAAGGTGCCGGCATGCTTCGCGGCGATGGCCGGGTTGCGCGGACGATAAAAGTGACGCGCCGCGATCTCCTGCCCCTCGTCGGAGTAGAGGTACTCGAGGTAAGCCTTCGCGACCTCGGCGGTGCCCCGCTTCTTCACGTCGCGGTCGACCCAGCAGACGCTCGGTTCGGCCAGGATGCTGATGGACGGGACGACGATCTCGAACTGGTCGCGGCCGAACTGATTGAGCGCGAGGAACGCCTCGTTCTCCCACGAGATCGCGACGTCGCCGATCTGCCGCTGCACGAAAGTCATCGTGGAGCCGCGGGCGCCGCTATCGAGGACCGGCACGTTCTTGAACAGCCGGGTGATGAAATCGCGGGCCTGGGCGTCACCGCCGTATTTGCGTCGCGCATACCCCCAGGCCGCGAGGTAGTTCCAACGCGCGCCGCCGGAGGTCTGCGGATTGGGCGTCACCACGCTCACGCCCGGGCGCACGAGGTCGTCCCAGTCCTTGATGCCCTTGGGGTTTCCCTTCCGGACGAGGAAAACGATGGTGCTCGTGTACGGCGCGGAGTTGTGGGGGAGCCGCTGCTGCCAGTCGGCGGGAATCGCCTTCGCCCGCTCGGCCAGGGCGTCGATATCGCCGGCAAGCGCGAGGGTGGCGACGTCGGCCGGCTGGCCATCGATAATGGCGCGCGCCTGTTTGCCGGAGCCGCCGTGGGACTGTTTGACGACGACCTCGTCGCCGGTCTGCGCCTTCCAGTGGCGGGCGAAGGCCTCGTTGAAGTCGCGGTAGAACTCCCGCGTGGGATCGTACGAGACGTTGGTGAGCTCGATCTTCTTGGCGGCGGCGGTGGAGACCATCGCCGCACCAAGCGTCGCGATGAAGAGCAGTTGCTTGAACATGCTGGGTGTGGGTTACGGTCAGAACGAGATCTGGAACCGGGTGATGAACGCCTTTTCGTCCTGGCGCAGGATCGCCGTGGTGGGAACGGCGGGAGCGAGGGCGTGGAAGCCGAAGTTGGTCTGGTAGTAGTCGAAGGTAAAGCGGACAACCTTGCTGAGGTACCAGCTGAGGCCGACGGCGAAGGCATCCGCTTCCTGCGCGCTGGCGCCGGGCGCGGCAAACGCCGGGAAGGCGGCATCGTCGATGGTGAGGTTCGCATAGCGGCCAGTGACCTCGAAGGCGCCCCACGTGCCGGCGGCCCAGTCGAAGTTGCTCTTCGGCGCGACGCCGTTCGGTGAGGAGTCCTCGCCGGTGAGCACGTAGCCGGCGGAAAGCTGCCAGGCCTTGTTGCGCAGCTCGGCCTTGGGCGCGCCGGCGGCGGAGCGGAGATTCACGACGGAGAGGACATACTCGCCGTTGGCGCCGAATGCGCCGCGGCGGTAATCGAACTGCGGCGCGACGCGCCACGTCTGGCCATCGGCGACGACCGGCGCGAGGTAGCTGAAGAACGTCTGCTGGCCGTCGGTGCGGTAGGCGGAGGTGCGGCCGGACGCGGTCTTCTGCCGGCCGACGCTGGCGGCGACGCCGAAGCCAAGCCCCTTGAGCGGCGAGTCAGCCTGGTCCTTGAATGGCGAAGCGAAGACGCGGCCAATGAGGTCCTTCTCCTCGTCGTAGTCGGTGTTGGTGGTGCTCGCGTTGTCGGCGAGCCCACCGAACAGGCCGACCATATAGTTGAGTTTGCCGCCGATCACGTCGCCCGAGAGCTGCACGCCGAGATCGCGGTTGGGCACGAGGTTGGTGGCCATCGAGCGCTCGTTGAAGAACGTCCACGAGTCGGACTGCAGGAGCTCGAGGCCGAGCGGCTCCTTGAACTTGCCGAACTTGAGCTGCGCGGCGGGCGTGAGCGCGACGCTGATGTTGGCGTCGAGGATGCTGACGCTACTGCCGCCGAATTCGGTGACGAACTGGTAGCCGTAATTCTTGGCGAACGTGCCCTCGGTGATCACGCGGGCGCGGCGCAGCACGAAGGTGCTGTTCACCACGCCAGGCGCGTCGTCGAGGAAGAGTCGGGAGTCGAACTGCACCAGGCCGCGGAGCTTGATGGCGTTCGCGCCGTCGGCGGAGGTGAAGGTCACGCCTTTGTCGGTGATCGCGATCTTCGGCGCGGCGGAGGGAGCAGCGGCTGCGGAGGTTGTCGCACCCGCCTTCGGCGCCGGCGCCACAGCCGCCGCGACAGCCGCAGGCGCGGGAGCGGGCGCCGTCCGGGCCTGCGCCTGAGCTTGGGCCTCGAGTTGGCGGGTAAGAAGCTGGATCTGCTGTTCGAGACGCTGGACTTGCGCGCGAAGGGCATCGACCTCGGCCCGGTCAACGGGCTGGGCGTAGGCCAGCGATGAAATCGCCAGCAAGGCAGCCAGGAGGCTGCGCAGAGAGAACACGTGCTTCATCGGGATCAGTGCTTTGGTCTGTTGGTGGGAAAACGGACAGCGGACGCGACTGCCGGAGAAAAAGTGGATGCGGGACCGGGCCAGAAGCGGACCGGAGTGGAGCAAGAGGAGCCTAGATGGAGTAGTCGCCGAGAATCTGGTGAAGGACGCCGGCAGACTCGTCGAACCGGGCGCCTGGATGCGGTTTCCCGGCCGTGTCGGCGCCAGGTTCACCGAACGGCAGCGCCAGCCCGTCGCGGCGGAGTTTGCGGAGCGTGATTTCGACGACGTCGGCCAGCGTGTAGCGGTCGAGGATCCCGGTGATCGCGTTGTACACGTCGAGCATGACCATCCGCAGCCCGCAGTGCGCCTCATCGGGGCAGGAGCACTTCTGGTAGGCGGTCTGGCTGACGCAGCCGATGGGAGCGAGAGGGCCGTCGATGACGCGGATGACATCGCCGATGCGGATATCACGGGCGGTCTTGGCGAGACGATAGCCGCCAAACTTGCCGCGGGCGCTCTGGACGAAGCCGGCTTCCTTCAGCAGCTGGAGGATCTGTTCGAGGAACTTGATCGGCAGCTGCTCGCTGGCCGCCAACTGGGAAACGCGCAGCAGCGGCCGCCCTACTTCAGCGGCAATTCCGAGGTTGATCAGGGAGCGGAGCGCGTACTCGCCTCGTTTAGACAGTTTCATTCCAAGTTCGCGAATGTAGATTGGCTTGGTAGGAATTAAGGCAAGCCCTGATCTGTAGGGATTTACTCGTATGACGCAGACTGGCGAACTCACCAAAACCGCATCGTCCCGGCGGCCGACAAGGCCCCGAATCCGGCCTTGGGAGCGCCTGGCTGGACGCCCACTTCGGGGACAATCGCCGGGGTGCGGCAGCATCCGCCCGGGTGTCCAGATCGTGGATGCAGCGATCGCCGCAACAGCAGCGGCAAGCTGCGCGAGAGTCGCCTAAGGAAACGAAATCCGCAGCCCGTCGTAGGCCGGGGCAATGCCGGGTGGGAGCGCCGCGGCCAGCTCCGCGTGATCGTTGAGGTGCGTGAGGTGGGTCAGCCACGAACGCGGCGCGCCGATCTCCCGCGCCACGGCGACGGCCTCGTCGATGCTCATATGGGAATCGTGCGGGAGCGGACGGAGACCATCGAGGACGACGCCGGCGGCGCCGCGCGCGAGTTCCACCGCTTCGCGCGGCACTCGCTTGCAGTCGGTGTAGTAAACGAACTTCGCGCCGGTGCTCCGCTCCGTGAAGATCAATCCGAGCGTGTTCACGCCGCCATGCGGCAGCAGCGTCGAGCGGATCGTGCCCTGCGGCAGTTCGAGGAGTGTTGGCATCTCGACAAGTTTGAAGGCGGCGTAGCCTTTCGAGATCGGGCGCTCCGACATCGCGTACGGGTAGATCGACAACACCCGGCCCATGCCCTCGTCGGTGGAGTAAACGGTGAGCGCTTCGCCGCCGAGGAGGTCGCAGAACCGGCGCAGGTCATCCATGCCCGCGATGTGATCGGCATGCCCGTGGGTGAGGATGAAGAAATCGAGTTGGCGGATGTTCTCCCGCACGCACTGGAGGCGGAACTCGGGCGAGGCGTCGACCTGCACGTGCAGCCCGTCCATCACCACGTGAATGGAGCTGCGCGTGCGCTTATTGCGCGAATCGGCCGACGAGCACACCGCGCAATCGCAGGCGATCATGGGCACGCCCTGCGAAGTGCCGGTGCCGAGAAAGATAACCTCCATGAACGCAGGATCGTGCGACGGCCGACGAGATTGTCCAGTAGCCTGTCGGCAAAGTCCGACAGGCTATCAAACGATCTCGCGGTAAACGTCGGGGTGCGGACGCGGGATGACGACGGCGTTCACGAGCATGCCGGCGTCGCCGATGACCTTTCGGCCGGCGGCGACCGCAGCCTGCACCGACGACACATCACCGGTGAGGGTGAAGAACGCTTTCCCGCCGAGGGCCATCGCGAGCCGGATTTCGAGCAGTTGGACGCTGGACGATTTCGCGACGGCGTCGGCGGCGCGCAGCAGGAACCCGATATTGAACGACTCGAGAATGCCGAGCGCGCCCTCGGGCGGAGTCACGCCGGTGCGGCCGAGCGCGGTGAGCACGTCGGGATGGATCTGAGCGACGACGAAGGAATCGATGAGGCAGCCATTGGCAGCGTCGACACCGGCGGCAACCGCGCTCTCGACGGCGGAGGCCGAGCCGGCGACGAGGATCATGTATTTCCCGGCGCAGACGGAGCGCGAGAGGTAGAGCTTCACGTCACCGGCCTTCAGCACGGTGTCGGCCACCAGGTAGCCGGCGGCGACGCTCGAAAGCTCGATCAGACCCACGGATTTCTCGTTCATTAATTTGTTCCTCCGGTGCAGTGCAGCACGACGGCCTGGTCGGTCACCTCGGCGACGGTCGCAGCGACCGGGGCGTGAATGATGGCGGCCAGCGCCTGATCAGGAATTGCGCTGAGCGGTTGTCCGGCGACCACGCGCTCGCCCACGCGCACGATGGCGCGGCTGGGAGCCCCGGCGCTCTGCTTCAGCAGCAGCACGAGTTCACGCGGCGTCACCGTGCGGGGCTCCCACGGCGCGGGATGCTCGTAGGCGCCGATGGAAAGCTTTTGCACGAGCGAGCGGATTGGGACCTTGCGGCCGTCGCGCATGCCGTGCGGGCGGACTTCGGTCGGGCCGGACCAGCGCACATTGGCCTTGCGCAACTCGCCCTTGGCGCGGTCGCAGGCTTCCTTGGGGAACAGCTGCTCGGGACACGAGTAGAGGGTGCAGAGCCCGCACGCGCAGCAGAGGGCGGCCCACTCGTTCCAGTGGGCTTCGCCGGTGGCGGTGAACGCGAGCGAGCGCATGACCTGGTGCGGCTGCACCGCGTAGCCAAGAAGGAAGCGCGGACAGAACTCAGTGCAGTAGCGGCATTGGTCGCAGGCGGACTTGCCGATGGCGTGCTGTACCGCGGCGGGCTTCAACTTGCGCTGCACGACGGGGTGGTCGCGCGGGAGCACGATGATGCCGCCGGTGGTCTTGGTGACCGGCCGGGAAAAATCAGCCGTCGTCTCGCCCATCATCATGCCGCCGAGGCAGAGGACAGGATCGGGCACGGTGGCGCCGCCAGCGGCGGCGACGCAGTCCAGGAGGCGAGTGCCAAGCGGAACGGTAAGTGTGACGGGCGTGCGGACGGCACCGCCCACGGTGAGCGTCTTGTGGGTGACGGCCTGGCCGCTGGCCGCGCGGGCGATGTTGGCGAACGTCTCGACGTTGCAGACCACGACGCCGACCTTGAGCGGGATGCCGCCGGGCGGGATGAGGCGGCCGGTCGTCTCGAAGACGAGATCGTACTCGTCGCCGGCGGGATAGACGTCGGCGAGCAGGTGGACGCGAAGCGGCTTGCCGGCACAGGCGGCCTGCATCGTGGCGACGGCATGCTTGTTCTTGGCCTTGATGCCGATGATGCCGGACTTCGCCTGCACGGCGTGCATCGCGAGTTCCAGGCCGCGCACGACCAACTCAGCCTCGCGCTCCATCACGGCCGCGTCCTTGTGGAGCAACGGCTCGCACTCAGCGCCGTTGGCGATGACGGTGTCGGCCTGCGCGGCGAGTTTGACGTGCGTCGGGAAGCCGCCGCCGCCAGCCCCCACCACGCCCGCAGCCCGGACTTGTTCGACAAGGTTCATGCTGGAGATCTGTTGGATATGCGTGGCGGCGGGGCGGCTGCCAACCGTGAAACCATCGAACCGTCCGGGTAACTCGGCAGCCCGGTGCCGCCGCACGATCGGCGACGCACGGACGCGGCGGCGGCGCGATCAGCGATCCTCCGCGTGGGCCTGGTAGTACTTGCGGTATTGGCCGCCATCGATGGCAGCGAGGACCTTGGATGGGTGCAGCGGCTTATCCTCCCCTCCCTGCCGAACGTAGATGCTGGCCGGAGGGTTCTTGCGGACCGCGAGCTCGCTGGTGTCGTAGAGGGCATCGCTCATCTCGCGAAGCGCGACGAGCGCGTAGCACTTCGCCTCCGGCGTGCCGTGATCGAAGGCGGCGAGCACGAAGCGGATCGACTCCGACTTTTTCAGGATCGCGGCGAAGGCTTGTTCGCCGGGGGACAACTCGCCCGCAGGCCCCACCGAACCGAAGACGAACACATTCACGGCAATGAGTTTCTGGACGTCGGGATCGTAGAACTCCTTCTGCTTCGGCGGCGCGGAGGCGCCGAGGAGGCAGACACAGGACGCGATGAGCGTGACGAGCATTCCGATGCGCATGGGCCGAGCAGACTCCGAAACGCGGGCGGTCGGAAGCCAATTCCGGCCGGGCCGCCGGTCGGCGCGGGTCCGCGGGCGGCGTTGCCATCCCTAAACAAAAGAAACGCGCCACTCGCGTGGCGCGTTTCCCAAACATCGGGAGAGCGGATCGATCCGCCCTCGCAGACGGAATCTTAGTAGTCCATGCCACCCATACCCGGGGCGCCCGCCGGAGCGTGCGCTTCCTTCTTCTCCGGGATCTCGGTGATCATGCACTCGGTCGTGAGGAGCAGACCGGCGACGGAGGCCGCGTTCTGCAGCGCGGTGCGGGTGACCTTGGTCGGGTCAACCACGCCGGCCTTGACGAGGTCCTCGTACTTGTCGGTCGCGACGTTGTAGCCGAAGTTGGCCTTGCCGGCCAGGACGTCCTTGACGACGACACCGCCATCGACGCCCGCGTTGGCGCAGAGCTGCTTCAGCGGATGCTCGATCGCACGGCGAACGATGTTCGCGCCGATCTTTTCGTCACCCTCGAGCTGGAGAGCCTCGATGGCCTTCGCGGTGCGAAGGAGAGCGACGCCGCCGCCGGCGACGATGCCTTCCTCAACCGCCGCACGGGTGGCGTGGAGGGCGTCTTCGACGCGGGCCTTCTTCTCCTTCATCTCGGTCTCGGTCGCGGCGCCAACGTTGATGACGGCAACGCCACCGGCGAGCTTGGCCAGACGCTCCTGCAGCTTCTCGCGATCGTAATCGGAGGTGGTCTCGTCGATCTGACGACGGATCTGCTTCACGCGGCCCTGGATGTCGGAGCCCTTGCCGGCGCCTTCGACGATCGTGGTGTTTTCCTTGTCAACCGTGATGCGCTTGGCGCGACCGAGGTCGCTGATCGTGACGTTCTCGAGCTTGATGCCGAGGTCCTCGGTGATGCAGCGGCCGCCGGTGAGGATCGCGATGTCCTCGAGCATGGCCTTGCGACGGTCACCGAAGCCAGGCGCCTTGACGGCGCAGACGTTCAGCGTGCCACGGATCTTGTTCACGACGAGCGCGGCGAGGGCTTCGCCCTCGACTTCCTCGGCGATGACGAGGAGGGGCTTGCCGCTCTTGGCGACGATCTGGAGCAGCGGAAGGAGGTCCTGCAGGCTCGAGATCTTCTTCTCGTTGATTAGCACATACGCGTCTTCGAGGACGGCCTCCATGGCCTCCGCGTTGGTGGCGAAGTACGGCGAGAGGTAGCCCTTGTCGAACTGCATGCCCTCGACGACGTCGAGAGTGGTCTCGATGGACTTGGCCTCTTCGACGGTGATGGTGCCGTCCTTGCCGACCTTATCCATGGCGTCGGCGATGATGTCACCGATCGTCTCGTCCCAATTGGCGGAAACGGTGGCGACCTGGCGGATTTCCTCGCGGTCGTTGACCTTCTTGGAGGTGCGGGCGAGCTCGGCGATCGCGGCCTCGACGGCCTTGTCGATACCGCGCTTCAGGTACACCGGATTGGAGCCGGCGGTGACGTTCTTCAGACCTTCGCGGTAGATGCCCTCGGCGAGGACGGTCGCGGTGGTGGTGCCGTCGCCGGCCGCGTCGCTCGTCTTGGAGGCGACTTCCTTCACCATCTGCGCGCCCATGTTCTCGTAGGGATCGGGCAGCTCGACTTCCTTGGCCACGGTCACGCCGTCCTTGGTGACGGTCGGAGAGCCAAATTTCTTGTCGATGACGACGTTGCGGCCCTTGGGCCCGAGAGTAACCTTGACGGCGCGGGAGAGAAGCTCGACGCCCTTGAGGACTTTCTGACGAGCGGCCTCGTCGAACAGGAGTTGTTTAGCAGCCATTGTGTCTAAGTGAGAATTGTTGGTTGGAGAGTTTGAGAAACCCGGAAGGCTCAGCCGATGACGCCGAGGATGTCGTCCTCACGGACGAGCGTGTACTTCTTGTCGTCGAGCTTCACCTCGGTGCCGCCGTACTTGCTGATGAGGACGCGGTCGCCGACCTTGACCTCGAACGGGGTGACCTTGCCGTCTTCCGACTTCTTGCCGGTCCCGAGAGCGATCACCTTCGCCTCCTGGGGCTTTTCCTTAGCCGAATCCGGGATGATGATACCTCCGCGGACCTGCTCTTTTTCCTCGATGTGTTCAACGAGAACACGGTCACCGATGGGCTTGATTTTGACGTTCGCCATATTGGTTGAGTTTAGGGTTGAAGGTTGGATTTTTCTGGGTCGTACGAAAAACGCACCCGCGGCGCCGGGGCGCTGCGGGTACGCTAGAGTGATGGGTTGACCTATTTTTTCTTGTCCTCGTCAACGACCTCGAAGTCGGCGTCGACGACGTCGGCCTTCTTCTCGGTCTTCTTGCCGGAGGCCTCGGGCTTCGGGGCCTCGCCGCTCGCGGCGGCACCCGCACCGGAGGCAGCGCCGGCAGCCTGCTGGGCCTTCTGCGCCTCCTGGTAGAGTTCACCGCCGACGGCGCTGAGCTTCTCCATCGCCGCCTTCATGCGCGCGACGTCGTTGCTTTCGAGATCCTTCTTGGCGTCCTTCAGCGCGTCCTCGGCCTTCGACTTGATGTTGGCCGGGAGCTTGTCGCCGGAATCCTTGAGGGTCTTCTCAAGCTGGTAGACCGTCGAATCGAGCTGGTTCTTGGTCTCGACGGACTCCTTGCGCTTGCGGTCCTCCTCGGCGTGCAGCTCGGCCTCCTTGGTCATCTTCTCGACCTCGTCCTTGGAAAGGCCGGACGAGCCCTGGATGGTGATCTTCTGGTCCTTGCCGGTGCCGAGGTCCTTCGCGGAGACGTGCAGGATGCCGTTGGCGTCGATGTCGAACGTGACCTCGATCTGCGGCATGCCGCGCGGCGCCGGCGGGATGCCGTCGAGGCGGAAGGTGCCGAGGATCTTGTTGTCCCGCGACATCGGGCGCTCGCCTTGGAGCACCACGATTTCGACGGACGGCTGGTTGTCGCTGTAGGTGGAGAAGACCTGGGTCTTCTTCGTCGGAATGGTCGTGTTGCGCGGGATCATCGGCGTGGCGACCTGGCCCGCGGTCTCAATGCCGAGGGTCAGCGGAGTCACGTCGAGGAGAAGGACGTCGCGCACCTCGCCCTTGAGCACGCCACCCTGAATCGCGGCGCCGACGGCGACCACTTCGTCAGGATTGACGCCCTGGTGCGGCTGCTTGCCGCCAAGCTGGCGCGCGATCTCGACGACCTTCGGCATGCGGGTCATGCCGCCCACGAGCACGAGCTCGTCGATTTGGGCGGTCGTCAGCTCCGCGTCCTTCACGCAGTTCTTGAACGGCGGGATGCAGCGCTGGAACAGCGAGTCGCAGATCTGCTCCATCTTGGCGCGGGTCAGCTGCACGTTGAGGTGCTTCGGACCGGACGCGTCGGCCGTGATGAACGGCAGATTGATGTCCACGGTCTGGGCGGACGAAAGGGCGATCTTGGCCTTCTCAGCCTCTTCCTTCAGGCGCTGGAGGGCCATCGGGTCCTTCCGGAGATCAATGCCGTTCTCCTTCTTGAACTCGTCGACGAGCCAGCTGATCAGCGCCTCGTCCCAGTTGTCGCCACCGAGATGGGTGTCGCCATTGGTCGCCTTCACCTCGAACACGCCGTCGCCGATCTCGAGGACGGAGATGTCGAAGGTGCCACCACCCAAGTCGAAGACGGCGATCTTCTCGTCCTTCTTCTTGTCGAGGCCGTAGGCGAGCGACGCGGCGGTCGGCTCGTTGATGATGCGCAGAACCTCGAGGCCGGCGATCTTGCCGGCGTCCTTGGTGGCCTGGCGCTGGGAGTCATTGAAGTACGCCGGAACGGTGATGACCGCCTGGGTGATCTTCTCGCCGAGGTAGGCCTCGGCGTCGGCCTTCATCTTCGCGAGCACGAAGGCGGAGATCTGCTGGGGAGCAAACTGCTCGGTCTTGTCGCCGACGAGGGCCTCGATGTAGGCGTCGCCGTTTTTGCCTTCGACGACCTTGAAGGGCATGTTCTTCGCCTCTTCGCGGACTTCGGCAAACTTGCGACCGATGAAACGTTTCGCGGAGAAAATGGTGTTGCGCGGGTTGGTCACCGCCTGGCGCTTGGCCGCCTGGCCGACCAGACGCTCGCCGTTCTTGGTGAAAGCAACGACGGACGGCGTGGTGCGAGCCCCCTCCGCATTGGGGATAACCACGGGCTCTCCGCCTTCCATGACGGACATGCAGGAGTTCGTGGTTCCAAGATCGATACCTAGAATACGGCTCATGCGGCCAACCTGAGCAATGCATGTGCCTCAGGTGAGACATCGCCGCTAGATGCGTTGATATTTAATCGCTTACGAATTTACCCATCCAATTTCGCCTGTTTGCGAGGTGGCGTACTTCAAGCCACTGTGTCTCACTTTTTGTGCCAAGTGTGCCACGGTGTTCGCCCGTTGTCGCATTTGATATTGGCACAGCGAGCGCTACCGTCCGCCCCTCGCGATGACCGAAATGGAGATACTGATCCCTGAAGAGGTGCCGGTGATGACGCTGCCCGACACGGCGTTTTTCCCGCAGGCGCTGATGCCACTGCACATCTTTGAGCCCCGGTATCGGGCCATGCTCCGGGACGTCCTGGCATCGCATCGGTTGTTCGCGGTGGCCGGGCTCGATCCCACGAAGGTCGGGCAACCGGGGGCCTTCGAACCGCCTTACCAGATTGCCAGCCTCGGCATTGTGCGGGCCTGCCAAAAGAACGACGACGGCACCTCCAACCTCCTTTTGCAGGGACTTTGTCGCGTGCGGATTCTCGAGATCGTATCGGACACGCCGTACCGGCGCATCCGCATCGAGGCCCAATCGAGCGACCCGGGGGCCTCGCCGGAGGCCAACGAGGGCCTGCGCGGCGAAGTGGCCCGACTGCTCAGCGTGAAATGCCGGCTGTCGGAGGCCGACTCACGCCAACTGGTGAAGTTCATCCGCTCCATCCAGGACCCGGAGGCCTTCGTCGACATCGCGGCCTTCAACCTGTGCAGCGACCAGGCGCTGAAGCAGCGGCTGCTGGAAACACTGGATGTCCACGACCGGCTTCGCCTCTTCGGCGCGCGCCTGCGGACGGAGATCGAGCAGCTCCGGCTGGCCCACAAGCTTCAGGGCAAACTCCCCGACAACCGCGTGGCCGACAATTGAGCCGCAAGCCGGGTGACGAGCCTTCGTCTTTCGCCCCAGCGGAAAATGGAGCCAACAGACGGATTTGAACCGACGACCCACGCTTTACGAAAGCGTTGCTCTACCGACTGAGCTATGTTGGCACGCGAGTGAAGTGCGGAACAAAACCGCCGCTCCGCCAAGCGCAAGCCCAATTTCCTCCGCGCCGCGCCGCTCAAACTCGCGGCCACGCCACGGCTCCGGGGTCACTCATTTTGCCGGCGTTTTCCACCGCCGCCGCAGCACCTTGCACCCGCCGCATTTGTTGCAGCTCACTGGTCAATACTTGCGCAGGAAAGGCCCTTTACCGGCCGAACCCTGAGGCTCACGCTCGGCGAGCACTCCGCTCGCGATGTCACGCGTACCCCCTCCTCCGGAGGATTCCCCGTCCGGGAATTCACTCCTCAACGCTCCTTTCTCGCGGCGCGCTTTCCTGCGTGGCCTCGGCACCACGGCCGTCACCGCCGCCACGATGGGCGCGCATTCGGTGGCCGCGGAGATCGCCCAACTCAACGCCGAGCAGCCCCGCGGCCCCGGCGCCGTCCCGGTCACGCTCCTCATCAATGGCGAACGCCGCACGCTCCAGCTTGAGCCGCGGGTCACGCTCCTCGAGGCGCTCCGGCTTCACGCCGGCCAGACCGGCCCCAAGGAGGTGTGCGAGCGCGCCACCTGCGGCGCATGCACCGTCCTCCTCGATGGCGTGCCGGTTTACGCCTGCATGATGCTCGCCATCGAGGTCCAGGGCCGCGAGATCACCACGGTCGAGGGCATCTCCCGCGACGGTCTCACCGCCATCCAGCAGGCGATCATCAAGGAGGACGGTCTCCAATGCGGTTACTGCACGCCGGGGTTCGTCATGAGCCTCACCGCGCTCCTCAAGCGCACCCCCCACCCGACCGAAGCCGAAGTCCGCAAGGCCTGCTCCGGCCACCTTTGCCGCTGCGGTTCCTATCCGCGCATCTTCGCGGCCGCCCTCGCCGCCAGCCGCGCCCTCGCCGCCAGCCGCGCCAACGCCTAACCCCTCCCCGCCATGCCGTGGCCGACTGAATCCAAGTATCTCGGCAAGTCCCGCCCCCGCCTCGAAGGTCCCGCCAAGGTCACCGGGCGCGCGCGCTTCACCACCGACGTCAACCTCCCGGGGATGCTCTACGGCGCCATCCTGCGCTCCAAGTGGCCCGCCGCGCACATCCGCGCCATCGACCTCTCCGCCGCACTCGCCGCGCCCGGAATCAAGGCCGGCGTCCTCGCCGCCGAGGGCGAGTTCGACGTCTGCTTCCATGGGGCCGAACTCGCCGCCCTCGCCGGCACCTCCGCGCAAGCCGTCCAGGACGCCCTCGCGCTCATCCGCGTCGACGCCGAAACGAAACCGGTCGTGGTCGATGAGATCGACGCCGCCCTCCCCGACGCCCCGCCCGTCCGCGGCAAGGCCGCCAACCTCACGTGCGGCAAACCCCGCGAAAAGGGCAACGCCGACGCCGCGTTCGCCTCCGCCGCGGCGGTCATCGACGGCATCTACACCACCCCCATTCAGATCCATCACCCGCTCGAGCCGCACGGCACGGTGGCCCAGTGGGACGGCGATGACGTGCAGATCTGGACGTCCACGCAGGCCGTCTTCGGCACGCGCGACACCCTCGCGCAGATGCTCAAGCTGCAGCAGAATCAGGTGCGCGTGATCTGCGAGCACATGGGTGGCGGCTTCGGCGCGAAGCTCTCGCCGCACCCGGAGAGTCCGCTTTGCGCGCGCCTCGCCCGCGCCGCGCGTGCGCCCGTTCGCCTGATTCTCACGCGCTTCGAGCAGGCGTTCGCCGTCGGCAACCGGCCGTCCTCGTTCCAGCATATCAAGATGAGCGCGACGGCCGACGGAAAGCTCACGGGCTTCCAACTCGAGTCGTTCGGCACTCCTGGTTTCCGCACCGGCGCCGGCAACGAGGGTGGCAGCGGCGAAGCCGCGTTTCCCGCTCCTTATATCTACCGGCCGACCGACCAGCGCGTCCGCCAGGGTAGTGTCGCCGTCAACGCCGGCCAGTCCTGCCCGATGCGGGCCCCCGGTCACCCCGTCGCCTCCGCCGGCATCGAGGCCGCGCTCGATGACCTCGCCGCCAAGCTCGGCCTGGACCCCGTCGAGATCCGCCTCCTCAACGACCCGAGCGAGATTCGCCAACGCGAGTACCGGATCGGCGCCGAGAAGTTCGGCTGGAAACAGAAATATCATGCGCCCGGCGCCACTCCCGGACCCGTCAAGGTCGGCATGGGCTGCGCCGGCGCCGCCTGGATGAGCCGCTGGTACCCGTCGCAGGCCGAGATCGAAATTCACCGCGATGGCACGGTCGAGGTCCGCGTCGGCACCCAGGACCTCGGCACCGGCTCCCGCACCGTCGCCCAGGTCGTTGCCGCCGAGCAGCTCCAGATTGATCCGCAACTCATCTCCGTCCGTGTCGGCGACAGCCGCCTGCCTTGGTCCGGCCTCAGCGGCGGCAGCCTTACCACCGCCTCCATCGGCCCCGCCATCTACGACGCCTGCGAGAACGCCCTCACCGAGCTGAAGCAGCTCAGCGGACTCCCGGATCCGCGCGGCCCCAACTGGGCCGCCGCGTGCGCCAAGATCACGCGCGCCCCGCTCCAGGTCCGCGGCAAGTTCCGCGACGGTCTCTCCAACACCGGTGCCTGCGGCGTCCAGTTCGCCGAGGTCGAGGTCGACACCGAGACCGGCTTCGTGAAGCTGCGCAAGATGCTTGCCGTCCAGGACTGCGGCACCGTCGTCAACCGCCTCACCTGCGAGAGCCAGATCAACGGCGGCGTCATCATGGGCATCGGCTACGCGCTCTATGAACAGCGGATCATGGATCCGCGCACGGGCGTCGTCCTCAACCCGAACTTCGAGACCTACAAGCTGCCCGGCGCGGCCGACATCCCGGAGATCCAGATCGAGCTCCTCGACATGCCGGAGCGCGGCATCATCGGCGTCGGCGAGCCGTGCACGATCCCGACCGCCGCCGCCATCGCCAACGCCGTCGCCAACGCGATTGGCGTGCGCGTCTTCGAACTCCCGATCACGCCCGCCCGGGTGCTTGCCGCCCTCGGCAAGGTCCCGGCTCCCGACGGCGAGCGCCGCCGCAAGCTGGACCAGGTGTTCGCCACCATCGCGCAAGGCGCCGCCGCACCGGCCCCCGCCCAACCTGCCGCCAAGGAGAGTCACGCATGAAACCCTTCGCGTACGTCACCGCCCGCTCCGCCGCATCCGCCGTCGCCGCCGTCCGCGGCGGCCGCTTCCTTGCCGGTGGCATGGACCTGCTCGGCGAGATGAAGGAGGGTATCAGCTCTCCGGCGACACTCGTGAACGTGAAGTCGCTGCCCGGCGGGACCGACGTCCGCCCCGGCACCACGTGGACCCTCGGCGCGAACGTCACGCTCACCACCTTGGCTTCCGATCCCGCGATCCGCCGCGACCTGCCCGGCGTGGCCGAGGCCGCCGCCGACGTTGGCTCGCCGCAGATCCGCAATGTCGCCACGCTCGGCGGCAACCTCGCGCAGCACTCCCGCTGCTGGTACTACCGGCACCGCGACGTCGTCTGCCGCAAGAAGGGCGGCCGCACGTGCCTCGCCCGCACCGGCCAGACCAAGTACCACTCCCTCTTCACGGGCAACATGTGCCTCAGCCCGTGCGTCTCCAACCTCGCCATCGCCCTTGCCGCGCTCGACGCGCGCGTCGTCATCCAGCGCGGCGAAAAGACCATCACGCTCACCATCGCCGAGTTGTACGCCGACGCCTGGCGTACCGTCGGCGCGCACAACTCGCTCGGCGAGGCCGATCTCATCCTGCGCGTCGAAATCACGCCCGGCGCGCGGCGCAGCGCGTATCTGCAACTCGCCGAAAAGAGCGACTTCGACTGGGCGCTTGTCAGTTGCGCCGCCGCCGCTCGCGTCGACGCCGGCCGGCTCTCGCAGGTGCGCGTCGCTCTCGGTGCCATCGCCCCCACCCCGTGGCAGGTCGAGGCCGCCAACGCCGCGCTGGAAGGCCAGCCCGTGACCGAGACGACCGCGAATCGCGCGGCGGACCTGCTGCTGCAGGACGCCCGCACGACCGACGACAACAGCTACAAGCTGCAGATCGCCCGCGTCCTCATCCGCCGCACCCTCCAGAAGCTGGTAGCCTGAGTTCCTCCAAGTATCTTTCTCTTCCTCTTTCTCTTTCTCGCGAGGGATTGAGGGATTGAGGGATTGAGGGATTGAGGGATTGAGGGATTGAGGTCGCGGGCAGCTTCAGCGCCCGCCCAAATCGTTCTCGTTCTCTTTCTCGTTCTCGTTCTCTCAGAAACGATCCGTCCCGTCCGTCCGGCATCTGCCTTCACCCGCGTCCCGTGGACCATCCCGTCCGTCCCGTCGATCGCCGTGTCGCCTCCGCCACAGCTCCCATCTCGACGCAGCGGGCGACCGATCGAGAGAAAGAGAACGAGTAAGAGGAAGAGTAAGAATCCTGCCGGCGCTGCCCCCTCGGGGTGATCCCGCTTCCTTCTCGCCAGCCGCACCGCCGCCGTTTCAGTTCCCGGGCGATGCCGCCGCTCGCGACCGACCTTTTCGACTACGTCCTCCCGCCGCACCTGATTGCCCAGACGCCGGCGGCGAAGCGCGATGCGTCGCGTCTGCTGGTCGTCGACCGCGCGGCGCACACGTTCGCCCACCATCATTTTGCCGACCTGCCGCAGTTTCTCCGCGCCGGTGACACGCTCTTCCGCAACAACGCCGCCGTCCTGCCGGCGCGCTTGCATGCGCGGCGTCCCACCGGCGGCGCCGTGGAGTGCTTTCTGTTGCGCCCGACCGACGACGATCGCACCTGGCGCTGTCTCGTGAAACCGGGCCGGCGTCTCCCCGTCGATGCCACCTTCGCTCATCCCGACGGCGCGTTCACGGGGCGGATCGTGGCCCGCGAGGCGGACGGCGCCGCGATCGTGCGGTTCACCACGCCCGGCAACGAACCGATCACCGCCGTTGCCAATCGCGTCGGCGACGTCCCGCTCCCGCCGTACATCAGCCGCCCTGACGCGATCGCGCCGCAGCAGCGCGCGACCGACCTTGAGCGTTACCAGACCGTGTACGCCAACACCGCGCGCCAAGTGGCGGTCGCGGCCCCCACGGCCGGCCTGCACTTCACCCCCGAGTTGCTCGCAACGCTCGCGGCGCAGGGCGTCGGCACCGCTGAGATGACGCTCCACGTCGGGCTCGGCACATTCAAACCCATCAGCACCGACACCGTCGAGGAGCACCAGATTCACCGCGAGTTGTACGAGGTCCCCGTTGCCACCCAGCACGCGCTCTTCCCGCCGCGCTCCGGCCGCCGCGTCGCGGTGGGCACCACGAGCGTGCGCACGATCGAGGACTTCCTCGCCCGCAACGCCGCACCACTCGAGCGCGACGTCGTGGCGGAGGCGGGCCTCTTCATCTACCCGCCGCGCGCGTTTCGCGGCGTCGACGCGCTCATCACCAATTTTCACCAGCCGCGCTCCACACTGATGTGCCTGGTCGCCTCGTTTCTCGCGCCCGGGAACACCGATGGCATCGCCTGGCTCCGTGAGCTCTACGCCGAGGCGATCGCCCGCGAATACCGGTTCTTCAGCTACGGTGACGCGATGCTCATTCTCTGAGTCATTTGGACATTCCGCGGGTTTGCCCCATCTGTGTGCCGCCCACCGCCATGATGCCCGACGAACTCCAGACGCTGATTGAAGACGCCACCGCCGACTACGCCGTCGGCGACACCAGCGAGGCCCTGCGCAAGCTGGCGCAGGCGACGACGGCCGCGCCGTCCTCCTTCGAAGCGTGGCACGCCCTCGCTGAGGTGAGCTTTTCCGTCCGCCAGCTGGATGAGGCCCTCCGCGCCGCCGAACACGCCCACGCCCTCCAGCCCGACGACGTGTTCATCAACACGACCCTCTCACGGATCTGGATGGAGCGCGGCGACAAGGCCAAGGCCGAGCACTTCGGCGCGCAGGCCAAGATCAAGAGCTGGAAAGAGCAGCTGAAGCAGGGTTAGCCGCCAACCAGGCTTCGCCCAATGGCTGCCCGGCCGACGCCCAACTGCCAGCGGGGGAAATCTCCCCGATTTTAGTAACTGGGATTCGCTTGCTGCCCCGGGGGGCTGCTGGTTCGATCCCGCCGCTTCCAGCTACCACCATGACGACACTCTTCTATGCCGTGTGTCTCGTTGTCGGCCTGCTCTTCACGCTCATCAGCGCGGTGGCGGGTCATGTTTTCGGCGGCGGCCACGATGTCGCCGGTGGCCAGGACATCGGGACGGGCGGACACGCCGAGGCCGGGTTCGACGATGCCGGCATCCCCGGCATCTCCTTCTTCAGCCCGGTCGTGCTCGCCAGCTTCATCACCGCGTTCGGCGGGTTCGGCATTCTTTTCACCGACATTCCCGCGACCTCGGATGTGTGGCTGAGCGCTCCGCTCTCGATCGTGGGCGCGCTGCTCGTCGCGCTCGGCGTATTGGCGCTGTTTAACGCGATCTTCCGCCGCACCCAGAGCTCGAGCGAATCGCACATCGCCTCCGTCGTCGGCCTGCCGGCGTCGCTCATGTCGCCGATCCCCGAGAATGGCGTCGGCGAGATTGCCTACGTGCAGGCGAGCACCCGCTACACCGCGCCGGCCCGCGCCGAAAAAGGCGTTGCCCTCGCCATGGGCCAGACCGTGCGGATCACGCGCGTCGTCGGCACCCAGTTTTTCGTCGAACCCATCGCCTGAGTCTCTTTCCCCATGAACGTCACGCTGCCCCTGTCCGCCCCGGTTTTGGCCGCCGTCGTCAACACCGACTTCCCGCTCTTCAAGGCGCTCGCCATCGCGAGCATCACGGTCGTCGTCATCTTCGTCTTCCTGGCGATCTTCGCCAGCCGCTACACGAAGGTCGGGCCGAACCAGGTGCTCGTCATCTCCGGCCGCAAGCGGCTGGTCGTCGACCCCGACGGCACCAAGCGCAGCGTTGGCTTCCGCATCGTCAAGGGCGGCGGCGTGTTCGTCTGGCCGGTCTTTGAAAAGGTCGACCTGCTCTCGCTCGAGCTCCTCACGATCGATGTGCAGACCCCCGAGGTGTACACGAGCAAGGGCGTGCCGGTGAAGGTCGACGGCGTCGCGCAGATCAAGGTCAAAGGCGACGACATCTCCATCGCGACCGCCTCCGAACAGTTCCTCGGCAAGTCAAACGACGAGATCCGCAACATCGCCACGCAGACGCTTGAGGGCCACCTCCGCGCCATCCTCGGCACGATGACCGTCGAGGAGATTTACCAGAACCGCGACGCCTTCGCCTCGAAGGTCCAGGAAGTCGCCGCTGGCGACATGGCCAACATGGGCCTCGGCATCGTCAGTTTCACGATTCGTGACATCCGCGACTCGCAGGGTTACCTGGACGCCCTCGGCAAACCCCGCATCGCGCAAGTCAAGCGCGACGCCCAGATCGCCCAGGCCGAGGCGGACCGCGACGCGATGATCAAGTCCGCCCAGGCCACGCAGGCCGGCCAGGAGGCGAAGTTTGTTGCCGACACCCGCATCGCCGAGGCGCAGCGCGACTATCAGACCAACGTCGCCCAGTACCAGGCCGCGGTGAACCAGAAGAAGGCCGAGGCCGACCTCGCGTACGACCTGCAGAAGTTCAAGACCGGCCAGCTCGTGAAGGCCGAAGAGGTGCAGGTGCAGATCATCGAGAAGCAGAAGCAGATCGAGCTGCAGCAGCAGGAAATTCTCCGCCGCCAGCGCGAGCTCGAGGCGAACGTACAGAAGCCGGCTGACGCCGAGCGCTACAAGGTCGAGACCCTCGCCAACGCCCACAAATTCCAGTTGGAAACCGAAGCCGCCGGCGCCGCCGCAGCCGCCAAGGCCACCGGTTTCGCCAACGCCGAAGTTGCCCGCGCCACCGGTCTCGCCGAAGCCGAGGCCAACAAGGCACGCGGTCTCGCCGAGGCCGACATCATCGAGGCCCAGGGCAAGGCGCAGGCCGAGGCGATGCGCCAGAAGGCCGAATCCTTCAAGGAGTACAACCAGGCCGCCGTGATCGAGATGATCGTCCGCGTCCTCCCGGAGGTCGCCGGCAAGATCAGCGAGCCGCTCGCGAAGACCGAGAAGATGGTGATCATCAACTCGGGCAACGGCGTCGGCGGTGGTGCCAGCAAGCTCACCGGCGACATCACCCAGATTGTCGCCCAGCTCCCGCCCGTCCTCGAAAGCCTCACCGGCGTGAAGTTCGACAAGCTCCTCGAACAAGTGCCCGTTCTCCGCAACGCCATGGCCAAGACCCCGGCCGCGGCGCCCGCCGGCGACGTGCGTGTGCCCGAGGTGCCGCCGCTGAAACTCGGCGTCGACGTCACGCCCAAGCGCGACTGAGTCATTCCTCCGCGGCCAGTCGCCCGCCCATCCGCCATGCGCCTGTTTGAAGCGATCCTCGAAGTGAACCGGCGCCGCGTCGCAGGCGACCGCAGCGCGTTCATCCCCGCCGGCACCTTTGCCGACGCGCTGCCGGTGGCCGCCCTTACCTGTTTCGACGCGCGTCTCAACTCGCTGCTGCCCGACGCGCTCGGCGTGCCGGACGACCAGTTCATCTGGTTGCGCAACGCCGGCGGCGTCATCACCGGACCGCTCAGCAGCACGATGCGCTCGTTGGGCCTCGCCAGCGCGCTCAAGGGCGCCCGCGAGATCGTGGTCATCGGCCACAGTGATGGACTCTCCGGAAAGAACACCATGCTCCAGCTGCTCGAGCGATTTGGCACGCTCGGCGTGGATCGGCAGCGCCTCCCCGAAAACCTCGTCGAGTATTTCGGCCTCTTCGGCTCCGAGCGGCAGAACGTGCAGCGCAGCGTAGAGATCGCGCGCGCCAGCCCGCTGATCGGCGCCAAGGTACCAGTGCACGGGCTGCTCCTCGACCTGAAGACCGGGGCTCTTGAGTGGCTCGTCAACGGGTATCAGGATTCCGGAGTCGTCCCCGCCGGTCCGACCGGCACCGCCTTCGCCCGGGCCGAGAACGCGCTCGAGAAGCTCGCGCGCATCGGCCACGCCGTCGATGCCGAGCTGAAGCTCCCGGACACGGGGATCGGCCAAACCCTCTCGGCCGCCCAAGACTGGCTGCATCGCGCCGAACACGTCGCCGCCGCCGTCCTGCCTTCGGACCCGGCAACGGCCGCCCAAGGCCAAGCGACGCCGAACAAGAAACCGACGCCGGCCAGCCCGCTCGAAACCTTGCAGGCTCGCGCCCGCGAATTCGCCGCCAGCCAAGCCGGCCGCAAACCGTCCGGCAAGGGCTGACGTCAGGGGCGCCAGGGCGACAAGCACTCGCGCCGCTCCGAACCTCGCCGGTCGGCCTTCCAGGCCACCCGGCCAAGCCCGCCTCTGAGGTGGGCCAAAGCTGCACGCAAACCCTCTGCATCACACGTAGCCCACTTCCCTGAAGTTATTTATGGAATTCTCATGAACGCGGAAAACCGTGCCCAATTGCTCACACCGGGGGCCCTCGTCCAGCGCCGATGCCCCCATCTTTCGGTCTCCGCCCAGCTGGAAATCGAGCCTAGGGCGGTCCGTTGACAGCGCTCGCGCCGGCCCCCTAGTTTCCCGCCCGCATGGAATCCCCACTCTACGTCCTGGAATTCGAAAAGCCGCTCCGCGAGCTGATGAAGCAGCTGGACGAGCTTCGCCAGCGTTCGATCGAAACGAACGTCGATCTGCGCGCCGAGATCCAGGCAATCGAGTCCAAGATCGAAAGCACCCAGCGGGACATCTACTCCAACCTCTCGCCCTGGCAGAAGGTGCAGATCGCGCGTCATCCGAAACGCCCCTACGCCCTCGATTACGTCGGGATGATCTGTGAGAACTTTCAGGAGCTGCATGGCGATCGGCAGTACAACGACGACCGCGCCTTGGTGGGCGGCACCGCGTACTTCGACGGTCAGGCGGTGATGATCGTGGCCCAGCAGAAAGGCCGTGACCCCAAGGAGCGCATGGCCCGGAATTTCGGCATGCCCAAGCCCGAGGGCTACCGAAAGGCCATTCGCCTCATGCGCCTCGCGGAGAAGTTTGGCATCCCGGTGCTCACCTTTATCGACACCCCCGGAGCGTTCCCCGGCGTCGAGTCCGAGGAGCGCCACGTCTCGGAGGCGATCGCGTATAACCTTCGCGAGATGTCGCTGTTGAAGACGCCCACGGTCTCCATCGTCGTCGGCGAGGGCGGCTCGGGCGGCGCCCTTGGGATCGGCGTCACCGATCGCGTGCTGATCTTCGAAAACAGCTACTACTCCGTCATCTCACCCGAAGGCTGCGCCGCCATTCTCTGGAAGGATTCCGCCGCCGCGCCCAGGGCGGCCGAAGCATTGAAGGTCAGCGCCGATCACCTCGAGAAGCTCGGCGTCGTGGACGAGGTCGTGCCGGAGCCGCTCGGCGGCGCCCACCACGACCCGCAACAGGCCGCGAGCGCGCTGAAGTACATCATCCAGAAGCATCTCAACGACCTGCGCGGACTCTCCACCGACCAGTTGCTCGACGCCCGTTACCAGCGCTACCGGCACCTCGGCGTGTACGAGGAAGCCGGCAAGGTGAAGAGCTGAGTCCGGCAAGACTCCGACGCATATCACCCCGCGCGCGGCTCCTCACGTGAGCCGCCCCATGGTGACATGCGCGTCTCGGGCCGACCTGAGGTCAGCGGCGGACGGTCACCAACTCGATGCTGCGCGCGTTCGCCATCGACGCGTCGATCTCGATCAACGCGCCCGAAATGCGCACGTCCTCCGTCGCCACTTCCACCCGCCGCGGCATGCCGTCCATGAAGCGCGCGATAATCGGGTCGACCACCCGCCCCAGCACGCTCGTGTACGGACCGGTCATGCCCAGATCGCACATGAACGCCGTGCCGCGTGGCAGCACGCGCGCATCCGCCGTCGGCACGTGCGTGTGCGTGCCCACCACCGCCGTCACGCGCCCGTCGAGATACCAGCCGAGCGCCTGCTTCTCTGACGTGGCCTCGGCGTGGATTTCAACGATGATCGCGTCCGCCTGCGCCTTGAGTTGATCGATGAGGCGATCCGCCGTCAGGAACGGGCAGTCTGCCTTCGTGTTCATGAAGCTGCGGCCAAGCACCGTAAACACGGCCACGCGGAAGCCGCGCGTCTCGATAATCACGTGATCCCACCCGGGGCACTTCGCCGGGAGATTTGCGGGCCGGCAGACCTTGTCCACCTGGGTAATCTCCGTTTCCCAGCCCCGCTGGTCCCAGACGTGGTCACCCAGCGTGATCGCGTCGACGCCCGCCTCGAGCAGCGATTTGGCAATCGACCCCGTGATGCCCGCCCCGGCGGCCGCGTTCTCCGCGTTCGCGATCACGAAATCCAAGCCCATATCGAGCCGCAGGCGCCCCAACTTCTCCAGGATGATCTCCCGGCCCGGACGACCCACGATGTCACCGATAAAGAGCAGCTTGAGCATGATTTCACCCTGAGGCTCCGCCGGCATGGTGCCACACGAAAAATCGACGCGCCCGCCCTTGCTCCCAAATGCACCGTCGGGAGCGCCCCGCCAACGATGCTCCGCGGACGCCGATTTCGACACCTGCCTCTGCTCAGGCCGGCGACTGGAGCACGGCGTCAGACAACCGCAGGCATATGGGCGCGTACGAGCCCCTGATTCTCCTGCACCTTCGGGAGCATATGTGGGCGCCCACAACCGGAGAATCGGCCGACTTGGCACCAAATTGGTTGTCAGCAACCAACGCTCACTCTGGACGTCGGCACGTATCGGCGGCATCGGCACTGCAATATATTGATAAATAGCATCTAACGCGATTACTGTAAGCCTTGGCACGCGCCACGCATAGGATTACGCCAGTCGTTTCCTTTCTCTCTCTCAACCCCGTATCCGCCATGTGTAAACGATCCGCTCTCCTCGTTCGCCCAGCTCTCCTCGCCGTTGCCGGGACCCTGCTCTCGTTTGCCACCGCGAGCTCCGCGATGGCAACCACCACGGCTCCCACCTCGAGCGGAGGTAGCGCGCCCGTCTCGTCCAACGCCTACATCGAACAGCCGCAGTCGAGCGTGACGACCGTCACGACGCCCGTCTGGGGCGGCACCTACTACGGAGGCAGCTCCGGGTACTACGGCAGCAGCCATTGGAACACATTCACCCCGGGTTGGGGCTACTCCTCCGCGACGACTTGGCGGCCACGCCGTTATTTCTTTCCTCCCACCCCTCCCGCGCTCGGCGAATCCTATCCGCGCAATCGCACGCGCTCGGCGAGCCTGAGCCTCTCAACCATCCCGCTCGAACTCTCCGAGCATGTGAACGAGCCGTACTACTCGCCGCTCAGCCCGTTCCTGTACGAGGAGAGCCTCTCGAAAAAGCGCCGCAAGATGATCGACGACTACTCGGCGGCCAAGACCGCCCTCGTCGACGAGCTCCGCGCCAAGATCGAATCTGTCCGCGCGCTCGACCCCGCAGCCCGCGAAGCCCAGCTCGCCGATTTCGCCCGCCAGCAGGAGCCCCGCGCCCTCGAGGTCGAAAAGATGGGCTACGCGATCCGCGACGAGTTCACCGGCTGGAGCCTCTTCTCAAACAGCTCCGACTGGAACGAGGCCCGCGACTGGCGCCTCGGTGACGACACACGTTGGGAATCGAATCTCGACGAGGCCAAGCTCATGCGCGGCGCCTCCTATTTCCAGGAGGGACTCTCGCCCGCCCAGCGCCGTCTCCTGCGCGAATACGCGATGGAGCTCGATGACTCCGGCCGCGGCCCCATGGCCGAGATCGGCCTCGATGCCCGCGGGCCCTACCTGTACTTCAGCCCCGAGACCAGCCGCTTCCGCCTTCCTGCCAGCCTGCCCGCCGAAACCCGGACGCTGATCGCGAACTACACCAAGGAAAAGTCCGCCCTTAAGAAGGAACTGCGCGATGCCCTTTATCGCGAGGACCGCCGCTGGTTCGGTTCGAAACGCACCGCCGCCATGAAGGCGCTCGCCGAGGCCCAGGCCACCCGCCTCGCGGCGCTCGACACCATGGCCGAGGAAATCCGTCGCGCGCTCGTCGCCTACCCGCTGCCGAACCGCCCGCGCGCCGCTACCCCGGCGATCCCGCAGGAGTTCCGCAACCGGCTCGCGAAGTTCGTCGAGGACCGCGACGGGTACCAGCGCACGATGAACAAGCGTCGCGCCGACCTCGCGAAGCAGTTCTCCACCTCTCGCGTCGAGTTCGTGAAGATGGCCGGTGGCTTCGGCATCCAGCTCGTCCCCAGCCGCAAGCTGAACGCCGAGGACAGCGCCAAGGCCCAGGCGGTCGTCGCCGAGCTCGCCTCCTTCAACGCCGAGCAGATCAAGACGTACGATCGCCTCGTGCAGGAGAAGGAAGCCATCCGCGAGGCCCTCATCAACGCCTCCGGCCCGCTCGCCCCGCTCGTCTCCACCCGCATCGTCGACCTGATCCTGGCGGACTACTCCCGCACCATCCTCGTCGAGGAACTCTGGCGCCAGTACCGCGATTATGAGGACGCCGTTCTCCTCCCGGGCCTCGCCCCCGCCCAACGGCGCATGCTCTACGATGCCGCCCTCGTGAAGCTCGATCAGCAGACTCCGTCCTACACCTACTGATCCGAACTTCGTCCCTTTGGGTTAGAAGCAAAGTCAGGCGGAGCCGGCCCCGCGATCATGGCCGGCTCCGCAAGCCCGGCAGCCGCATTGCTGCCGGGCTCTCTTTTTTATCGCCCGCGCACCTCCGGCCTGCCGATTGCCACCGGCGATGCTTGTGACACACTTGGCGTCGGACGCTCCGGAATCCGGCCTTGCGTCGCATCAAAGCGATGGCCTTTGCTGTCCGCCGTCTGTGTACCTCCACCACGTTCTCGCATGAAAAAAGCCACCTCCTCCGCCGTGCCGTCGAAACCTGATGTGGGCCGCGAAATGAAGGGCGCCGACTGCGTCGTGGAGTGCCTGGTCCGCGAGGGCGTCGACGTCGTGTTCGCGTATCCCGGCGGTGCCTCGCAGGAGCTGCATCAGGCGCTCGCCCGCACCGAGAAGATCCGCGTCATCCTCCCGCGGCACGAACAGGGCGGCTCGTTCGCCGCCGAGGGCTACGCCCGCGCCTCGGGTCGCGTCGGCGTGTGCATGGCCACCAGCGGCCCCGGCGCCACCAATCTCGTTTCCGCGATTGCCGACGCATTCATGGACTCCGTCCCGCTGGTCGCGATCACCGGCCAGGTGTACTCGAAGTACATCGGGAAGATGGCGTTCCAGGAAACCGACTTCTTCGGGCTGACGCTCCCGATCGTGAAGCACTCCTACCTCGTCATGGACGTGAAGGAGCTGCCGCGCGTCTTCAAGGAGGCGTTCCACCTCGCCCGCAGCGGTCGTCCCGGCCCGGTCGTCATCGACATCCCGAAGGACGTGCAGCAGGCGAAGTTCACGCCGACGTTCCCGGCCAACGTCCAGTTCCGCAGCGCCTACGCCTCCGCCACCCAGCTCGCCACCGATGAACAGCTCAAAGCGGTCATCGCCTTGGTCGCGAACGCGAAGCGCCCGGTGATCTACGCCGGCGGCGGCATCATTTCCGCGGAGGCCCACAAGGAACTCCGTGCGTTCGCCGAAAAGACCAACATCCCCGTCGCCACCACGCTCATGGGGCTGGGCGCGTTCCCTGAGACTCACCCGCTCTCGATGCAGTGGTTCGGCATGCATGGCGCCGCGTACGGCAACTGGGCCGTCGACGAGGCCGACGTGCTGCTCACGCTCGGCGCCCGCTTCGACGACCGCATCACCGGCGACACCGGCAAGTTCGCCAGCCGCGCAACGATCGTGCACATCGACATCGACGCGTCGGAGCACAACAAGAACAAGCGCGTCCAGCTCCCCATCATCAGCGACATCAAGCACGCGCTGCGCCGGCTCAACGAGCTCCTCGCCGCCCAGTCGTTCACGCCCCCCGACACCCGCGCCTGGCACGAGCAGATTGCCACGTGGAAGAAGCAGCACCCGTTCCGGTACGACGACAGCAAGTACATCGTGCCGCAGGCCGCCGTCGCGACGCTCTACGAACTCACCAAGGGCGACGCCATCATCGCCACCGGCGTCGGCCAGCACCAGATGTGGTCGGCCCAGTTCTACCGGTTCTCCGAACCGCGCCGCTATATCAGCTCGCTGGGGCTCGGCGCCATGGGCTTCGGTTATCCCGCCGCGATCGGCGCCAAGGTCGCGTTCCCCGACCGCCAGGTCATCGATATCGACGGTGACGGCTCGTTCATGATGAACATCCAGGAGCTCGCCACGGCGAAGATCGAGAAGATCGGTGCGAAGGCGATGATCCTGAACAACCAGCACCTCGGCATGGTGGTGCAGTGGGAAGACCGCTTCTACGGCAGCGTCCGCGGCAACACGATTCTCGGCGACGAGACCAACGTCGGCAGCCCCGACAACCTCGACGGCCTCTATCCGAACTTCGTGAAGATCGCCGAGGGTTTCGGCATCGCCGGCCGCCGCGTCCACCTGAAGAGCGAGCTCAAGGACGCCATCCAGGAGATGCTCGACCACGATGGCCCGTTCGTCCTCGACGTGGTCGTGCCCTACACCGAGCACGTGCTGCCGATGATCCCCGCCGGCCGCACCGTAAAGGACATGCTCCTGAAGTAAGGCGCGCCGCGCGGCCGCCTCACTTTTCCTTCATCACATACCGGCCGTCCCAATCCGGGGGCGGCGGCTCGACCTGGCAGTGGCGCACGATATCGACGTACACCAGCGACGGATTCGTGCCCACCCCACCGTCCCGGCCGGGCTGGTTCGGCTCCAGCCGCCCGCTCTGCTCGAGCAGCCCGTGCGCACCGGTCCAGTCCCGCTGGTAGTAACGCTCCAGCGCGCGCTCGAAGAGCGCGATGCACTCGCGGGTCTGATCCGTGACGTTCTCCTTCAGCCCGACGATCTCATGGATTGGCACCGGCTGAGTGCGGCCTTTCACCACGATCCGGCCCAGCGCCCGAAACACCACGCGGTCGGGGTTGTGCCCGAGGCACGCCAGCCGCGTTGACTCCGTGCACATCGTGTACGCGCCCCAGCTCTTCGCGCCGCTCTCCATGCGCGCCGCCAGGTTCACGTTGTCGCCCATCATCGTATAGTTGAAACGCGTCCGGCTGCCCATGTTGCCGATCATGCAGACGCCCGTATTCAGGCCGATGCGGTTGCGAAGATTGTGCACGAGCGCCGGCCACTTGTCGCCTTCGCTCTTCCACTTCGCGCGCAGCTCGGCCGCGCGCAGCTGCACGAGCTGCGACGCGATGCACGCGCGGTACGCGTGGTCCGGCGCATCCAGCGGCGCGCCGAACATCGCGACGAGCGCGTCGCCGATGTACTTGTCGAGCGTGCCCATCTCCGACTGCACGATGTCCGTGCACGCGGTGAGGTACTCGTTCAGCAATTCGCCGAGCTTGGATGAGGGCAGCACCTCGGAAAACGCCGAGAAGCTCTGGATGTCGCTGAAGTAGGCCGTGATCTCCGCGTCGTGCCCGCCGAGCTCGGGGTCTCGCTTCGAGTTGATCATCTGGTTCACCACCGCGGGCGCGAGATACGTGCCGAACATGCCCTTGATGCGGCTCTTCGCCTTCTGCTCCGCGACGACCTGCCAGATCAGTCCTGCAAAACTCGTGCTGAAGGCCGCCCCCAGCGGCGCCACCAGCGGCAGCACCAGGTCGACACGGCTGAACGCCGTGAACGTCACCGCCACGAACGCCCCCACCACGAGCAGCGCCGCGATCTTCGCGAATACCGCGCGCGAACCGCCCATCACCGCAAAGGCCGCCATCACGACCGCTAGGCCAAAGATGATCGCGTGCTCCACCACCCGCGGCACGTGCTGCAGGTACCGGCCCGACACGATCGTCATCAGCACGTTGCCGTGCACGCCGACGCGGGGCACCGCGTTCGGATCGAGCGAGGTCGGAGCGATATCCTGCAACAGCGGATCCACCGGCCCGACGAGCACGACGGCGTCCTTGAATTCCGGATTCGAAAAGAACTCCCGGGCCGTCGCCTTTTCCTCAGCGGTGCCCGACACCAGCGACTCCGCATAGTGATAGAGATCGACGAACTCCACATGCGCCGTGTACCGCGAGCGCCAGCGCGTGAACCAATTCACCTCGATCAACTGCCGGTCCTTGAGCGGCACGCGCGCCACGCGCCCGCCGTCGGGCCGCACGAAATCGAGGTAGTCGTCGCCGATCTTGATGCTGCCGGGCGGCAGCCCCCAGTAGAGCCGGGCCAACTCCACCGCCATGTGATGGTAGGTGCGCGTGGCGGTCGGCGCATAGGCCGGCACCAGCCGGGTGTCCTGATCAAGGGTGTCGATCAACCCGGAAAACGGCGGACTGAATGGCCGCGTCTTGTCCGGATCCGGACTGGTCTCAAACGCAGGCAACTCCGGCGGATCGATGTCCTCCAGCCGGCGTCGCTCGCGCGCGATGAGGGGTAGCGCCCGCTCCCGCCGTTTGCCATGCACGTCGATAAAGTGCCATCCGCCGTAACCCGCCGCCAGCACCACGGGCGGTTGCTTGTGCAGGAACCGGCCGAACTCCACGTTGCCGATCACCATCTTCCGGCGGTCGGCGGACTCAGCCATGCCGGCCTCGGACAGCACGAAGTCGAAACCCACCGCTTTCACCTTGGCCTCGTTCACCAGCGCCGCCGCCACGCGCGCAAAATAGACCCGGTCCCAGGGCATGTTGCCGATCGCATCGAGTGACAGCGAATCGACGTCCACATAGATCACCTTCACCGGCGGCGTGAGCTCGCCCCGGTAGCGGAAGCGCCAGTCGACGGAGGTGTTTTCCGCCGCGTCGAGCACCCCGTACTGATGCAGCACGCACCAGAGCAGCGGGATTGGCAGCAGGAGAAGCCAATGAAGCTGGGACCTCAGTTTCCCCTTCTGAAACAGCGACATCGGGGGCGAGGCTAGCTGCGCGGATTCAGAACGGAAGCTGATTTCCGGACGCGGCGCTGTGCTCAGACGCGCGGCCTGGCAAGCCATGGGCGCCGCGCGTCACCAGGCTTAGCTGCCACCGGCGCCAGGCGTGAGAGTGGCCGGTGGCGTCGTGGGAGCCGGCGAGGTCGGAGCCGGGGTACTGCCTCCGCCCGTCGATCCCGTACCCGAGGTCGATCCGGTGCCCGAAGTGGTGCCCGTCCCGGACGTCGTACCGGTTCCGGAGGTCGTACCTGTACCGGTGGTGGTGCCGGAGCCAGACGTCGTGCCGGTATCGCTCGTGGTGCCGCTGCCGTCGCTCGTGCCACTGCCTTCGCTCGTACCGCTGCCACCAGACGACGAACCGCTGGTCGAGCCTCCACTGGTTTCGCCCTGACTGAAGCTTGTCGTCGACGCCGTGGTCACGAGCGTCTGCGCCATCTGGATAATGAGCGCCTGTGTTTCGGCGCTGATAGGCTGGGTCGAGGTCACGGTCGGCGGCGCGGTCATCACGACCTGACCGGTCGTCGGATTCACCTCCACCGAGAGGGTAAGGACAACCTCCTGCCCGCCAACCACCGCGAGGCCCGATGCCCCGCCGCCCTGGCCTTGGCCAGCCCCTTGGCCACCTTGCCCCTGACCTTGGCCCTGTCCCTGACCTTGGCCTTGGCCTTGATCCCCCGACTGCCCTTGGCCCTGGCCCTGCCCCTGGTCGCCAGACTGGCCCTGCCCTTGCCCCTGACCTTGGCTTTGGCCCTGCCCCTGGCCGGCGCCGCCTACCCCACCTTGGTCACCAGCGCCGCCTTGCTGAAAGTTCACATTACCCTCGACCGTGCTGATCGAGAAAACGGCGAAGGCCTGACCAGTGCCGGTCGGGCGGAAAACGATGCGGAACGTGGTGCCGCGGATGCCGGCCGCGCCCACCGGGGTCTGGATGACAAACGCCGAGCCTTCGGCGTGGCGCAGCTTGGCCACCTTGCCGACGAGTTCACCACGCGCCATGCGCAGCTTTGTCCGTGACCGCGTCGGCTCTTCCTTCAATTCACCCACCGCGAGCGTCCCGCTGAACGGGTCCTGCAGAAACTCTTCCACCGTAAGCACGGTGTCAGGTCCGAGCTGAGTCGTGGCGCCGTTCGAGAAAACCAGCACGACGCTGGATTCTTTGGCGGTGGTAATGATCGCAGACTGCGGGACCGGCGCGTCGTTCTTCAGTTCGGAGGTCACGCCATTCACCGCCATCGACACCGCGCCCACCACCTGCTTCGCGACGATCTGGCCGGGCGGCATCGATGGGGCGGGAGCCGGCGCAGCCGGTGTCTGGCTGCGAACGATGCCAACCGCCGCAAACATGAAGAAGGCCAACCAGAGCGTGAGCCGGGGGTGCATGATGGGTTTCCTTACCGCCCAGTATGGCCGGTCGCCAGGGAGTCGCGCAACCGCAGGCTTTCGGAATTTTTCCCATCCAGCCTCAAGCAGAACTCCACCAATGCTTTAGCAAGTTCATGACCTGCGGGCTTTTGGGCCAGATGGTACGCGTAATGGAACCATGGCAGAACCGACTTGGGGCTAAGTTTGATCGCCTTGGCAAAGTCATCCCCGGCTTCGTTCCACCTTCCCTGCATGTCCCGGGCGACACCGCGACGCACCCACGCCTCGGCCAGGAGCGGCGCCAGCGCAACCGCGCGGTTGGCATCGGCTTCGGCGAGTCGCCCCAAGATTGCCTCCCGCCGGGGGTCCGCTCGCGATGCTTGGGCCCGCATGTACGCAAGATCGGCCCAGGCCTGCGCGTTGCCGGGTGCGAGGACGACCGCGGCCGAAAGCGCTTCCCGAGCCTGTTCCAGGTGTTCGCGGAACCGGGGCGAGCTGGTTGCCTCCTCCGCCAACTCGTTGATGAGCCGACGTCCGTCCTGCCTCAGCTTCTCTGCCCGGTACTGCGGCACGACCACCCAAACAGTCGCGACTGCAGCAGCGATCGGCGCCATCGCACCCGGCACCGCCAGCCACGCCTTTCCTCGCGCGACCGCCTGCGAACCAGCCGGCCAAGCCCGGCGCACCGTGATCGCCGCGAGCGTGGCAAAGGTCATCGCGAGCGCCGGCAGCTTGAAATGGAAGTCCACGAAAAGCTGCAGCCCAAAGGCCAGCAGTCCAATCCCCTGCGCCTGCCGCACCCAGCGATCGTCGAGCGCGTCGAGCCGTTCCCCTCCCGCTCCGCCAACCGACGTCTGCCCCGCACCCCGATACGCGCGCACCACGACGACCCCCGCCGCGCCAAAAAACAGCAGGAAGCCGACGAGGCCATAATCGCTTAGCGTATTGAGATAGTCGTTATGCGCCCAACGCGGGGTCAGTAGGAAGCCCTCCGGACGATACCGTTCGAACAGCACATCGAAGCTGCCGCCTCCCGTCCCCCACACCGGCTTTTCGCCGAACATGCTCCAACCAGCGCGCCAGAGAATGGGCCGGCTGCGCTCCCCCATCCCGCGCGCCAAATCGTCGAACCGCTCCTGCACGGCCGGCGACACCGCGTACGTCAACGTCCCCACCACCGCGACCACCGCCAGTGCCAGCACCGCCCGCGCCATCCGCCGGCGCCATGAATCCCCCGCCGCCAGCAGCGGCCACACCGTCAGCGCCAACGCCAACGCCAGCCAGCCGCCGCGACTGATGGTGATCCCCACGCCCAGCAGCAGCACGAGCGTGAGCCAGCCGTAGAAGACCCGCTCGGCCGCACTCGCGCCGCGGCGCAGTGTCAGCGCCCCCGCCACCGGGAGCAGCAGCATCAGGAACGCCGCGAGGCTGTTCGGAATGCCAAAGGGACCACTCGCCCGCCCAAAAAACTGCTCCGCCTGCGTCCGACCGAGCATCAGCCACGTGGGGTCGACAAACTTCTGATGACAGCCGAGCACCACCGCCACGACGGCCAACGTAAACAGCACGACGTAAAGCAGGCGCTGCGTGAGTCGCGATTCGTTGCCGTTCAGCACCACCCAGAAAACCGCGATCAACTGCGCCCACGTCAGCCAGTCCATCCAGCCCAGCCAATGCACGGGCGAAACCCACGCCACATTGACCGCCGCGTACGCCAGGAACGGCAGGAACAGCCACCCTGCCGGATGAGGCCGCCAGCCGGCACCACGCCGCGCCCGTTGCCACCAGCCCACCGCATGCACCAGCAGAAGTGCTGCAGTCAGCCAACTGGTCACCACCATCGTGCCCGGCAGGTAGCCGCCAAGACACAGCGTCGTCCACAGCAGGTTCACCGCCAGCAGCATGGTCTGCAGCCATTCCCAGGGTGAAATGCGGACGAGCGGCGTGGTCGGGGGCATCGAAAAGGCGTTGAGCCGCTGATGCCCGAAGGGCCCCCTACCGGCAACTCGGTTTCTCCCCACCGGCCCAAAGGGCCTTTCCCGGCTACAAAAAAGCGGCGCCGCACGATGGCGGCGCCGCGAAAGCAATGGGCTGAACCGAGCCTGCCGCCCGGTCTGCCTCTGCCGAGACTTATTTGGTCGGGACGGTGAGAATCGTCTTAAGGATCCGGCCCGCGACCAGATACGGGTCAGCGGCGGAGTTCGGACGGCGATCCTCGAGATAGCCCTTGTAGCCGCTGTTGATGAAGCTGTGCGGAACGCGCACCGACGCACCACGATCGGCCACGCCGAAGCTGAACTTGTCGATCGACTGCGTCTCGTGGAGACCCGTCAGGCGCAGGTGGTTCTCCGGCCCGTACACGGCGATGTGCTCGTCCATGTACTTGCTGAACGCGGCCATCAGGCGGTCGAAGTAGTCCTTGCCGCCGACTTCGCGCATGTGCTTGGTCGAGAAATTCGAGTGCATGCCCGAGCCGTTCCAGTCGAGCGGCGCGTTGTACACGCCCCGGATCGGCTTGCAGTGGAACTCGACGTCGACGCCGTACGCCTCGCAGAGACGCACCAGGATGTACCGGGCGACCCACATCTGGTCGGCCGCGCTCTTCGAACCCTTGCCGAAGATCTGGAACTCCCACTGGCCCTTCGCCACCTCGGCGTTGATGCCCTCGATGTTGATCCCCGCCGCGAGGCAGATGTCGATGTGCTTCTCGGTCAGCTCACGGGCGATCGAGCCCACGTTGCTGTAGCCAACGCCGGTGTAGTACGGACCCTGGGGCGCCGGAAAACCATCATCCGGGAAGCCGAGCGGCTTGCCGTTCTTGAAGAAGAAATACTCCTGCTCGAAACCGAACCAGGTACCCTCGTCATCCGGAATCGTCGCCCGGCTGTTCGTCGGATGCGGCTGGCCATTCGGCAGCAGCACCTCGGACATGACCAGATACGCGTTGGTCCGCGTACAGTCAGGATAGAGGGCGACGGGCTTGAGGAGGCAGTCGGAGCTCTTGCCCTCGGCCTGGCGCGTTGAACTGCCGTCGAAGCCCCAGACCGGCAAGTCGGCCAGCTTCAAGCTGCCGTACTCGCCATCAATAATCTTCGTCTTGGAACGAAGGTTCGCGACCGGCTGATAGCCATCGAGCCAGATGTATTCCAGTTTGATCTTCGCCATAGGTGTCGTGCGTTGGGCAGGAGTGATTGGACCTTTACCGGGGGTGCGTGAAGCGTTTTCGAGAGAAAGCCCTCGGAAAGAAGTGAACGCAATTAAGCAGCGGGCATGCCAGCCTCACGAAGAAATCGCATTCATGCTCACTTTCTTTCGCAGCAACCGGATTTCTGCTCCGGCCGAGGCCCGACGCCGACGCCAATCGCCGGCCTCCGTCAACGGCCTTGCTTCCGTCCCGACCGCCGCGGACACTCGCCGCACGACATGCAAGAGATGAAGGACACCGCCCGCGCCATGGTGCGGATCGGCTTCGACGGCCGGGTCTACAAGACCTACCGCGGGCATCGTGCCCGGGAGCGGTTCGACCACGAGACCCGGGTTCTGCGGCATCTCGAAGCCCGGGGGTGCGACTTCGTCCCGCGCGTTCTCGAAGCCGATCCGAAGGGCCTCCGTCTCGTCACCACCAACTGCGGCGGCCGCGTCGAACACCTGGGCGAGCAGCGCCAGGTCGAGATCTTCGCCGAGTTGGAGAAATACGGCATCCGCCACGAGGACCGCGCGTTACGAAACATCACGTACCGCACCTCCGACGGCCGGTTCTGCATCATCGACTTCGAATTCGCCACGATCCTCGACGACGCCGGCAACGAGATCGCCACCCTCAAGCCCTCTCCCGACGCATGACCCCGTCCGACCCGTCCCTCCCGCCCTCCGCGGAGCCCGCGCCTGCCGCCGGTCCCGCCGGGGCTCGTCCGCCCATCCATCTGCACTGGTCCGGCATGACCCACGTGGGCAAGGTCCGCCCCAACAACGAGGACGCCTTTCTGGCCCTGACGTTCGACGGCCACGATGTCCGGTACTTGGGCAAGGTCGGCGACGCATCCCTTTGCGGTGGCGACTTCGTCTTCGCGGTCAGCGACGGCATGGGCGGCGCCAAATCCGGCGAGTTCGCCAGCCGCATCACCGTCGACCGGGTGACCAAACTCTTTCCGCGCGCCTTCCGACTAGCCGCCGCCGGCATGGGCAGCGGTTTCCCCGACCTGCTCAACGAACTCGTGATGGCGATCCACAACGACCTGCTGAAGCTCGGTTACTCGTACGAGGAATGCGCCGGCATGGGCGCCACCCTCAGCCTGGGTTGGTTCACGCCGGAGTGGATGTACTTCGCCCACATCGGCGACAGCCGCATCTACTACCTCCCCAAGGAGGGCGGCCTCACCCAGGTCACCCACGACCACACGCACGTCGGCTGGCTCCGCCGCCAGGGCAAGGTCAACGAACGCGAGGCCCGCACCCACCCGCGCCGCAACGCCCTCCAGCAGGTCCTCGGCGCCGGCCACCAGTTCGTCGAACCCCACATCGGCGCCGTCCACCACCATCCCGGCGATCGTTTTCTCTTCTGCTCCGACGGCCTCGTCGACGGTCTCTGGGACCGCCAACTCGAGGAGCTCATCCGCACGCCGCCGCCGGAACGCGCCGAACTCCCCCCCGCCCGCTGCCTCGTCGAGGAATCGATCGAGCGGTCCGGCCGTGACAACACCACCGCCGTCATCGTCGAGATTCGCGCCGGCAGCACTGAGGGCGGCGCTCCCGGCAACAACAGTTCGGCGCCGGCGGCCTGACACCTGCTGCATCGGCGTAGCGGATGCTGGCAGCCGGGAGCACTCACTCGGAGAGGCCTCCCGCCTGCGTTCCTCGACTCTCCGCCACCCCAACCCCGCCATGCCGAACGGCCCGCATCTCCTCTTCGTTTACGGCACGCTGAAACGCGGTGGCCCCAATCATCACCTGCTCGCCGCGCAGCGGTACGTCGCTCCCGCCCGGACCGTGCCGGGCCACACGCTGTACCACCTCGGCGAATACCCGGGCTTGGTCGCCGATCCCGCCGACGCCGAGGGTGTCGCCGGCGAACTTTGGTCCGTCAGCTCCGCCTGCCTCGCCGCGCTCGATCGCTTCGAGGGCGTGCCCGAGGGGCTCTATCGGCGCCAACGGCTCCCGTTACGCCCGCCCCACCACCTGCTCGAGGTCGACACCTACGTGTACCTGCTACCGGTGTCCGACTACCCCCGCCTGGGGCCGCACTGGCCGATTTGACTCCACGTTGCCGCGTTTCTCCCTACGGCCGGCGCGCTCGCGATTTACATCTCCCGCCGCGTCGGCGCGCCTGCATCCGCTGATCCGCCGTCCGGCGCCCGCGTCACCAAGCCCCCACCTCGTTGTCTGGAGCGCCATGAATACCAATCCCGACGACCTCGCCTCCAAACTCATTCTCCAGGGAGTCCACGTGGAACTCACGCCGGCGATGCAGGATGTGATTCGCGACAAGTTCGGCGTCCTCCTGCGGCACAACGAGTGGATCATCCGCCTCAACATCCGGCTGAACAAGGACCAGGCCCGCGGCCGCCAGAACCACTTCACCGCCACCGGCCACATCGAGATCGGTGGTCCCGACCTCGTGGCCCATGTCGAAAGCGACGATGCCTACAGCGCGCTCGACGGGCTTGTCGACAAGCTCGACAAGCTGCTCCGCGACCGCCACGAGCGCCGCAAGGACAAGCGCAATCACCCCGAGGACATCGAGATCGACGCCCCGCTGCCGAAGATCCCGGGCCGCTGACGCCCTTCATCGCCGACGCCGCGCTGACTCTTTCGCTCTCCAAATACGAAAGTCCCGGGCGCGCCTGGCGGCACGTCCGGGACCAACTCAATCCGTGACTGGGGCAGCCGGTGCACCCGGCGGAGCGAGCCCCTGGCTCACGATCCGCCGGGCGCCAGCTCATCACGGGTTGGGAATCTCGTAGATCTCGACCATGGCCGAGCCTGTCGTCCCGTTCGCCCCCGAGACCATCGCCGTGTATGAACCCGGATCGAGGGTGATGATGACGACCGCGTCCTTGGTTCCATTGTCCAGCGGGAACGCGCCGGTGGCCGAGAAGGCGGCGTTGATGTCCGCCACCGAGGCGGCGATCTGCGCGCTGCCGACGGTCTGCGGCGTGCCCCAATTGTCGTTCTTCGCAATCACCTTGCCGGCGCCGTCATAGACATTGAGCACCGGATCGGCGAGCAGGTCGCCCACGTTGAACTTCGACAGCGACGGGCCCACCGCGCGGATGAGCACCCGCTTCGGCTGGTTGCCGCTGACCACGAAGCCGCCAATCAGCACGTCGTTCCCCGTGCCCACGTAGCCGCGGGTCGAGATGTTCACGAGTTGCTTGCTCGGCACGAGCGCGTTGGAGGCAACGTCGTACACTTCGATCAGCGCGGTGCCTTCGCCGTTCGAATCGATGATCGCCGTGTACAGACCCGGCGTCAGCGTCACCACCATCGCCGCGTCCTTGCTGCCCGTCGGCAGGTCAAACGCACCGAGGGTCTTGCCCGCAGCCGTCACATCTGCGTTGTCCGCCCAGCCATTGTTCGACGCGATCACCACGCCGGCGGCGTTGTAGAGCTTCAGCCGGGGCTCGGGCAGCGGGTTCGTGAAGCCGAACACCGACATCGTGGGGCCGACCGCCCGGATCAGCATCTGCTTCGGCGTCGTGCCGTTGACCACGAAGCCGACGATCGACGGGTGGCTCGGATCCTTGCTCACCTTCAGGCGCGACGAGATGTTCACCATGCGGTCGGTCGCGTTGACCGAGACGCTGATGCCCGCGAAGCGCGACTCGAAGTTGGACAGCTTCACCGTGCCGGTGAGGGCGTCCTTCTTCTCGCTCACGTTCGCCGTCATCTTGCCGCCGTCCGAGAGGTCGATCGAGACCGCGCCGTTGGCGGAGACCGTGCCCGTGCCCGCGACCGAGAACGTCGGGGTGACCACGAGGCCGTAGGCGGTGCCGTCGGCGGCGATGAAGACGTACGTCTCGCCGCGGGCCGAGCCCGGGATGGTCGCGACATACAGGCCCGCGTAGTCCGCCAGCGAACCGCTGGCCGGCTGCACGTTGGCCGTGAAGGCGCCGAGGCCTTCGATCGTGCCGCGGATCACGCCGTCGGCGACGGTGCCGCTGACCGTGCGCCCGGCCGTCGCCTCGACGACCTGGCCTTCCATCACGTTGTCCTCCGCAGCGGGCGCCTTGCTCGGCGTCGTGGACGTCGCCTGGGCCAGGAACATGCCGAGCGCGATATTGAACCGCACCACGACGACCTCACCGGTGGCGCTGACGCGCAGCACGAGCGTGCCCTTGCTTCCGTCCTGCGACACCGCGGCGGCCACGTGATCCGTCCCCAGCGAGCCGAAGTAGACCTGTTGGCCGACCGCGTTGACGTGGAACGTCAGCACGACATTCGCCGCCGGCAGGTAGGAGTCGTTGCCAGCCTGGGAGGCGCGGACGATCACCACGCCATCCGCGCCGGTCGGCGTGAGCACGTTGCCGCTGAGGGTCGCGGGACCGCTCACCAGCGTGTACGTGACCGGCAGGCCGGAGGTCGCCGTCGCCGTCAGCGTGAGGCTGCTGTCGGCGTCGATCTCCCGGATGGTCGAGTTCGCCTGGATGACCTGCGCGGCCTTGTCGGCCGTCACGGTGATCGTGGCGCTCGCGGGCGCCCAAGTGTTGTCGCCGATCTGCGTGGCGCGGACCGTGACCGGGCCGGGCCCGGTGACCGTCAGCATGTCGCCGCGCAGCGTCGCGCTGCCGCTGATCACAACATAGCTCACGGGCAGGCCGGAGCTGGCGGACGCGCCGAGGCGCACCGGCATACCGATGACGATCGAGCTCGTCGGTGCGCTGAAACTGATCGTCTGCGCCTTCTTGGGCGGCTCCTGCGAGTTGCCGATCACGAAGGTGATCGTGCCGGTGCCGCTGCCGGCCGCGTTGGTCGCGGTGACGGTCGCGCTGAAGGTGCCCGAAGCGGTGGGCGTGCCCGAGATCACGCCGGTGGTGGCGTTGATCGAGACACCGGCCGGCTGGCCGACGATCGCATAGCCCGTGGGGCTGTTGGTCGCCACGACGCTGTGCGAGAGCGCCACGCCGACCGTGCCGTTGACCGTGGCCGCGGTGACGACCGGGATGGACGGGGCGGTGGCCGGGCTGATGGTGATCGTGAGCTGCGCCGAAGCATTGCCGTTGGCGTTGGTCGCGCGGACCGTCACCACGCTGCTGCCGGCCGCGGTCGGCGTGCCGGTGATGAGACCGGCGGTCGACATGCTCAGGCCGCTCGGAAGCGTGCCGGCCGTGATGGCGTAGCTGGTCGCGCCCGTGGCGGAGACCTGATAGCTGAGCGCCGTCCCGACCGTGCCCGAGGCCGTCTGATTCGAGATCGTCGGCGCGCTGCCGGACGAAGCGGGGCTGACCGTAATCGTCAGCGTAACGGCGCTGCTCGTGCCGTTCGCGTTCGAGGCGCGCAGCTGCGAGGAGATCGTACCCGCGGTCGTCGGGGTGCCCGAGATCACGCCGGTGGTGGCGTTGATCGCGAGGCCGGTGCCGGTGAGGTTCGTCGCGGTGAAGCCGGTCGGCGATCCGCTTGCAGTGATCTGGTAGGTGAACGCCGTGCCCACGGTCGCCGTGGCGGTCGTGGCGCTGGTGATCGTCGGCACCGTGCCGGTTGAGCCCGGGTCGATCGTGATCGTCAGCTGCGCCGAGGCATTGCCGTTGGCGTTGGTCGCGCGGACCGTGACGACGCTGCTGCCCGCGGCGGTCGGCGTGCCGCTGATGAGGCCGGCGGCCGACATGCTAAGCCCGGCCGGGAGCGTGCCGCTCGTGATCGAGTAGCTCGTCGCGCCGGTGGCGGAGACCTGGTAGCTGAAGGCGCTGCCGACCGTGCCGGTGGCGGTCTGGTTGGAGATCGTCGGCGCCGAACCGCCGCTGCCGCCCGCGATCGTGACGGAGCCCGAGGTGTTGCCCACGCCGCCGAGGTAGTTGCCAGCGGCGTCGCGAATCGCGGACGACGCGCCGCCCACGACGGTGAGCGTCACGGTGCCGCTGCCAGAGGCCGTGACCGGAACGGTGTAGGTGGTCCCGCTGCCCGAGACCGCACCGATGGTCGCGCTCGTGCCAGTGATGATGAAGTCGTTCGCATCCACGCCGGTGACGGCCTCGCTGAAGGTGACGGTGAACGTGGCATTGTTGCCCGTCGCGGCGCCCGCCGTGACCGAGGCCACCTGTGGCAACGTGGTGTCGGCCGCCGGCGCCGTGCCCGTGCCATAGACCGGAGTCGCGGTGAGACCGCTGCCCCGGAAGGCATTGCCGCCGCCGCTGATGCCCGTGCCGGAGGTGCGGATCGCAACCTGGATGGCGCCGTTCGTATCCGTGTAGTTCATCGCGACCCGGTACGTCGTCGTGTTGACCGCCGTGACACCGGTGAGCGTCGCGGTCGCGGCGCCCTGCGTGTTGACGATGAAGTCGCCGACATCGACGCCGGTAACCGGCGTGTCGAAGACGATCTCCCACTCGGCGCTCACGCCGGGGACAACCGAAGCGAGCACCAGGTCAAATGCCGTCACCGTCGGCCCGAGCGGCGCCGCCGGAGTGCCGGGCGAGGACGCCGCGGAAACGTTGAAGGAAAGCGCAAAGGACGCGCTCGTGCCCGACGCGTTCGTCGCAGTGAGCTGCGCCGTGCTCGTGCCGGCCGTGGTCGGAATGCCCGCAATCACGCCCGTGCTCGTGTTCAGCGTCAGCCCGGCAGGCAGGCCCGTCGCCGCGTAGCTCGTCGGCGAATTGGAGGCCGTGATCTGATAGGTGAAATTCTGGCCGACGGTCGCCGTCGCGCTCGCCGCGCTGTTGATCACCGGAGCCGAGCCGGTGCCGCCCGTGAGGCTGAAGACCACCACGCGGTCGTTGTTGTAGTCGCCGACGTACGCGCGGTTGGCCGCGGTATCCACCACGGCGTGGAAAGGCAGCGAGAGGCCGCCGGTCAGCGTCATCGACGCCGCGCCACCGGTCGTGGACATGCGGCGGACTTCCTGCGTCGCGCCCGTGCCACCGCCGCTGCTCACCGCCACCCAGAGATCGCCAGTCGAATCAATGCTCATGCCGAGCGGAAGCGTGCCGGAGCCGGTGCTGTATTCCGTGATGAAGGCTCCCGTCGTCGCGTCGAACACGCGGATCAAGGAGCTGAAGCTGTCGGTGACGAGGAGGCGGTTGCCGTCGAGCGCAACGCCGTACGGGCCGGTCACCGCGAAGGCCGTGCCGCCGCCCTCGGTACCGTTGATGCGGCCGTCGCCACCGAACGCCGTGACCAGCGCGCCGGACGCGTTCCACTTGGAAACGACGCCACCACCGTTCCCGAGGGAACCGGTGGTGTCGCCGTGCTCAGCCACGAAGAGATTGCCCGCCCCGTCCCGCACCATGCCGGTGGGGCCGTGCACCTGCCCCGTCGCGATCACGACGGAGCCCGCTCCGCCCGTGTTCGGGATCCGGCGGACGGTGTTCGCCGCGCGGTCCGCGATGATCAGGTCACCGGAGCTGTCGACGATGATCGTGTCGGGGCTGGTGAAATCGCTCGCCACGACCGTCGCGGTCGTCGCGCCGGAGGTGAGGTTGTAGCGCAGGATGCGGCCGCCGCCGGTGTCATCGGTGTTGCCGTGTTCCGAGACGTAAAGCCAGGTGGCGTTCACTCCGCCGATCGTCCGGGTGTCCAGCGCCAGGAACGTCGGCCCGTTCAGGCTATTCGCCGCGCCAAGCGTCGTGACCACGCTTTGCGCGAAAGTCGGTAAGGCTGAAAGCAGGAGCACACAAAAGAGGGTGAGCGCCGAAGGGAGCGCGAACCCGCGATTTCGAGGAGACTGGGGCGTTCGCCCAATCCCGCCAGGGGCAGACAACATGGAGGTCATAGTTGGTTTGGACTGAGTTGGAGTCCTTGTTTCGGCGGACGCTTTGTCCGGAGATTCCGCGCCGATCCTAGGCCAAACCGATTGCCCCGACTGTTGGGTGGTCACCCAGCTTTGCGGTGGGTGAATCCCCACCCGACGCCCTGCCACTCTCTTTCTCTTACTCTTCCTCGTTCTCGTTCTCGTTCTCGGCCGGCATACGCCGGCCGAGAACCGACCTATCCGACCTATCCGACTGATCGGACTGATCAGACTGATCCGGGCAGACTCATCACATCTGCCGGTCCTCCCCCCGTTCCGCCAAATTGCCCCCAATGGGCGCGCGCTTTTCGCCCTCGGCGCGCAAATCCGCGCCCCGCCGGCGCCCTTTCCGCGCCCTCGTCTTGCCCTTACCCCGCCCCAATTCCGCCCTTCTTGCGCCCCGCTTCCGTTTCCTCTCTTCGTAGTCTTCCTCCTTTCTCGGTCTTCGCGACCGCGCTTCCTTCGATCCAGAGGGTCCGAGGGCAACAATTATAAAGCGCCTAGGGCCGGCCACTTCCGGAATAATGTCCAGATACTCCGGAATAATGTCCAGATACTGCCCGATAATGTCCGGATAATGTCCGGATCTTTTGTTTTCGCCGCCACGGCGAAAACAAAAGTCAGTCGCGCGGAATTCCCGCAGGACTGCTCGCGCGATCGCAGCGATACCAACGCCGCCTCCCGCGAAATCCGACAACAATTCTCCGCAGTCTCGGTCGTCTTGCCTCCCGAATCAGTTTTCGCGTCAGCGAAAACTGCGAAAACTGCGAAAACTGCTGAGCAGGCTTCGACTGATCACGATCCGCTGCACTTCGCTCGAGCCTTCGCCGATTTCGCTGAGCCGCGCGTCGCGCCAGTAACGCTCCACGGGAATATCGCGCGTGTAACCGTAGCCGCCGTGAATCTGCAGCGCGCGATTGCAGATTCGCGAAGCGGCTTCGCTCGCGAAGAGTTTCGCAATCGATGATTCGCGCGTATGCCGCACTCCCAGCGTCGCGAGCCGCGCCGCTTCGAGGACCAGCAACTCCGCGGCGCGCAACTCCGTCTCGCAATCCGCGAGCATGAACTGCACGGCCTGAAAATCCGCGAGGTGCTTGCCGAATTGCTTGCGCGTCGTCGCATGCTTCAGCGCCGCATCGAGCGCCGCGCGCGCGAGCCCGAGCGAAACCGCGGCCACACCAATGCGCCCTTTGTCGAGGCACGCGAGCGCGCCGGTGTGTCCCGATCCGCGCTCACCGAGCATCTCGGCGCGCGCATTCACCAACTTGAACTCGCTCGTCTCGCTCGCGCGCAGGCCGCACGTCGGCACTTTGCGCACGGGCCGGATCTGTGACTTCTCGACAAGAAACGCGCTGATCTCCTTCCGCCGCTCCTCCTCGCCCGCCCGTCCGCCGTCCACCTTCGCCACGCCGCCGGCGGACAGCCCCGCCGCTCGCCTCCGGCCCCCGTCCTTCGCCAGCCCTCCGGCTTCCGACTTCCGACCTCCGTCCTCCGACTTCCGGCCTCCGGCTTCTGGCTTCTGGCCTCCGGTTGCCTCCGAGTCCGACCGCGCCATCACCACGAGCACGTCCGCCTTTCGCCCGAGCGTGATGAAGCGCTTGAAGCCATTCAGCACCCAGCCGCCGTCGCCATCCGGCCGCGCCACGGTCTGCACGCCGCCCGAATCGCTCCCTGCCTCGGGCTCGGTCAGCGCCCACGCCCCGAGCCACTCGCCGTTCACCAGCTTCGGAAATACCCGCCGGTGCTGCGCCTTGCTGCCGCGCAAAAGAATGTGCCCGACCGCCAGCGCGTTGTGCGCGGCAATGTCGATCGCAAGCGCACCCTGGTAGCGCGCGAGTTCGCGGATCGCCAGCGCGTACGCCGCATAGCCGAAGCCGCGGCCGCCCAACGTCCGCGGCACCGTCACGCCGAGCAGTCCGACTTCTCCCGCGGCCTGAAACACCGAGCGCGGCAGTTCCTCCGCCTCGTCCCACGCCGCGGCATGCGGCGCGACTTCGTCCGTCGCAAAGACGGCAACGCGGTTCAGGAAGGCGCGCTCGGCGGCGCTGAGGTGGCCGCGCCAGGGTGAGTTCTGGTCGGCAACGAGGTCGATCGTGGGGTTCGTCATGGGTGGGAACTCCCGGCGCGGAACGAGTGTGGGGTTGAGGGGAAACCCGCCCCGGGGCCGCGCACGTTGCCGCACTTGCCTCGACGCGCAACCGCCCGCGCCCGCCTCCTGCCGGGCTTTACGCCTAAAGGATGAAAGGCCGACCCGGCGCGGCGCCCCATTTGCCGGAACCGCAACTCTGGGTAGCGTCCCCGCCATGGCTGTAGCCGTACCCCCGCGCCGCAACCGCCGTTCCCCCACCCCGCCCCGCATCCTGACCGCCGTGCCGCTTTGCGACGGACACGACAGCGCCGTCATGACCGTCAACCATGAGCTGGTCCGGCATGGCGCAGAAGTCGTGTACCTCGGCTACCACCAATCCGCGGCCGCCATCGCTCGCGCCGCCGTACAGGAGGACGTCGATGCCGTGGGCATCAGCAGTTACAACGGCGGCCACCTCGTCTTCTTCCGCGAAGTGCTCGCCGAACTCCGTGCCCGCAGCGGCGCCGACATCCCCGTTTTCGGCGGCGGGGGTGGCACGATCACCGCCGCCGACGCCCGCCTCCTGCAGCGCGCCGGCGTGGCCCGCATCTTCTTCGCCGGCACTCCCCTGGCGGCGATGGTCGACGAGCTGTTCCGCCACGCCTCCACGCGCCGGCGTCTCGCCGCTGGCAACGGCGACCGCGCACTCGGCCGCGCCATTTCGCTCGCGGAGAACGAGTCGTCTGCCGCCGCTCGCGCCCACGCGACGAGCCGCCGCGTCGCACCTCGTTCGCCTTTCGTCCTCGGCGTCGCCGGGCCAGGCGGCGCCGGCAAATCCACGCTCATCGACGAGCTCACCGCGCGCTTTCTTCACGACCAACGCGCCGGACGTCTCGCCATCCTCGCCAACGATCCCTCCCAGCCCGGCTCCGGCGGCGCGCTCCTCGGCGACCGCGTCGCCGCCATTTACGCGCAGAACGACCGCGTCTTCTTCCGCTCGCTCGGGACCCGCGGTGCCCAGGCCGGCCGCTCCGCCGCATTGCCGGGCGCGCTCCAGGTCCTGCGCGAGCGCGGCGGCTTCGATCTGATCATCGTCGAGTCCGTCGGCATCGGGCAGGAGAGCGATCCGTTTGGCACGCTGGGACGCGACGAGCGCGCGCTCGTCGACGCCGTGCTCTTCGTGCTGCCGCCGCACTACGGCGGGCGCATCCAGCTCGAAAAGACCGCCCTGCTCCATGGCGCCGATTTCGTCGCGCTCAACAAGTGCGACGATCCGCGCTGCGGCACCGCGCGCGCCGAGCTCGCGGCCTCCCTCGTCCGCGACACGCCCCCGCCCGCGCTGCATCTCACCACCGCCGCGCGCCACGACGACCCGGGCGTCGATCAGCTCTACGCCGCCATCGCCGCGCGCGCCGGGCTCTCCCCACCGGGCGGCGAGCGCCCGTGTCTGCTCTGCGTCGAGACTTGAGCCGCCTCCTGTTCCCCATGCCCCTCCTCTCGCAAGTCGCCGATGCCGTCACCGCCTACAACCGGCACGTGGCCGCCGAGACCGATCGCGCCCGGCGTGATCCCGTGTTCGCCGCCGAACTCGGCCAACGCTGGTCCACGCTGCGGGACAGCGTGCGCCCCACCCGCTCGCCCACCGGCACGCCGGTACCGAGGCTCGCGCTGCCGGACACCGACGAACCCGGCGCCGTTGCCCAGTACCTGCTCGGCGAGGGCGCGCCGGGCGAGTTCCCGTTCGCCAACGCCGCCTATCGCGAAATGTACCTCGCGCCCGACGCCGCGGCCGGCGCGCCTCCGCCCGGGGAGGAGCCGATGCGGCTGTTCGCCGGCCTCGGCCTGGCGGAAGACACCAACACGCGTTTCCGCTTTCTCGCGCGGCACCAGCCAAGCCTGCGGCTCTCCACCGCGTTCGACGGCCCGACGTTGTACGGCCTCGACAGCGATCACCCCGGCGTGCTCGGCAAGGTTGGCGAAGGCGGCGTGGCGATCGACACGGTCGACGATATGGCGCGGCTCTTCGCCGGCTTCGACCTGACCGCGCCCAACGCTTCGGTCTCGATGACGATCAACGGTCCCGGGCCCGCGATCCTCGCCATGTACGTCGCCGCGGCGCGCCGCCGCTTCGGCGAGGACTGCGTCGTGAAACTCCGCGGCACGATCCAGGCCGACATTCTCAAGGAAGTGCAGGCCCAGAACGAGGTGCTGTTTCCCGTCGAGGCCTCGCTGCGCTTCCTCGGCGATATGATCGCGTGGTGCACCACCGCGATGCCGCGGTTCTATCCGATCAGCATCAGCGGCTACCACATCGCCGAGGCGGGTGCCACGCCCGTGCAGCAGGCCGCGTTCACCCTGAGCAATGCGTTTGCCTACGTGGAGATGCTCCGCGCACGGGGCCTCGACGTGAATGCCTTCGGTCCGCGGTTGTCCTTCTTTCTGGATTGCGGACTCGACGTGGAATACGCGGTCCTCGGCCGCGTCTGCCGCCGGATCTGGGCCATTGGGATGCGTGACGCCATCGGCGCCGCCGAGCCCGCCCAGCGGCTCAAGCTGCACACGCAAACCAGCGGGCGCTCGCTCATCGCCGCCGAGTTCAAGAACAACCTCACCCGCACCGCCGTGGAGCTGTTCCTCGCGTACCTCAACGCCACCAACTCCTGCCACAGCAACAGCGCCGACGAGCCGTTCACCACGCCCACCGAGGAGTACGTGCGCCTCGCGTCCCACGCGCAGTCCATCCTGCTCGAGGAGAGCGGACTCTTCCGCCACACGATGAATCTCTTCGCGGGCGCGCCGGGATTGAAGGCGCTCGAACGAGCCGTCGAACAGGAAGTCCTGGCCGTCTTCCGCGAGATCGACGCGCTCGGCGGCGTGATCCCAGCGATGGAACAGCGTTACCAGCGCAGCCGCATCCAGGAGGCCGCGCACCACTACGAGCAGCAGGTCAACTCCGGCGCGCGCGCGATCATCGGGCTCAACCGCTATGCCGGCGAACCATCGCTCCCGAACGTGCCGCTGGCCCGCACCTCGCCGCGGCGGCAGCGACTACAGGTCGACCGGCTGAGCGCATTCAAGCGCCGCCATGCCCGCCGCGCGCCCGACGCGCTGCAGCGACTCGAGAACGTCGCGCGCACGCCGCAGGGCAATGTCTTCGCCGAACTGCTCCGCACCGTGGAGGTCTGCTCCCTCGGCCAGATCACCGCCTGCCTGCAGTCCGTCCTCGGCCAATACCGCCCCGCCGTGTGAAACCGCCTCCCCTGTCCACCTCTGTCCCTAGTCCGGGTTCGCCCGCACCGGCCGCGCGAGCCGCGCGAGCAGCTTTGCCCGCCCCCGCCCGCGCGCCCTCGCCTACACCGACGGCATCGACGTCGCGGAGGGATGCCGCGGCGTCCGGCGGCACGCCCGCCGCTTCTGCCGACTGGGACTCCCGCTGCCGCGAACTCGCCGCCGAGGAGGCCACGCTCCGCGAGGGTGGCGGCGCCTCGGGCCGCGAGCGCCAGCACAAGCTCGGCCGCCTCACCGCGCGCGAACGCATCGCCGCGCTCCTGGATTTTTCCGATGAGTTTTTGGAGCTCGGGCTCTGGGCCGCGCACGGGATGTACCGCGACTGGGGCACGTTCACCGCCGCCGGCGTGGTCACCGGCATTGGCCGCGTCTCCGACCGGCCCGTGATGCTCATTGCCAACGACGCCACCGTGAAAGCCGGCGCGTTCGTTCCCATGACCTGCAAGAAGATCATCCGCGCCCAGCGCGTGGCCTTCGAGTGCGCGCTGCCGCTGGTGTACCTCGTGGACTCGTCCGGCGTGTTCCTTCCGATGCAGGACGAGGTGTTTCCCGACGAGGACGACTTCGGCCGCATCTTTCGCAACAACGCCGTGCTCTCCGCCGCGGGGCTGCCGCAGTTCGCCGCCATCATGGGCAACTGCGTGGCCGGCGGCGCCTACCTCCCGGTCCTCTGCGACAAGATCCTCATGACCGAAGGCAGCGGCCTGTACTTGGCCGGACCGTCGTTGGTCAAAGCCGCCATCGGTCAGGAAGTCGACAGCGAGGCGCTTGGTGGTGCGACCATGCACGCCGAGGTGAGCGGGACCGTCGATTTCAAGGAACGCGACGATCCCGCCTGCCTCGCGCGGTTGAAATCGCTGGTCGGGCTCCTGCCGGCGTCGCCCGCCGCGCCGGAGTTCTCGTTGCGCAAACGGCCGACCGACAAGCCGGCCAACGCGGTGTACGACATCGTCAGCCTCGACGGCCGGCGCGAGTACGACGCGCGCGACCTGCTCGCGTGCATCGTCGATGCCGGCTCGATCGACGAGTACAAGGCCGACTACGGGAAGTCGCTCGTGTGCGCCTACGCGCGCATCGCAGGCCAGCCGGTCGGCATCGTCGCCAACCAGCGCAAGCGTGTGCAGTCGCCTAAATCGGGGCTGCAGATGCCAGGAGTGATTTACGCCGGCAGCGCCGAGAAGGCGGCGCGGTTCATCATGGACTGCAACCAGACGCGCGTGCCGCTCGTTTTCCTGCAGGACGTCTCGGGGTTCATGGTTGGCCGCGACGCCGAGGAGAGCGGAATCATCCGCGCCGGTGCTAAGCTGGTGAACGCGATGAGCAACTCGACGGTGCCGAAGCTTACCGTCGTCGTCGGCGGCAGCTATGGGGCCGGCAATTATGCGCTCTGCGGGAAGGCGTTTGACCCGCGTTTCATCTTCGCCTGGCCGAGCGCGCGCTACGCGGTCATGGGCGCGGCCCAGGCCAGCGGCGTGGTGTACAACATTCTCGCGCGCAGCGCCGGCGACCGCAGTCCCGATGAACTCGCCGCGCTCCGCGCCCAGGTGAAGAAGGACTACGTCGAGCAGGCCGACATCCGCTACGGGGCCGCACGCGGCTGGGTCGACGCCATCATCGCCCCGCACACCACGCGCCAGGTGCTCGCCACCGCGCTCGCGTACGCGACCCGGCCCGCCGTGCGCGCCTCGTTTCACACCGGCGTCCTGCAGGTGTAGCCCGCCATGACCGCCCCGTTGCGCATCGCCAACGCCTCCGCCTTTTGGGGCGACCAACCCGAGGCTGCCGCCCGCCTGCTCGCGCGTGCGCCGGAGGTCGACGTGCTGACGCTCGACTACCTCGCCGAGGTTTCGCTCTCGATCATGGCGATCCAGCGCGCAAAAGACCCGCAAGCCGGCTTCGCGCGTGACTTCCTCGATGTCCTGCGATCGTTGGCGCCGGCGTGGACTGCCGGAAGTCGCACGCGCGTGGTGACCAACGCCGGCGGCCTGGACCCGCTCGCCTGCGGCCGCGCGGCGCGCGCCGTCCTCGACGCAGCCGGGCTGCAGGGACTCCGCATCGCGGTGATCACGGGCGACGACGTGCTGCCCGCGTTGCGCGCGGAACCTGCCGCGTTCGCGAATCTCGAGACCGGTGCTTCGCTCGTGGGCGTCGCCGCGCGGCTCGTCACGGCCAACGCGTACATCGGCGCCGCGCCGATCGCGGACGCGTTGCGCGCCGGAGCCGACATCGTCATTGCCGGCCGGGTGGCCGATCCGTCGCTGACCGTCGGGCCGTGCCTCGCGCACTTTGGTTGGCGGGCCGAACAGTACGACGAGATCGCCGGCGCGACGCTCGCCGGACACCTCATCGAATGCGGCACGCAGGCGTGCGGCGGGTTCTCCACCGACTGGTTACAGCTGGCTGACGTGACCGACATCGGGTTCCCGATCGCCGAGGTGGTCGAGGACGGAAGCTGCGTAATCACGAAGCCCGCGGGCACCGGCGGGGCCGTCACGCGCGACACCGTGCGCGAGCAATTGCTTTACGAGATCGGCGATCCCGGCGCGTACCTCTCGCCCGATGCGCAGGTATCGCTGCTCGGCGTCACCGTGCAGGAAGTCGGGGCCGACCGGGTACGCGTTGCGGGCGCACGGGGCCGGCCACCGCCGGAGACGCTGAAGGTGTCCGCTACCTACCGCGACGGCTTCAAGGCCCACGGCCAGCTCACGGTTTTCGGGCACGACGCCGTGACCAAAGCGCGCGCCGCGGGCGAGGCACTTCTGCGGCGGCTCGCCGCGCGCGGCTGCCTGTTTCGTGAAACGGTCATCGAGTGCCTGGGCGCCGGCGCGTGCATGCCGGGAATCGTGGCGCCGGAGACCGAGGTCCGGATGGTCGAGACGGTGCTGCGGGTGAGCGTCGCGGCTGACGAGCACGAGCCCGTCGAGCGGTTCGCACGCGAGATCGCTCCGCTGGTGACATGTGGTCCTCAAGGCACCACCGGCTACGCCAACGCCCGACCGCGCGCGCTGCCGATCTTCGGTTACTGGCCGTGCCTCATCGACCGGGAAGCAGTCCGGCCGGAAATCCACTGGTTCGACCCTCGGTCCCGGGGTGTCTCGGAGGCGTCACCGTTTCGCCATGCCGCACCTGCGTGACATCGCGTTTGCCCGCAGCGGCGACAAAGGTGACTCCGCCAACGTGGCGGTGTTCGCGCGCTCGCCGGCCGCGTACGCCTGGCTGCGCCAGCATCTGACGGCCGACGTCGTGGCGCGCCATTTTCGCGCGCTCGGCGTCGGTGAGGTCACGCGTTACGAGCTACCGAACCTGGAGGCGCTCAACTTCGTACTGCCGCACGTGCTCGGCGGCGGCGGCTCGCGCTCCCTCCGCATCGACGCGCAGGGCAAGACCCTCGGGATGGCGCTGCTGGAGATGGCGATCGAGCCGGCCGCGGTCCCGCCGCGGCTGGAGTGACAGTGAGAGTGAAAGTGAAAGTCGGCGAACGGGTGACGCCCCTTGAGTATGAACCGTCCCGACCAGCAGCGGCTTGTGACGCCGTGACGCTGACCCCATCCGGACGGGGTTAGGGCGTCACCGCGTCACATTTTGGCCGAACGTGCGGTAAGTCTGGCCCGCTTTCTGTCGGAAACGGCCGGCTTGGCCTCCAGCTAATGTTTTTCCTACCTTTCTCCTTCCATGAGCGATTCCTCCGCCCCTGTCCTGGTTGCCACCGCCGGTCCGGTCACGACCGTGACCCTAAACCGCCCCGAGAAGCGCAACGCGCTCAACGTGCCGCTGCTCGACCACCTCATCGCCGCGGTCGGGCATGCCGAGGCAGACCCAACGCAGCGCATCCTGGTGCTCCGCGGCGCGGGCACCGTGTTCTGTTCGGGCCTCGACCTCGAGGAGATGTCCCGCGGCGAGAACGCCGCCAAATCGGCCGACTTGGTGGAAGGCGCGCTGCGGCGGCTGTCCGGCACACGGCTCATGACGATCGCCGCCGTGCAGGGCGCGGCCGTCGCCGGCGGTGCGGGCCTGATGAGCGCAACCGATTTTGCGATCGCCACCCGCGACGCCAAGTTCGGCTACCCCGAGGTGCGCCGCGGCCTGGTGCCGGCGATTATCATGACTTTCCTTCGCCGCCAGCTGCGCGAACGCGACGCGCGTGAGCTCCTCCTGCTCGGCAAGCTCTTCACCGCCGAGCACGCCCACGACATCGGCCTCCTGAACCGGATTGTCGCCGACGCCGCCGCCCTCGACGCGGAGGTGCAGTCGATCATCAGCTCGCTCCTGCAAGGCGCCCCGCAGGCGTTGAGCGAGACCAAGCGCGAGTTGGCGGAACTCTGGCCCTCGACTTACGAAGCGGACTTCGCCCGCGCCCACTCGATCCACGTCGCCGCCCGCACTTCCGCCGAAGCCCAGGAAGGCATCGCCGCCTTCCACGCGAAACGCCGCCCCAACTGGGCGCCGTGACCTGCGCCCCTGCACGTGCCCGCTTTCTCCGGCCGCTCTACTGCGTTCCTTGTCCTGACCGCAGACTCCGCTCCGTCCCCGTCGGAAACGCTGACAAAGTGACGCTGGCTCCGTCGGAATCGGGTCAGCAACGGTCACCTTGTTAGTTTCAGACGGACGCGCCATGTCGGGAAGCGGACGCGCGGTGGCCGTGTCGCCCGCTCCAGGCGCCGAGATTGGGAGCTGAGGTCAGGAGGACCCAACTGGCGCGCAGACGTCTCCGTTCGGTGGCGAAAGCCTCGCCGCCGGGCCCCTATGCCTCAGTCTCGCCTGGCAACGTGAACGTGGCGATCCCGTCCTTGAGGGTCCGTAGGAAGGCCGCGGCACCGGCCCCATTGACCACGCGATGATCGAAGGTCAGCGAGAGCGTTACGACCTCGCTCGGATACACGACGCCTTCGTCGTTCACCATGCGCTCGTGCGCCTTGCCGATGAAGAGCGTGCTCATCGCCGGCGGCACCACAATCGGCGTGGCAACCTCCACCCCGAACGCGCCGAGGCTCGTGATGTTCAACGGCGCCTGCACGTCCTCCACGTGGCCGGCGCGCACGTCGGCGATCGCCTGCGTGTACGTGGCAACAAAGGCATCCCAGCCGAGCTTCGCCGCCCCGTGCACCACGGCCGTCGCGAGCCGGTCGCCCTCGAGCGCCACCGCGATCCCGAGGTCGAACGTCTCGTGCTCCACGATCGTGCCGTCCTTCTGCACCAGCCGCCGGAAGGGCGCATGGCGCTGCATCGCGCGAACGACACACCAGGCGAGCAACAAGGAGGGCGAGTAATCCCGGCCCGCCGCCTTGCCGGCCTCACGCGCCGCCCGGATCGGCGGCCACGGCGCATCGAGTTGCATGTTGGCGGTGATGAGCCCCGTCAGCCGCCGCGTGATCGCCGGGGACAGCGCCGGCGCCATGATCTGCCCCGCCGCGGGTGGCGGCGCCTCGAAGCGTGGCACCCGCGCCGTCTCCTGCAGTTTTTGCAGACTCGGTGCCTCCGCCGGCAACACCGGCGCAACCGCCACAGGCGACGGTTCACTTCCCCGGGGCGACTCCGCCGCGGACGCCGCCGCCGACTCGGCCTCGGTCGTCTCCAGCGCACCGGGCACACTGAGCCGCGCAATCTCCCGGCCGATCTCGACCAGGTCGCCCAGCTGGCAGCGCCACTCCTTGAGGACGCCCACCACCGCGGACTCGATCGGGTACACCGCCTTGTCGGTCTCCACCTCGCACAGTGCCTCATCGAGCCCAATGGGCTCACCAGGCTTCTTAAGCAGTGACACGATTCGCGCGGCGCGAATTCCCTCGCCCATCACCGGCACCACCAGCGGCACGTCCCGGCCACGCACCACCTTGACGCGGGCGCTTGGGCCGGGACCGCTCGGCGTCAGCTGCAGCGGCGCCTCCTGCTGGAGCGCGACGGGCCGCGGCGCGGCCCGGTCGGTCATCACGCGCCGCACCGCCTGCACGATGCGTTTCGCGTCGGGGAGCGCCGTGTATTCATAGATCGGATTGTAGCCGATCATCACGTTGCCCTTGGAAACCAGCAGCGGCGGGCTCACGAGCCGGCTCCACACGTCGGCCCGGCTCGTCAGGTGCGAAATGATCATCTGTCCCACGCTGCAGTTCTCCGTGTCCTCCTGCACCACGATCAACCGGCCGGTGCGCCGCACCGACTCCTCGATCATCTCGCGGTCCCACGGCACGATCGAACGCAGGTCGATCAGCTCCACGCTCACTGCCTCGCCCAGCTCGGCGAGGGCCTCCTGCGCCTTCTCGACCGTGTTGCCCCAGGCGACAATCGTGACGTCGCTGCCCTCGACCACGCGTTTCGCATGACCGATTGGAACCGCCGTAATCGTGCGCGCCACGTCGCGCTCCACCCAGAGCATGTGCTTCGGGATCAGCACGAGCGTCGGATCCTCGCCGTGCATCGCGCTCCAGAGCAGGCCCGCGGCGTCCTCCGGCGTGCTTGGGATCACCACGTTCAGCCCCGGGTAATGCGCGATCACCGCCTCGTTGGCCTGCGAGTGCCACAGCGACCCGCCGGGGAGATACGCTCCGTACGGCGCGTAGATCACGGCGGGACACGTCCAGCGCCCGAACGTCCGCCAGCGCAGCGTGGCCAAATTCGTCACGAGTTGGTTCCACCCCGGATAGATGAAGTCGATGAACTGGAGCTCGAACACCGGCCGGCGCCCGTAGCTCGCGAGTCCGCAGGCGACGCCCAGGATGGTCGACTCGGCCAGCGGCGAGTTGAATACCTGCTCTGGAAAGTCCGTCGAGAGCCGCTTCGTCAGGGTGAACACGCCACCCTTCGGATCCTGCACATCCTCGCCGAAGATCATCCGCCGCGGATCAGCGTCGAGGCCGGCGCGCAGCGTGAGGTTGATGGTGTCGCCCATGCGGTAGCGGCCGGGTTTGAAGATCTCCTCGTCGAGGTCAGGCATCGGCCGCACCACGTTGGCCTCGAGCTCGGAGGGCAGCGGGTTCTCCGCATCCTCCGCAGCGGCGTAGTCGGCGCGCACCTGCTCCTTTACCTCGTTCTCGAGCCGCGCGTACTCGGACACACTGAGGAGGTCCTCGGCGATCATCTGCTCCTTCAGCACGCGCAACGGGTCGCGTTCCTCGAGCGTGGCCAGTTCCTCCGCCGAGCGGTAGATCTTCTGGTCGTCGGAGCTGGTGTGACTCGAGAGCCGCTCCATCCGCACCCACAGGAACACCGGGCCCTCGCCCGTACGGATCCGCGCCATGAGTTCCCCCACGACCTGGTACACGTGCTCGACATCCCAGCCGTCGACGACGACCCATTCGTCGGGCGCGAGCACGTTCAGCGCGAGCGGGTTGGTGCGGCGCGTGGGACTCGAAATGCCATAGCCATTATCCTCGACGACGAGCAGCAGCGGGAGCCGCCGCTCCTTCGCGAACGCCACCGTCTCATAGAAGTCGCCCTGCCGCGCCGCGGCATCGCCAACCGTCGCGACGGTGAGGCTCGACTTGCCGTCGAGCTGCATGCCCCACGCCATGCCGCACGCCGGCAGGAGCTGCGAAGCGGTGGGCGTGGGCACGCTCCAGATATGCAGGTCGGGGAAGCTGTAGTGCGACGGCATCTGCCGGCCGTGCGAGGACGACTCGCGCTTGGCCATATAGTCGAGCGCGAGTTGTCGCGTGGACACTCCTCGGCCCAGCACCAGCGCGCGGTCGCGATAGTACGGGCACGCGTAATCGTCGGGTTCCATCAGCAGCCCGACGGCGGCCATCGCTTCGTGGCCGCGACCCGACACATGGAAATGCCCCTTGCCCTGCCGGTTGAGACTCTCCTCGCGGAGATCGCCGTGCCGGCTCTCCAGAATCGTGAGCAGCAGACGACGCTTCAATTCCGTCGATAGCGTGGCGACAGTGGTCATGGGCACTCGGTGGGGGTGAGAACGAGCCGGAGTGAGACGGCCAGGTGGGCAACTGCGGACACCCTGCGCAGGCGGCTTCGGTTCGCAACGCGTTTTCCGACTCCGGCCGCGGGGGCGCCGCCCGATTACGCCGTCCGGGCTAAGGGACCAGAAGCGGAAACGTGGGCGCGAGAGCACGCGCATAAAGAGGGAGCGGACCGGCGCCGTCGCGGTTGAGGACCGCTGGCCAGAATTCGCATCATGCAAAATGCCGCCGCGATGCGGAGAAGGGGCGCGGCTTCACCTTCAGCATTCAGCCATTTCTTCCTCCGCCCAGTGCAGCAGACCGCCGCGGAACGCGGGGAAGCCGGCGCCGGCAAGGAGCGCAAAATCCACGTCGTCGGCCGAGAGCACGACGCGTTCGGCGAGGCAACGCCGCGCCTCCTCGACCATGACCTTCATGAGGGCTTGCACGATCGCATCCTCCTGCGGTTGCAGCGGGGGCAGGGGCTTGGCCGAGTCGGCAGTCGTCCGCCCGAGCGCGGCGGCTTTGGGGTTCACGGCCTCACGGCGCCCATCGTAGCGATAGAACCCCTCGCCGCTGCCATTCTTCCGTCCCTTGAGCCCCGCCGCGAGGAGCCGGTCGCACGCCGTGGTCGCGGTGAAGCGGCGTGGGAAGTAGTGCGCGAGTTCGCCAAAGATGAATGCGGTGACGTCGATGCCCACCTCGTCGATCAGCCGCAGCGGTCCCATTGGCCAGCCGAAGTTGCGCAGCGCCCGATCGATCGCGCCGGCGTCGACGCCCTGCTCCCACACCCGCACGGCCGCGTTGAGATAGAAGAAGAGCACGCGCGTCATCAAGAACCCCGGCGAGGAGCGGCAGATCACGGGCGCCTTGCCGAGCAGGCGCACGAACTCCAGCGCGCGCGCCGCCGACTCGGGGGACGTGCGCGTGCCCATGACCAGCTCGACGAGCGCCATCCGGCTCACGGGGTTGAAAAAGTGAATTCCGAGCAGGCGGTGCCGCCCCGCGACGGACGCCGCGAGTTCGTCGATCGGCAGCGCAGAGGTGTTCGAGGCCAGGAGCGTGTCGGGCCGCACGATGGCGGCCAGTTCCGCAAACAGCCGCTGCTTGGCTTCGACGCTTTCGACGATCGCCTCGATCACGAGGTCGCAGTCGGCAAGGCCCTCCCAGGTCGTGGTGGTGCGAATACGCCCGTAGACGATGCGGCCATCCTGCGGCGTGGCCTGCCCGCGCTTCACGCCGTCGTCGATCAACCCGCGGATCACGCCCAGCGCGCGCTCGACAAACTCGAGCTGCACATCGCGCAGCACGACGTCGAAGCCGCGGGTGGCGAGCCAGTGCGCGATGCCGGCGCCCATCACCCCGGCGCCGACCACGCCGACGCGGCGGACCGGCGGCCCGACCTCGGCGCAGGGCTGGTCGGTGAACCAGCCGTCGAGCGTGCGCTTGCGGGCGGCCTCCCGCAGGAGGAACGCGTGGATCATGTTGCGACAGTCGGCTTGCGCCGTCGCCTCGCCGAAGCGCTCGGCCTCGATCGCGAATGCCCCGGGCAGCGACAGCCCGGCGGTATGCTGGACCACGTCGACCGCGTGCAGCACCGCATAGGGTCGGCCGCCGCAGCGCACGGCCAGCTCGCGACGCGTGTCGGCCCAAAGCGTCGGCTCGGGCGGCGGCGGCGTGGGACGCTTCGGCAGCCCATCGGCGGCCAGGCGCAGGGCGGTGAGCTGCGCGTGGCGCCGGAGGTCGGCCGCGGGCACGCATTCGTCGATGAGGCCCGCCGCCAGCGCCTCGCGCGCCGGCAGCAACTGACCGCGGAGGATGTGCGCGAGGGCGGCTTTCGCGCCAATCAGCCGGGGCAGCCGGACGCTGCCGCCCCAGCCGGGGATCGTCCCGATGCTTGTCTCCGGAAAACCGATCCGCGTCTCAGGGGCGTCGCTCGCGATGCGCCAGCCGCACGCCAGCGCCACCTCCAGTCCGCCGCCCGGACACGCGCCGTGGATCGCCGCGACCACCGGCACGCGGCTCCGGGCCAGCCGTTCCAGCAACTGCTGCCCGTGGCGGGAGAACGCAGCCGCGGTGGCGGCATCAGGCAGGTTCTGCAACACGCGCAGGTCGGCGCCAGCGAGGAACACCCGCTCCTTCGCACTCACCAACACCAGGGCGACCGCGGCGCTGGCCTCGGCGGCATCGAGCACGGCGGCGAACGCCTGCAGGAGCGCGGCGTTGCAGACGTTGGCCCGGGCGCCGGGGGCGTCGAAGACGATCCACCCCACTCCATCGCGGTCCACGGTGAAACGGACTGGCAGGGCGGCGGCCATGGCAGAAGGGCTCACGCTTCTGAAACCCGTTCCACGCAGATCGCAAGCGCTTCGCCGCCACCGATGCAGATCACGGCGAGGCCGCGGCGCCCGCCGCGCTCGCGCAGCGCCGCGAGAAGCGTGACGAGGATACGCGCCCCGCTGGCGCCGATTGGATGGCCCAACGCAATCGCGCCGCCGCGCACGTTGAGCCGGTCGGCCGGCACGCCCGTCTCGCGCTGGAAGACCAGCGGCACGACGGCGAAAGCCTCGTTGACCTCCCAGAGGTCGACATCCCGGGTGGTCCAACCCGCTCGGCGCAGCGCGTTGCCCGCCGCGGAGATCGGGGCAGTCGTGAACCACACCGGGTCCTGCGCGTGCGCGCCAAACGCGACGATGCGCGCCAGCGGCCTCACGCCGAGCGCGGTGGCCGTCTCCTCCCGCGCCAGCACCAGGGCCGCGGCGCCATCGTTCAGCGTCGAAGCATTGGCGGCCGTGATGGTGCCGCCCGGCTCGAACACCGGCTTGAGCGTGCGCAGGCGCTCGTAGTTCACGCGTCCCGGCCCCTCGTCCTGTTCCACGCGCCGCTCCGCACGTCCGTCCGACACCACGACCGGGGTGATCTCACCCGCGAACCGACCCGCCTGTTGGGCAGCATTGGCGCGCCGGAAACTCTCGGCGGCGTAGGCGTCCTGTTCCTCGCGACTGATCGCAAATCGGCGCACGCACTCTTCAGCGCAGCCGCCCATATGCAAGTCGGCATAGGGATCCCACAAGCCGTCGTGCACCATCGAATCGAGCACCCGCTGGTGGCCGAGCCGGAACCCCTCGCGAGCCTTGGGCAGGAGGTACGGCGCGGCGCTCATGTTCTCCATGCCGCCAGCAACGACGAGCGAGGCGTCGCCCGCGGCGAGGGCGTGGACTCCCTGCATCACGGCTTGCAGCCCCGATCCGCAGACCTTGTGCACCGTCACGCAGCGGGTGGACGCGGGCAGGTTGGCCTGCAAGGCGGCCTGCCGGGCGGGAGCCTGCCCGAGCCCGGCCTGCAGGACATTGCCCATCAGCACGTCGCTCACGTGCGCGGGAGCAAGGCCGGTCGCCGCGAGCGCGCCCTGGATGGCGACCGCGCCGAGGCGGGGCGCCGGCACCGCGGCGAGCCGGCCCTGAAAGGAGCCGATCGGGGTGCGGGTGGCAGCGAGGATCACGGCGTGGCTCATGGCGTCAGCACGGCGGAGCCACGCGCCGCCCGGCGGGGAACGATTCCGGCCTGCGTGGGAGAGGCATGTGGGAGGGGTGGGCGCGCAACAAAGCAGGGTTCGGCCAGCCCGCAAGTGACCGGCGGATTTGCTGCGCCCGCCACGCGCGGGCGGCGCGCCCCCCGTCCGGCAATACGCCAGACGGAGTAAACGACGCCGCGCCGATGTTGCGCCGGCCCGGAAAATCCCCTCGACTCGCGCCGTGCGTCCCTCCGGTTCTCCCTCGCTCCTCATCTCCCCTGAAGTCGCGCCTCCCGCCCTGTCGGGGGACTTGCTGCGGGTGCACGCCACGCTCACGCAACGTGATCTCTGGCACGCCCTGCGCCTGCTCGGTCGGGCCGCGATGCCGAGCACCTCGGTCACGCTCGAGCTCGATCTGACCGGCGAGGGCGCAGCGCTTCGCACCTACCGGCAGGGCCATCCCGCGGCCGCCCGCGATGCCCGGGCACTGGCGCACCCCGCCCAAGAGTGGCTGACCCGCCATGTGGGCGCGCCGGTGTTTCGGCTATCGGATTGCGTCACGCTGCGCGATTTGCGCAATTCCGCTTACTACGAACGCGTTATGCGACGTGCAGGCTGGGACAAGCAGCTGTCGATCGTGGCGTGGCGGGGCCGGCAGGTGCTCGGAATGTGGAATTTTCACCGCAGCCCCTCGGAGTCGGACTTCTCGCAGCGTGACCAGCGGCTGGCCGAGTCGCTGCAGCCGCATTTTGCCGCCGCGCTGCGGCGGGTGCTGGACCATGAGGAGGCGGTCTATCGCGGCGAACAGGTTTCCCGGCTGCTGGAAGACGCACCCGTGGGCTTGCTGCTGGTGGACTGGGACCTGCGTCCACTCTGGTACAACCGCGAGGGAGCCCACGCCTGTGCTGTCTGGAATCACGGCGAACGTCGCGCTTCCGCCCTCAGCCCGAAGCGCACTTTCCGGCTGCCACCCGCGCTGGCCGAAGCGTGCAGTGAAATGCGCACGCAGTGGCTCAACGCGCCCAACTCGGCCCGCGAGTCGGCGTTGAAGCCTCGCGTGCTCAGTGACGACAACCTCGGGCTGCACGCGAACATCGTGCTCCGGCCCGTGCTGACGAACCCGCTGCTCCGGCCGGCGTTCGAGGTTCAGCTCGATTACCGGCGGCCCCGCGGCGACCGCAACCGACCGCTTTCGCCGGGCGCCGTGGCGCTCCTCGCCCGGTTGAGCGCGCGCGAACGCGAAGTGGCGATGCGCGTCCGCGAGGGCATGGGCACGCGCGAGATCGCCGGCGAACTGCATCGCAGCCCGCTGACGATCAAGACCCAGCTCGCCGCGATTTTCCGCAAGCTCGAGGTGGGGAGCCGCACCCGCGTGGCGGCATTGCTCAACCGTTAGAAGATCAGCAGTTCGCGTGCGGTCGCGTCACCGCTGGCTTTAGCCCATTCGGTGTATGGTCAGCCGGGGCCGAGTCCGATACACTCGTTCCCGTTAGTTGCTAGTGTGTGTGTGTGGACTGTTCTTTTTAGGTCGTTCCCCATACCCACGACTTAAAAACGGTATGTCTGCTGACTACCCGAGCCAGTGTGCGAGTTAAGAAACTGGTTCGCGAACCTGGCGCGTCGCCTGGCAACAGGCGGCCCCACGCGCCCAGGTTCGCGGTCAGTTCCGCCGCCAACGCCAACACCACCAGCAACCCCCGCGGCACTTTGGGCCTCCCAGCAGGCAACAGCGCGGCAGCCAGAGCGCCAAGCACCCTACCCTGCGCGCGTCAGCTGTCCTCCAGCTTGACGTTGTGCTTGCGCAGGAACGGCACGAGTTCGTCGACGCCAAAATCGGCCAGGACGTCCCCCTTCCAATCGAGCGTCGGCGCCTTGGTCTGGCCTGACTTGCGGCGCATCTCCTCCATCGCCGTGGGGTCGCCCGTGACCTCGCGGAGCTTGTAGCTCACGCCATGCTGGTCGAGGAACTCGACCGCTTCGTGGCACCAGGGGCAGCCATTCTTCGTGTACAGGATGGGAAGATCGTCGGCGACCATGCGACGGCATGGTCAGGGGCGCGGGCCGGATGTTCCTCCGTCGTCCGCGCGCACCGCGCGTCGAGCACCAGGAGTCATCCGGGGACGGCACGCGCCTGGCCCCGAAGCGCGCCGCGGCGGTTTTTCCGGCCGGTCATCGGCCTCCTCCCGTGTCCCGAGGTTGGGCGTTCAAGGAATAGCACACCAGAGGCTGGATTTCGCCGGCCAACCGTCCAGACTTCCCGCCTCCCCGGCATGAAAGCTTTTGGCCTGACCCCAGACGGTCGTGAAACCCACCTGTTCAGCCTGCGCCGCGACGGCGGCTTTGGCGCGGACATCTCAGATTTTGGCGGCACCCTGGTGCGGCTGTTCGCGCCTGATCGGCACGGCGAGCTGGCCGACGTCGTCCTTGGTTTCGATTCCGTCCGCGGCTACACGCAGCCGACGTGCCCCTACTTCGGCTCCACGGTGGGACGCTGCGGCAACCGCATCGCGCACGGCCGTTTCACGCTCGATGGCAAGACCTACACCCTCGCCACGAACAACGCCCCGGCGGGAATTCCCTGCCACCTGCACGGCGGCCCCGGCGGTTTCGACAAGGTGCTCTGGCAGGCGGAGCAGACCACGGTGGGCGGCGACCCGGTCCTTCGCCTCCGTTACCAGAGCCGCGAGGGCGAAGAGGGGTATCCGGGCAACCTGGACGTCACGGTCGAATTCACCGTCACGGCAGACCAGGCGCTACGGATCGACTACAGCGCCACGACGGACAAGGCCACGCCGGTCAACCTGACCAATCACGCGTATTTCAATCTCGCCGGCGAAGGCTCGCGCTCCGTGCTGGGGCACGTCCTCACGCTCAACGCGACGCGGTACACCCCGGTGAACGCGGGGCTGATTCCGCTTGGTGAACTTGCGCCGGTGGCCGACACCCCCTTCGATTTTCGCGCCCCGCACACGGTGGGCGAGCGGATCGATCGGCCCAATGAGCAACTGCGGTTCGGTGCCGGTTACGACCACAACTTCGTCCTGGATGGCAGCGGATCCCTGGCCCTGGCGGCCACGGTGCTGGAGCCCCTCTCCGGACGCGAACTCGAGGTCCTCACGACCGAGCCCGGGGTGCAGTTCTACAGCGGCAACTTCCTCGATGGCACGCTGCCGGGAAAGAACGGGCACACCTACCCGCGTCGCAGCGGCCTCTGCCTGGAGACGCAGCATTTCCCGGATTCGCCGAACCAGCCAGGGTTTCCGTCGGTGATCCTGCGGCCGGGCCGGTCGTACCGCTCGACGACGGTCTTCCGTTTCAAGGCGCGCTGAACACCGCGGCGGTCTTCGCCCCCGCAGCCGACGCACGCGCGGGTGTCGCCGCCGAGCGGGGAAACGTCCTGCACCGCCGCGCCGCCACGGCGGCATTCGCCTGCCGCGCGGCACGAGCCTGATGCCACGTGCGGCTCAGCGAGCCGAGCGCCGCCGACGCGAAAGGACGTACGTGGCGAGGAGGCCGGTCAGCAGGAGCGCGTAGGTGGACGGCTCCGGGACCGGATCGAAGTTGAGCGTCAGCGTGTTGCCCGACAGCCCGATCGTGAACTGACCACCATGCTGGTTCGTGAAGTTGGATGCATTAACCCAGAACTGATCCGATCCCGTGAAACCAGTGATCGAAGTCGCCGAAAGGATTGTCCACGACTGCGCCTTGGTCGGGTCAAAGTTCATGGCCATCAGGCTGGCGCCATCGAGCCCGACGGAAGACAGGCTGAACACGAACGGCGTGGCGGAGGTGGCGGCGACCTGGACATCGCCGTTGACGATGATCATGTCCCATCCGCCAATCGTGACCGCATCGTTCATCCCAAACTGGTACACGCCGCCACCGCTGAGGATGAGGACGCTGGTGCTGATCAGGCTGCCGTCAAAGGTGACGCTGCCGATCCCGCCCATCCCGGGGCTGAGCACTATACCGCTCCCGATGTTGAAGCCGGTGGTGCCGCTCGGAACCGAGAAGGTGCCGGTGCCGCCGAGAATGCCGGACGTCACGGCGATACGATTGGAGACGGTGGCGCCACTGCCGACCGCGAGAGAGCCGCCGGAAAGCGTCACGAGGTTGGACGTAGCACCAAATGCGGCACTGGAGCCGGCGACGATGTTCGCCCCCTCCAGGATCGTCGTGTTGCCCGTGTAGGTGTTGGTGCCGGTCAACTTCAGCGTCGCGCCCGAACCGGAATAGGTAAGCCCCGTCGTTTCGCCCACGATGGCGCCGGCAAACACGGCGTCAGCCCCCTGCACGACCGTCAGCGACTTGCCGGTGAGCGTGAGGGTGCCGGTGCCAAGCGCATCGGAAATTCCGTTCACGGTGCTGTGGTCGAGGAACGTCGCGCCCACGGCGGAGTCGCCGGCAAAGACCAGCGCGCCACCGCCAACGGAGGCCGCGGTGTTGAAAATCACATTGCCCTCCTCGAGGCGCAGATCGCCCGTGCGGTCACTGTGACTGCCGAACAGACTGAGCGTACCCGCGCCGACCTTGCGGAGATCGCCGCCGGTGACGACGCCCTGGAGGATCAGGTCGTAGGCCCCACCGACCGCGACGGAGCTGCTGCCCAGGTTGATCGCGTTGCTGATGGTACGCGTCCCCCCCGCCGTGAGGATCGAGGCGCCGAGCGCGTTGACGGCCGCCGTCGAGGTCACGTTGAGGGTGCCCGTGCCGAGCGCGGTATCACTGCCGAGGTACAGCGTTCCGGCCTGCAGCGTCGTGTCCCCGGTGTAGGTGTTGTTGCCCGCCAGCGTGACGCTGGAGACGAGGCCGAGCCCGTCGCCGGAGACCGAAGTCGCGATGGACCGGGCATCACCGACGATGACGCCGAAGGCGCCGGAGAGTGGCGTGAGCACCGTGAGCTGGCCGCCCTTGTAGCCGGCGAAACGATATGCGGTGTCCGTGCCGGACAATGTGATGCTCACGTTGCCCCCGAGCGTCGCCGAGGTGGCGGTGCCGAGGAACACGGTCGCGGTGCTGTCGAAGGACGAAAGCGTGATATTGCCCGTGACGGCGAAGGATCCGGTGAACGAATCGAAGCCGATGATCGTGCTGGTCGAACTGGCGAAGCGGTTGATGAAGCTATCGGGGGTGGCGCCGAACGCAGCGACGTCCTCGGTCCCGATATAGCCGCAACCGCTGAGCAGGCCGCTCGCCGGCAGCGCGCCGGCCCCGAAGATCACGCCCGAGTTGGAGACCACGGTGCCGCCGGTGTAGGTGTTGGCGCCGACGAGCCGCACGGTGAGCGGATTGGCTTCGGCGGAGGTGACGTCCACGCTGCGGACCGTGTTGCCGCCGTTGGCGTCGACCAGCGCGGAGGTGACCTGCAACAGGCCGCCGCCGTTGCCAAAACGATAGGTGGTATCGACCGGCGTGATCGTGCCCGTGAGGATGGCGCCCGAGGCGGAGCCGAGGCGGGCGGTGCTGGTGAAGCCGGTGAGGTTGATGTTGCCTGCAAAAGTATTGGGCGAAGCGGCGGACGCGCTATCGAACCCGATCGCGCCGGAGGTACCTTGCTTGTCGAAACGGTCGATGAACGTCGTCTGGACGTCAGCCGGCACAAACCCGATGCCGATGTAGCCGGCACTCTGGGACACGAAGGTGCCGTACGCAGGGGTGGTGGGCAGGGAGCCGGCGGTTCCGAACACGATGGCGCCGGAGGTCGACTCGACCCCACCCGTCATGCCGGAGGAGCCTCCCTTGAACACCAGGGCGGCCGTGCCCGCGCCGTAGAAGCGGCCGGGACCAGTCACGACGCCGTTGAAGAACACGGGGTCGGATCCCGTGACGAGCGAGAGGGTGTTGCTGAAGGCCACCGAGCCGGTGAACGTGAACCCGCCCTGACCGCCAAAGGTCAGCGGGACGTTGGCCGGACCGGCGAAGACGACGTTGTTCGCGATGGTGCGGGAACCGCCGAGCGTCACGAGCGACAACCCGTAAACCGGCGAGCTTTGCGGGGAAATGGTGAACGTGCCGGTGCCGAGCGCCGCATCGTTCCCGAGTGCCAGGACGCCATCATGCAGCGTCAGGCCGCCACTGAAGGTGTTCGCCTCGGTCAGGGTGGTATTGCCGTAGACGTCCAGGCTGCCGGTGCCGCTGATCAGCCCCCGGAGCACCAGGGAGTCGCCGGCCCAGCTGCTCGCCAGCCGGGCGAAGTCATTGGGCTCGTCCGCCCCCGCCTCCTTCAGCGAAACCTGGACCGCAAGGATGCCCGAGAGGACGATCGGGTTGTGCAGCGTGATGTTGCCGCTAGGTGCGACAAGCGCCTTCTTCGCATCGGTGGCGGCAACGGTCAGGGCGCCGGTGCCGAGCGAGCCACTGAGAATCGTGCCGTCGTGCACCGTGCTGTCCTGGGTCACCACGAGCACTCCACTCTCGAGGGTGGTGCCGCCGCTGAACGTATTGGCGCCCACCAGACCCACGATGCCACTGGCATAGGGGGAGCCGCCGGCGCCGACGACCACGCGGTTGACATATCCATTCACCAGCGGCGACGAGATGACGAGCGTGCCGTCATCAGCCGCGAGCAGGGAAAGCGTGCCATTGGCCCCACCTTGGGTCGGAGCGTAGATGAGGCCGCTCAGCGTGGCATTCGTCGCCGTGCCGAGGTAGATCGACCCCAGATGCCGGAGATCGATCGTGTCACTGAAGGAGCGGCCACCTTGGTTGTAGCCGGACATGCGGGCGCTGATTCCGCTGGTGGAATCAATTCCCAGGACGGACGTGGCCGTGTAGGAAGTCACCCGGTTCGTCGCGAAATCACCGATACTGCCGCCGGCGAAGTTCTCCGTCAGGCCAACGTAGCCGTAAGCCCCGAGCGTTACGCTGGAACCCGCAGGTAACGCCGTCGCGGAATCGAGAATCGCGAGCGAGTTGGCGACACTGAGCCCGCCGGTATAGTCGTTGGCGCCGCGAAAGACGGTCACCAGATAATTGCCGTCGAGGCCCGGCACCGAACTCACGCTGACGTTGTTCGCGCCGGTCAGCGTGGAGCTGATGACGAGCGCCCCACCGCCGTTGCCGAATTTGTAGCCGCTCGCGTGCGGCGTGATGGTGCCGGTGAGCTGTGCGCTCGTGCTCGAGCCAAGGGTGACGTTGGCGAAATTCGTCAGGTCGATCGCATCGGCGAACGTGGTGGTCACATCGGTCGGCGAGTCGAAGCCCAGCGCCCCGGAGAAGTTGGGCGCGTCGATGAGGCCGAGGACGGAAGCCGCGCTCGCCGGCGCGGGACTGCCGAGGTTCAGGATTCCGACGTATCCATTGGTGCCCTTCAAATAGGAGGTCGCGACCGGCACCGCGGCAGCCGAGCCGAAAAGCAGACCAGCGGCGTTGAGCGTAACGCTCGAAATGGAGCTGGTGTCGATGGAGCCGAGGATCAGGGCGTGACCAAAACGATCGGGGCTGGAGGTGAGCGTCAGCGCCGTGGTGCCACTCGCACTTCGCAGCATCCCGCCGATTTGAACCAGGTCGCCCAACTGCACCGTGGCCGTCGTCGTGGGCACGGTGACATCGCCGTTGAGCACGAGGGCGTGGGCGTTTTGGCCCATCAACGTTGCGCCGTTCGCGACGCTGACCGCATTGGTCAATCCCACGTCGGAGATCGCGTCCGGCGCGACCGCCAGAGTGGCGTTCGCACCCACCGCCACGTTGCCAACGCCGAGAGGATTCGAGCCCTTCACGGTGAGCGTGCCGCCACTGATCGTGGTGCTGCCGGAGAACTCGGAGTTGCTGCCGACGATGACAAAGGTCGTGTTGCCCGTGCCGGCGAGCGTGAGGTTGCCCGCGCCGCTCAGCGAGCCCGCGAAGTAACCGCCGAATGCGTTCGCGGCGGGCGCGACCGTGAGGCTCGAGGTCGGCGCGCCCAGGTTGAGGTTGGAGGCCACTGCTCCATGCAAGGCCGCGATCGTGTTGCTGGTTTCGGCCGCCAGGGTGACGCACGCGCCGCTGGCAATGATCAAGGTCGTGGCCGTCGGCAGGGTATTGCTGGCCCCGACCACGAGCGTGCCCTCGTTCACCGACGTCACGCCGGCATACGTGTTGCTTCCAGCGAGCGTCCAACTGCCGGAGCCGGACTTCACGAGACCGACGCCGGTGATCGGGCCCGCGACCACGCCGCTGGCGCCCGTCCCCGTCAGCATCAGTCCCCAGCCGGTGTTGTTGGTGATCCCACCCGCCAGCACCACCTGCCCGGAGCTATTGTTCGTCACGGGCGTCGCCGTTCCGCTCATCACGATTGGCGCCGCGACGGTCAGCGTGTCGACGCCGCTGTAATCAAACGTCAACGACACGCCGCTCAGCGTCAGGCTGGTCACACTGGCGTCGACGGGGCCGGTGAGGACCAGCTGACTGGCGAGATTGGGCACCGCCGCGAAGGTCAGGTTGGTTGTGCTCGAGACCGCCTTGAGCCCGCCCGCGAAAGCGATCGTGCCGCCGAGGTTGACCACGGCGTTGCCGGCCGGGACGGACACGTTGCCGCCAAAGTAGAGTCCGCTATCGCCCCCCAGCGCCTTCAACACCGCGCCCGACGCGAGCGTCACCGGGTTGTTGATGATGGGGGTTCCCGAGTTGTGCACCCCCAGCGTCGCGCCGCTGGCCACGCTCAAGGTGCCATTGCCCAGCGTAGCCCCGGCGACCAGATTGACCGTGCCGCTGGCGACAGTGATCGCGCCGGAATAGGTGGTGAAGCCATCGGTGTCGCTGGCGCCGAGAACGAACGTGGAGCCACTGCCGCCCGCGATGGTCAGGTTGCCGGCGCCCAGCAGCGTGCCGAAATACCAGCCGCCGGACGCGTCCGCGGCGGGAGCGAGCGTCAGCGCGGATCCGGGGGCGAGCGTGATCTTGGCGCCGGTGTCGCCCTCGACCACGGCGACGGTCTGCGTGCGGTTGTCGGCGAGCGTCAGCGACCCCGTCCCGCCCAGCGTGATAGTCGCAGCCGGCGTGAGCACGTTGGAGGCGCCGAGCACCAGCGTGCCCGCGTTCACCTGGAGATCGCCCGTGCTGGTCCCCGTGAGCGTCCAGGTGCCGGAACCGTCCTTGATGAGGCCAAGCGGCGAATCGATCGCGCCGCTGATCACGCTCTCGAGCCCGCTGCCGTTGAGGAGCAGTGCGGAGCCGGTGCTGTTGGTGACGCTGCCGGAGATGACCAACCCGCCGGAACCGGCCGGGTCATCGGTGATCGGCGACGCGGTGGTGGTGAAAATGATCGGCGCCGCGATCGTCTGGGTGGCGCCGGACAGATTCTGGATTCCCCCGGCGGTGATGGTGAGGCTGCCGGCGCCGGTGAGCGTGTAATTCCCCGCCGTAGCATCAAATTTGATACCGGCGACGGTCACCGCGGTATCCACGACGGGCTGCGCGAGCGCCACATTGCCAAACGCGACGGTGACGTTGGCCGAAGGGCTGGTGTTCTCGACCCAGTTGGCGGCGGTCGCGAAATCGGTTCCGCTTCCGCTCGTATTCCACCAGATCAAGGTCGGGCTCTCGGCCTGCGCGAAGGCGGCGCACGCAAATGCCGCGCAAACAGGGATAAAATGCCGGCTGGACAGCATGGTTGGTAAATGCCCGAGAGCAGTGACAGCCACAAGGTGAAAACCGGCTGCGTCGCAACCGCTCCGCCCCGCAAAACGCCGCGGCTTGCCGGGGTGCAGCGGCGATGAGCGCCCTGCCCCGCCGGCCAGATTTACCTCGGGCTTACACGCCACCCGCCCGCGCTATTTGCCGGCGGCTTGCAGCTGCGCATCAGCGCACCAGCGTCGCCGCCATCAGGCCGACGACGACGTCATTCGCCACGCATCTCACCGTGAGCGACTTCAACTCCCGCCCGGCCTCAAGCGGCAGCACCAGGACAGTCGCGGCCCCGCCGGGCACCACGGCGCCGCGGCCCTTGAATCTGGGCCGCGTCAGCTCGCGCACGATCCCGGTTTTGAGGTCCACGCGCAGCGGCAACGGTCCCTCGCTCCGGAATTGGAAGTCGTCCAGGAAGTAGTCCTGCTCGATGGGCCACCACGTCTCGGGGTTCACCAGCGGCAGCCGGGTCGTCGTGCCGTCGGCGTAGGTGACCACGACTTCACCGTTCTCGAACCGGCTTTGCATGGCGTTCGTCGAGCCGGCCAGCAGCAGAAAGATGGCGCGCGCGCGGCCCGCCAGCGGGAGGGTGGCATCGTCGGGGTAGTTGTCCCACTGGGACGTAAACAACACGTTGGGCCCCTGCGCGGGCGTCGCGAAAGGCACGCCGTTGGGCAGCGTCAAACGCCCACCCGACCGCGCGGCGAGCTCCCGCACGCCGCGATCGTCGATCTCCGCGGTTTTGTTCACCCCACCCGCCCACCCCCCCAGGCCCTGCTTGGGCAGCGCAAGCGAGACGAACGGTGAACGCGGGGAACGGTACTCGTTCCGAAAGATCTGCGTGACGCGGTCATTGAAGGCCGCGGTCAGGTCGACGGGCTCGCAGCGCGCGTCAGCCGGCAGGGCGAACGTGGGCACCACCACGGGGGCGGTCGCGGCGCGGGGCAGCGGCGGGCGGAGCCAGCGCATCTGTCCTTGCTCCGCGGGTACGAACGTATCCGCTGAGGCGGCGGTCGGCCGGATCGCCTCGCCCGCCCAGCGAATGCACACCTCGTGGCTCGCGGCGGCCGGCGCGCGCACCTCGATCCGCGGCAAGCCCACGGCTTCCATCACCGGCGTCCAAGACGCCTCGCGCCCGTTTACCGTCACGCCCACCACGCGGTCGCGGACCGCCGCCACGACGAGCCGCAGCCCCTGCGGCGTGGTTCCGGCCGGGAAGCTCAGGCGATAGGTGTCGACCGCGTCCTGACGCGTAAAACCCAGCGCAAAGTCGGGGTGCTGGATCGCCGCCCGCGTCCAGGCGGCCGGCCACCCCGGCGTCACGCGCCACTCGCCGGCCAGCCGGTCGGGCTGCACGCCGAAGAGCCCCTCGATCAGCGCGCGCGAGAGCACCCCGCTGCCGTCGGCAAAATCGCGCTGCGATTCGCGGCGATAAACGTCGAGGTACGACATCGAGCCGACGTTGCCCGGCGAGATGCCCATGTACATCGCGGCCAGGAGCGAACCCTTGGCGACCGCCCACGCCGCGTCGGGCCGGCCCGCCTGCCAGTAGCCCAGCGCGCCATGCACGGCCTCCGCCATCACCACGTTGTTGATCGACCAGTCGTAGGGCATCCAGTTGCTCGTGCCCAGCGTCCGCAGCCCCGCGGGCACGCCGGGGCCGCGGACCGGCAGCTGCGGCAGCCGGCTGTCGACATACTGGGAAAAGAGCCACGCCTCCCGGGCATCCGGGACGCCACAGTCCAGCGTGTGATAGAACGTCCACAAGGCCGCGCTCGGATGCACCCGCTGGAGGCCGAGCCAGTCCTTGGCCTCGGCAAACCAGCCGCCGGCTCCGGTCGCATCGTCCTTCACCCACAGCAACGCGCGCATCGCCCGCGCCAGCCTGTCCGCCTCCTGCTGATACGGCGCCGGATCCTCGCCGAGCAGTCGCGCCAGCCGCGCCGCCTGCTGGTGATGGTAGTAATTGTAGGCAGAGGCATGCATGGCCCCGCCGCCGCTGTATTGCAGGTCATCGCTCGCCCAGATCGCCGCGTACGCCTCGTAGAGGGGCAGGCGCTCCGGCCCAAACTCGCGGCGGAACAGCCGCCGCTCCCACGCCAGGTGGCGCTGGATCACCGGCCAGACCTCGCGCGCGAGCGTCAGATCCCCGGTCCATTGCAGGTGCCGGAACACCGCGTCCACGAACCCGAGGTTCATGTCGTAGTGTGAGTTCGAGAGGTCGCCGTTGGTGTGCAGCCCCGCCTCGTTGCGCGCGAGGTTCGCCGCCTCGTCCGCCGGCGGCACCGTCGGCGGGATGGGATCGGTGTTCTGGCGACCGCACCAATAGGTGAGATTCCGGCGGGCCCGGTCGTGCCAGCCGAGCGCGTCGAGGGCGTACGGCCCGCGCCAGCCGAGCAGCTTCGTACGCCAGGCAATCGCCCCATGCATGATGGCCTGCTGGGGTTCGTCCCACACCGCGTCGGCGGCGACGTTCAATGCCCCCACGGCGGCATTCAGGAAGGGGTCCGGCGTATCCACAGCCACGCGCGTCCGCACCGCCGCGAAATGAGCGGTCGCCACGGCGAAACGCTCGGGCAACTCGTCGCGCGAGAACGGGGCCGCCAGCGTCGGCGTGCTCGCCGGCCGGTCGCCGCCCGGCCGGACCGCCGTGACTTCCCGGTAGGTCGCCAGATCCGCGGGCACTGCGGACTGGGCCGCGACGCGCTGCAGGGAAAGGAAGAGCGTGCCGCCGGCCGTGAGGGGCACCCGCCCGACGGCGAGGGGCAGCGCCGGAGCCGCCGCGGGCGATGCCGGGGCAAAGACCGCGGCCGCGTCGGCCCAGCGCCCGGCATCCGCCACCGCGACGACCGCTCCGGCCGGCACAACGCCCACGATCGTGGCGGGGCGCGCGCGCAGCACAAAGCCGCTGGCGGTGAGTTCAATCTGGTTGCCGCGACAGAACTCGGGCCGGAGTTGGAACCACTCGCTGATCGGGACGCTCTCGGTGCCGATGTCGCCATCGCGCTTGCCGCGCTGGCCGTTCACGCCGCCAAACGCCCAGCCCAGTTCCACGCCGGCGCCGATTCCACCCGCCTCGACCCGGACGAGGAGGCCCTCGGTCTCCGCGGACGCGAGGACGGCCAGGCGGATCTCGCCGCCGGCGCCGAGCAGCGGATCCTGGATGCAATAGTGCAGTTCGCCCGGCCGGTACCGGGTTTCAATCTGCGCCGCGTCATGCAGCCACTTGGCGCCCGCGGGCGTGCGCACCGCGAACCGGAGGTTACCGCCGCGGCCGGGCAGGTAGAGGACGAATTCCGGCGCGTCGCCGCCGTCGGCGCGAAACGCGGTGTTGCCGCCGTAAAGCGAACGGTTGAACCGCTCGGTGCCGTTGGTGATGACGAAATCCGCGCCATCCGGCTGATAGCGCAACGGCCGGTCGATGGCGTCCGCCAGATTGGGGGTGAGCCGGGAGGCCGCCGGCCGGATCTGCGCCGCGAGGGGCGAAACGCAGGCAGCCAGGGCGAGGGAGACGAGCGCGAGCCGGACAAAACGCATCACGGGAGACTGTCGAACGGTGCCGGCGTTTCCGCCAGCCGCAACCCGCTCAGACCGTCAGCGGCCCGCCGGTCCCGGGGCGCCCTGGCGCAGGGCCGCCGCGTAGGACAGAAGCGCGGCGCGCACGCCGCCGCCATCGCTGCCCAGCGCGACGAAGGTGTATCCAAGTTCCCGGCACATCGGCACCAGTTCGGGACTGTGCACGAGGATGCCGGCCGCCTTGCCGTGCCGCCGGGCCGCCGCGCACACGCGCCGCATCGCATCCTTGAACGCATCGCTCTGCAGCTGGTTCGGGATGCCCATGTTGTAGGAGAGATCGGTCGGCCCCACGAAAACGACGTCCGCGCCGTCGACGGCGGCGATGTCATCCACCGCCGCCACCGCGGCCGGCGTCTCGATCTGGATCACCGCCAGGATGCGCTCGTGGGCGTGGGCAAAGTACTCGTCGAAATCGTTCCCGTAGGCGGCGCCGCGATTGAACTTCGCGACCCCGCGGATGCCCCGGGGCGGATAGCGCATCGCGTTGACCGCCGCCTGCGCCTCCGCGGCCGAGTTCACGTAGGGCACCATCACGCCAAACGCGCCCTGGTCGAGCACGCGCTTGAATCGCGGGGCCTCGTTGGCGGCCACGCGCACCACCGGGAACGCCGGCGTCGAGCCGATGGCGTGCAACTGATGCAGGAGCGTGTCCTCACCCCCCGGGCCATGCTCGTGGTCGATCAGCACCCAGTCGAACCCGGCCAGTCCGGCGATCTCGGTCGTGACTGGCGAGCCCAGGTTAAGGAAGGTGCCGCAGAGCCACTCACGCGCGAGCACGCGCTGGCGAAAGTCGGAGGGAAGTTTCATGGGGACGCGGGAAGGACGCGGCAGGAGGCTGGGCGGATGCGGCCCGGGTGTTAAGGACGGATTGGCTGGACGGAACAGTGGCCCAAAGGAAACGGCGCGCCGTCAAAGCGACACGTACAGCCGGTACAGCACCTGCGTCCCTTCCTCGGTCCAGCCTTGGCTGGCAACCTGGTCGTAGAGTCGACGGGCCAGCGCGAGCCCCGGGAGGTCGAGCTTCATCGCGGCCGCCGAATCGAGGGCGATTCCCAGGTCCTTGAGAATATGCTTCACGTAGAAGCCGGGGCCGAAATTCCCCGCCAACGCCCGCGGGGCGAGGTTCGTCATGGCCCAGCTGCCGGCGGCGCCGCCCGCGATGGCCGCCTGCACGCCGGCGGGATCGAGTCCGGCCCGGCGTGCATACGCGAGCGCCTCGCACCACGCCACCATGCCCACGGCCACGGCGATCTGGTTCGCCATCTTGCAGTGTTGGCCCGCGCCGGGACCGCCATGCCGCGCAATGCTCTTCCCCATCAGCTCAAAGATCGGCCGCGCCCGGGCGAAATCGCTCTCGGCCCCGCCCGCCATGATCACGAGACGGGCTTCCCTGGCGCCGACATCCCCGCCGGAAACCGGCGCATCGAGCGCCCCCAGGCCTCGCTGCGCCGCGGCCTCGGCGATCCGTCGCGCGAGCACCGGGCTCGATGTGGTCATGTCGATCAGGAGCGCCCCGGCCCTGGCCCGGGCGATCACGCCATCTGCGCCCAGGTAGGTCTGCTCCACGTCTGCCGGGTAGCCGACCATCGTGATCACCACGTCGGCCTGCGCCGCAGCGTCCCCCGCGGAGTCATGCCAGTGGGCGCCGGCCGCCAGCAGCGACTCCGCCTTGGCCTTGGTGCGGTTGTACACGTGCAGCGTATGGCCGGCCTTGAGCAGGTGCCCGGCCATGCTGCGCCCCATGACTCCGGTCCCGATGAATGCAATGGATGGCGGCATATGGCGGAAATGCCGCCGAGTGAAAGCCCGGCCGCAGTGGCGCGCGATGCGAAAAAGCGGGCTGGCCGCGGCCCGCGGCGAATAATTCCTCTGGGCGTGGCGTCAAATCGTCGGCACTCTGCCGCCCATTCGAAGTCCCAACCCCAGGGTCCTGCTTTCATGAAAACGCTTACCTGCCTCGCCCTGCTTGCCTTGCTCCCGGGGTGCGCCGTCGCCCCCGCGCGCACCTCCGCGACCCCGGTTGTGGCCACCACCACAACGTCGGCCGTCGCCCCGGCCGCACTCTTCACCGCCGAACAGCTCGACGTGCTGCTCGGCCCCATCGCCCTCTATCCGGATCCCCTCATCGCCCTCATCCTGCCCGCCAGCACGAATCTCTCCGATGTCGTCCTCGCCGCGCGCTATCTGGCCGCCGGCGGCGATCCCAACCAGGCGGAAGCGCAGCCGTGGGACGACAGCGTGCAGGCGCTCGCACGTTATCCGGAGGTCCTGCGGTGGATGGATGACAATCTCGCCTGGACGAAGCAACTGGGCGACGCGTTCGCCAACCAGCCCGGGGACGTGATGGACGCCGTGCAACGCCTGCGGCGGACCGCGATCGCGACCGGCTCGCTCATCTCGACCCCGCAGCAGCAGGTGGTCTATCGCGGGACGCTGATCCTCATCCTGCCGGTCGAGCCCGAGGTCATCTACATTCCCTACTACAACCCGAACGCGGTGTACGTCCGCTCGTATTCTGAATCCTACTACGGATTCAGCCTGGGCTTCGCCGCCGGCTGGTGGCTCTCCTACGGACTCGACTGGCAGGACCACTGCCTCTGGTCGGTTCACCACGACTACCGCGAACGGCACTGGCGCGACTATCATCGCGACTGGAATCACCACGTGAGGCCGCCCTACGGTCCGCCGCCCCCGGACATCAAGCCCTGGCGCCCGCGGCCCGATCGCCGCCCACCCCAGATCACGCCCAGTCGTCCGCATGACGTGGTCCGGCCGACGCCGCACCGCCCGGATCGCGATCGCCCCGCGCCCCGCCCCGGGCCCGGCAGCCAGCCCGATCGGCGCGCCCCCTCACACCCCCGGGCGGAGCCGACCACCGGTCCGGCCCACATCACCCCTCCGGTCAACACCGGTGCCGCCGGGCCGAACCGGAATCCTGACGTCTCCCGCCAGTCTCCCCGCGAGAATCGTCGTCCCGACCGCCAGCCCAATCCGGCAATGAACCCGGCTCCCCGTCCAACCACGCCTCCGCCGCAGACGACGGCACCGGCGCCAACCTCCCCGCCTCGCCCCATGCGCAACGCGGTGCCCACGAATCACGGCAACCCCGGCCCGCGTTATGAACGCCCGGCGCCAGCGCCACGCGTGGATCGCCCGCAGCCGACGCCGTCTTCACCGCCGCCCCAACGCGCCGAGCCCGCCCCGGCCCCGCGGATGGATCACACGCCGCCGCCGGCGCCGGTTCAGAATCGCACCGAACCGCCACGCGCCGATCCGCAGCGGAACGACTCGAAGCAGAAGGACCGGGACTGATTGTCGGCGGCTCGGCCGGAAGAAAAACGCCCGCGCCGTCAAGGCGCGGGCGCAAGCATTGCCGGATCCAGCGGAGCGCTGGATCAGACGTACTCGCGGTACACGGGATCGAACATCCGGCTGCGGATATCAGCTTCGATGTCCGCCGGACGCGGCAACGTGGCGAGGCCCTCATCGTGCGCCATGCGCGCCACGGCTGCGGCAATTCGGGCGGAGACGTCGCGAATGCGGGTGAGCGCCGGGTACACGCGGCCGATCGCCAGATCCTGTTCCTCCACCATTGACGCGAGCGTGCGCGCCGCAGCCAGGAACATGGCATCGGTGACCTCGCGCGCCTCGCAGGCGAGCGCCCCCAGGCCCACGCCCGGGAAGATATAGATGTTGTTGCCCTGGCCCGGCACATGACGCCGGCCCTTGAACTCGACGGGAGGGAACGGGCTACCGCTCGCGAAAATCGCGCGGCCCTCGGACCACGTGTAGGCCGCCTCCGCAGTGCACTCGGCCTTGGAGGTCGGATTCGAAAGCGCAAAGATGACCGGCCGCTCGTTGAACGAGGCCATCATCTCGATCACCTCGCGGGTGAAGGTTGCGGGCGTGCCGGACACGCCGATCAGCGCCGTCGGTTTGAGCGCCTTCACGGCCTCAGTCAGCGTCGGAATGAACGGGTGGTCGTGCGCATACGGTTCCTTGTGCTCCGCGAGCCGGTCGCCGCGGTTCTTCATGACGAGGCCCTTGGAATCGACGAACCAGCAGCGGCGACGCGCCTCGCTCTCGCTCAAGCCTTCGGAGCGGGCGGCGGCGACGAACAGGTCGGCGATGCCGGTGCCGGCCTCGCCGGCGCCGAGGAACAGCACGCGCTGGTCCTGGAGCTTGCCGCGGGTGAGCCGCAGGGCTGCGAGCAAGCCGGCGAGCGCGGTGGCGGCGGTGCCTTGGATATCGTCGTTGAAGCTCGGCAGCTGGCTCTGGTACCGGCGGAGGAGCCGGAACGCGTTGGTATTGCCAAAATCCTCCCACTGGAGAAGCGCCCGCGGGAACACCGTCTTCACGGCGGCGATGAACTCCTCGATGAACGCGTCGTACTCGGGACCGCGCAGCCGCTTTTCCCGCAGGCCGATATAGGCCGTGCCGGTGTGCAGCGCCGGGTTGTCGGTGCCAACGTCGATCGTGACCGGCAGGCAATAGCCCGGATGCACGCCGGCGCAGGCGGTGTAGAGGGAAAGCTTGCCGACGGGGATGCCCATGCCGGTGGCGCCAAGATCCCCGAGGCCGAGGATACGCTCACCGTCGGTCACGACGATCAGGCGCACGTTCGGCGTCGACCAATGGCGCAGGATCTCCGCAATGCGGCCGCGTTCGCGCAGGCTGATGAACAGGCCGCGCGGGCGCCGGAAGATCGCGCCGTACTCGAGGCAGGCCTGGCCCACGGTCGGCGTATAGATGATGGGCACGAACTCCTCGATATGGTCCATCACCAGCCGGTAGAAGAGCGTCTCATTCCGGTTCTGAAGATTGACCAGGTAAATGTACTTCTCGAGCGGGTCGGGTTTGCGTCGGACCGCGTTGAGCGAGCGTTCCACCTGTTCCTCGAGGGTGAACACCCGCGGCGGCAGCAGGCCGCGGAGACCGAGGGCGTCCCGTTCACGCTCGGTGAAGGCGGTGCCTTTGTTGAGCAGGGGATTCGTCAGCAGCGCAGTGCCGGACAGGCAGGGGACGTCGCCAAGGGCAGACAATCCGGGGGGATTAGCCGGGGGGGTCATGTGCGCGGGCACGATAACCGGCTCCTTTTCGCAACGTCTTCGCGCATTTTGCGAAGTGCTGCGCCGATTTTAGTCTCGCGGGAATATGACGCAGAATCGCGCCGACCGGTCGGGTTACGATGCTCCCGCCAGTTCGCCGGCCGCCTCGGGACGCGGGCGGACGCCATGCCGCTGCTGCTGCCCGAGCAGTTCCATGCGCATCTCGCGACAGCACGCGTGCGCTTGGGCTTCGAATTTTCGCAGGTCGAAACTCGGGAAAAGGCGCTGCTCCAGCACCTGCCAGGCCTCCGTAGACACGATTGGGGGACAGGAGTCGCCCGGCGTGTCGCCGCAGTGCCCCATCCGGTTGTGCAGGCAGATATGTCGCGCCAGGGCCACGATCGCCACGAGTTCAGCGTACTGCGTCGCGGCCAGCGGGGTCTCCACGGAACGGATCACCTCAACGAGAGTGGGCGGCAGCTTCTGGTTCGTCGCGAACTGGACGGCGAGGTCGCGCGTTGTGCAGCCAAGGTACTTTCGCTCCGCATCCCGGAGGGGCACCTTGCGCTGCTGCGCATAGCGGACCGTCGCCGCAAACCCCCAGGGATGAAGCCGCAGCAGGAGCAGCTTGCCGATGTCGTGCAGCAGGCCCGCGGTGTACGCGACCGAGCGAAGGTAATCAAACTCCAGGTACTGACAGATGTACTGCGAGACCCGGGCGACGCCGACGAGGAACATCCAGTAATCCGGCCAGCTGAGCGGCGGAACCCGGAGGTACTTCTCGTTGATCATGAGCGTGGACTTCGCCAACGCGTTCAGCCGGATCTCGCCCAGCAGCGTCACCGCCGCCTTCGCGTCGTCGATCGTCGCGCCGTCGTCACGATCGAGTCGGTTGGCGGCAATCAACAGTTGGGCGCAGATTCCCGGATCGTCGTGCCCGAGCTCCATGCACCGCGTCATGCTCGTCACCCGACCGTCCGCGGCCATGGCGAACGTGGCCGCCGCGGTATCGATCACCGGACAGCCATTCAGCCCGGCAACTTCCTTCTCGATGAGGCCGGCGGTAAGGACGGGGCCGCTGACGTCGACATCAACGTTCATCCATCTGGGCCGTTCCGCCGCCTGGCGTGTTTCCTCGATCTCCTCGGCGGGCTTGAGCACGTCGGGAATATAATCGGGGTTGATCTGGCAGAAGATAAGCCGGCTGGCGAAATCAAGCATGGGCGCGCATTCCTTGAAGGCGTCCCAATTTCCGAGTTCCGCCTGTTCCCGCAGGCTGCGCACGTAGTCGACGCCGGCCCAAATGCCGGCCGACTCGGCGTCGTTCGCCAAGGTGTCGAGGCGGGAATACACCTCCGCGTTGTCCCGGGAGCGTGCCCACCCCGGGTAGATATTTACCGCCTCGTCGTACGCCAACATGACCTGCCGGCGCATCTTCGTCAGCGTATCCAGGCCAAAGCCGAGTTGGGCGCAAAACGAACGCGGCTCCTCGAAAAGGAGGCTGCGCCAGGGATTGACCGCCGCCTTGGCCACTTCGGCAAAGATCACCTGCTCGCGATAGGGCTTGATCAGGTAGTTTTGAACCTTGGCGTCCAACGCTTTGCGCACCTGCTTGGTATCGGTTTCCGCGGTATAGACGACCACGGGCAGGTTCTTGAAATAAGGATCGTCGCGGAGCCGCAGGATGAAGCCCATGCCGAGATTGCCCACCACCAGCAACTCGACGAATACCAAGTCGACCAGAACCCCCTCGCGCAGGATCCGCCAGGCATCATCGGGGTTGGTGGCAACGGCGCATCGGTGGCCCGCCTTGCCCAGTATCCCACGCATGGCTCGGCCCGCCACTTCGCTATCATCGAGGAGGAGGATGTTGGCCATTGCGCAGGTTTGCCGAGGGAAGGATCGCGGAGACGGCAGGGGTACCAGAGTGCCAACTGCCGGCAAAAGAATGGGATTACTACCGCCCTTCATCGGCACAATCCCGCTCAACTAGAGCCAAAGCATAGCGTCAGCGCCCCCGCCCCGCGGAACCGCGCCCCGCCAAAAATCGAGTTTCCCGTGGACAAGCCGTACCTTGTGCTTCTCCTTTTTCCTCCCATGTCTCAGCCCACCCCCACACCCACCAACCGCGCCAGCCGGGTCGTCGATGCCGTGCTGGTGATCGGCTTCTTCTTCTACATGTACTCCGTGCTCGCCTCGCATGTGCCCTCGACGAACCCGTCGATGGTGCTGCTTTGGGGCGGCCTGACCTCCGCGCTGATGGCGGCATTGTTCTGGGTGGCCCTGCAGATGTTTCGCGTGGTGCTCCGTTTCCAGCGCGAGCAGCGCGCCGCGAGCCGCGAAAAATGAGTCGCCGGCGGGCCGGTCCGGCCGGGACGGGCGCGCGCCTCAAACGCACTCAAGGCCGGATTTCGAGCGCAAATCCGTGTCATTTTTTGGCAATTACTGCGCGCCGGCTGACCACGCAGGGGTGTTCCGTTGACAGCGAAAGGCTCGCGGTATGCCCTCCATCCTTTGGCGTTGAGCCCCGTAACGCGTTTATCTCACTCCCGTAATATCTCTACCTCCCAACATGGCCGCTAAATCCAAAGCGAAGAAATCGATCCGCACGGTCAAACCTGCCGCCAAGGCGAAGCCCGCTGCTTCGTCCGGCAAGAAGACCGTCAAGTCCACCGCCAGCAAGGCGCAGAAATACGTCTACCTCTTCGGCAAGAAGACAGATGGCAATGGCTCGATGAAGCCGCTGCTCGGCGGCAAGGGCGCGAACCTCGCCGAGATGTGCCGCATCGGTCTCCCGGTGCCCCCCGGCTTCACCATCACCACCGAGGTCTGCACCTACTACTACGCCAACAAGCGCACTTATCCGCAGGCGCTCCGCGGCCAGATGGAGGCGGGTATCGCCTCGATCGAGAAGCAGACCGGGATGAAGTTCGGCGATCTCGAGAATCCGCTGCTTGTGTCCGTCCGCTCCGGCGCCCGCGACTCGATGCCGGGCATGATGGACACCATCCTCAATCTCGGCCTGAACGACCAGACCGTCGAGGCGCTCGGCAAGAAGACCAATAACCCGCGTTTCGCGTGGGACTGCTACCGCCGCTTCGTCCAGATGTACGGCGACGTGGTGCTCGGCGTGCAGAAGCGCGCCGGCGAGGACCATGAGCCGTTCGAGACCGTGATCGGCGAACTCAAGGACGAGCGCTACGGCAACCACGAGATCGAGGACACCAAGCTTACCGTCGACGACCTCAAGGAACTGGTCGTCCGTTTCAAGAAGCTGGTGCTCGAGCGCGCCGGCAAGGACTTCCCCGCCTCCCCGTGGGACCAGCTGGAAGGCGCCGCCGGTGCGGTCTTCGGCTCGTGGATGAACGACCGCGCGATCGTCTATCGCCGCAAGTACGGCATCCCGACCGAATGGGGCACCGCCGTGAACGTTCAGGCCATGGTATACGGCAACACCGGCGAAAACTCCGGTTCCGGTGTCGCCTTCACCCGCAACCCGGCCAACGGCGTGAAGGAATTCTACGGTGAATTTCTCATCAATGCCCAGGGTGAGGACGTCGTCGCTGGCGTCCGCACGCCCGAGCCCGTCGCACAGCTGCAGAACCATCTGCCCGACGCCTATCGCGAGCTCGAGCGCATCCGCGGTACCCTCGAGAAGCACTTCAAGGACGTGCAGGACTTCGAGTTCACCATCCAGGAGAACAAGGTCTACATGCTCCAGACGCGTAACGGTAAGCGCACCGCCATGGCCGCGCTGAAGTTCTCCGTCGATATGGTAAAGGAGAAGCTCATCGACTGGCAGACCGCCGTGCTGCGCAACCCCGCCGACCAGCTTGACCAGCTGCTCGCTCCGGTGTTCGACGCGGGCGAGGTCAAGAAGGCCGCCGTCATCGCAACCGGTCTTCCCGCCGGCCCGGGCGCTGCGTCCGGCAAGATCTACCTGAATGCCGAGCGCGCCGTCGAGGCCGCCGACAAGGGCGAGAAGGTCCTCCTGGTCCGCCTCGAGACTTCTCCTGAGGATCTCCGCGGCATGATCGCCGCCGAGGGCATCCTCACCGCCCGTGGTGGCGTCTCCTCGCACGCCGCCCTCGTCGCCCGCCAGATGGGCAAGGTCTGCGTCTGCGGCGCCGCCGCCATCGAAGTGGACTACACCGCCCGGATCGTGCGTGTCGCCGGCCAGACCTTCAAGGAAGGTGATTGGCTGTCGATCGACGGCACCGCCGGCAAGGTCTACGCCGGCCAGCTCAAGGCCGCTCCGTCCGAAATCATCGGCGGCCTCATCGACAACGATCCCGCCGCGCGCGAGACCGAGAAGTTCAAGAGCTTCCAGCTCCTCATGAACTGGTGCGCCAAGGCCACCCGCCTCCAGGTCCGCACCAATGCCGACTCCCCGGCGCAGGCCCGCAATGCCGTCGCCTTCGGCGCCACCGGCATCGGCCTCTGCCGCACCGAGCACATGTTCTTCGAGGGCGATCGCATCGACGCCATGCGCGAGATGATCCTCGCGGAGACCCTGGCCGACCGCAAAGCGGCCCTCGCCAAGCTCCTCCCCTACCAGCGCGATGACTTCGCGGGCATCTTCCGCGAGCTCAAGGGGCTCCCCGCCACCATCCGCTTCCTCGATCCGCCGCTGCACGAGTTCCTGCCGCACACCGCGGACCAGCAGGCTGACCTCGCCAAGAAGATGGGCATCCCCGCCGAGAAGATCGCGGCGCGCGTCCATCAGCTCCACGAGTTCAACCCGATGCTCGGCTTCCGCGGCTGCCGCCTCGGCATCGGCTATCCCGAGATCTCCGAGATGCAGGCCCGCGCCGTCTTCGAGGCGGCCGCGCTCGTGCAGAAGGAGGGCATCAAGGTGAAGCCCGAGATCATGATCCCGCTCGTCGGGTTCAAGAAGGAGCTCGACCTCCAGATTGATCTCGTCAACCGCGTGGCCCAGGAGGTCCAGACCGAGAAGAAGGTGAAACTCACCTATCTTGTCGGCACCATGATCGAGGTCCCGCGTGGCGCCCTCACCGCTGACGAGATTGCGCAGACCGCGCAGTTCTTCAGCTTCGGCACGAACGACCTGACCCAGACGACGCTCGGCATGAGCCGCGACGACTCGGGCTCCTTCCTGCCGCGCTACCAGGAGGCCGAAATCGTGAAGAAGAACCCCTTCGCCACGATCGACCAGTCCGGGGTTGGCCAGCTGATCCAGATCGCCGCCGCCAAGGGCCGCCAGACCCGGCCCGAGATCAAGCTCGGCATCTGCGGTGAGCACGGTGGTGATCCGGAGTCGGTGAAGTTCTGCCACAAGGTGGGGCTCACCTACGTCTCCTGCTCGCCGTTCCGCGTCCCGGTCGCGCGGCTCTCCGCCGCCCAGGCCGCGATCGTCGAGGCCCAGGCCGCCAAGAAGTAATCCGGTCATTTCTCCCCGCCCCGCGCCTCCCGGCGCGGGGCTTTTTTGCGCCCGGACGCAGCCGTCCGCCACGCCCCACCCCGGGCCGACATGCCTTCATCTCACCCCACCCGTCGTTCACCCCGTCCCACGCCGCCGTCACAGCAAACGCGCTGCCAGGCCACCGCCCGCGCGCTAGGCAATCGACTGCGATGCCGCCTGCCTCCTCCGCTTTCGTCACCACCCGCGTTCTTCCTCAGGGTCGCATGCGATCCACCTTCGTCTACGTGCTGTGAATCTCCGCGCTCTGATCATCGACGACGACGCGGCCGCCCGCACCCACTTACGCACGCTCCTCTCCGACGATCCCGGAGTCGACGTGGTCGCGGAAACCGATGCGTCCTTCGCCCCGGGTTCCTTGCTGGCCGAACTGAGTCCGCAACTCGTATTCCTCGGCCCCCGCCGGAGTCCCACCGGCGACTTCTCCCTTTCCCCGTTTGACGGTCTCACCCCCGCGCCCGCGATCGTGGTGGTCTCACCTCACGCCGAACTTGCCGCGCGGGCGTTTGAGCACGACGTCGCCGGCTTCCTGCTGAAGCCGTGCCGTCCTGAACGCCTGCGCCAGATGCTCGCCCGCGTCCGCCGGCATCTGGCTTGCCGCGCAGTGCCTGCCGCCACCGCGCCCCGCGCCGCGCCCCTGCACCGCTTCGTCGTCCGCAACGAACAGCAACTCGACATTGTCCCCGCCGCGCACGTCGACTGGCTCGGGGCCGCCGGCAACTACGTCGTCCTCCACGCCGGCCACGACACTCATGTGCTCCGGGAGTCCCTCTGCGCGGTCGAGGCGCGGCTCGATGCCGCGCAGTTTGTCCGCATCAGCCGTTCCACCGTCGTCAACATCGACCGGATACGCTCGGTCACGACGCCGGCTTCCGGCGCCGTGTCCGTGGTGCTGCGCGATGGCACCCAGTTGCCCCTCACCCGCGGCACCCGCGAACTGCAGGCGCTCTTGGAGCGCGGATGAGGGTCGTCGGACGCCGTCAGGCTTCCGTATCCAGCGCCACCCCCGCCACGCCGCCGGTGGCGGTTGAAGCGCCCATGGCAGTATAGGCGGATGCGGTCGATTCCGACTCTCGCGCCGACAGCAGGCGCTGCATCAGCAGCCCAAACTCCTGCGCGGACAGCTTGCCATCGCCGTCGGTGTCGAATGTGGCCAGGGCGGTCTGCAACGCGGTGTCCGTTTCCGTTGCGGCCCCACTCGTCGTGGCCGTCGCTTCTTCGCTGCCGGATACCGCTGCAGTCGCCGTTTCGTCTCCGCCGCTCAGCGCGGCAACGATCGATTCCAGGCTCACGGCGCCGTCGCCATCCGAGTCGAGTTCGGCAAACAGGTCGTTCACGAATCCCTTCCCCTCTTCCTCGGCGGGCGGCGGGGGCGGCGGAGGATTGCCCTGGCCCCGCATGGCTTCCATGGCCGTGCGAAACTCGCTCTCACTGACCAGCCCGTCGCCGTCTTCATCCGCGGCGGAAAACGCGGACGCGGCATCGCTGGTGGTTTCGGCCGTCTTTTCAGCCTCCGGCCCGCGCCGTTTTTCCATGGCCGCCGTAAACTCCTCCGCCGTGATGGCCCCATCGCCATCCTGGTCGATGCGGGCGAAGAGCTTCTGGAGCATGGCGGAGCGGTCGTCGCTCGTGAGCGCGGTGGTGGACGAACTACTGACTGACGTGATCATTTCATCGTTTGTGTTGCCGACTGCAGCGCCACCAGCCGAAGCCGGGGGCGCGTCTAGATGATCGACGCCGGTCCTGACGACCTGAGGAAGCCCGTCCCGCCCCCCGGCGGCTTCGTCCCGCGATCCGAACGTTCCGTCCGGTCACCACCCCGTCGCCGTCCTCACCGCACGAGCGAGAAGCCGGCCCGCACGGTCTCCGAATGTTCCCGATAGGAACGCAGGCTCTCCCCGTAGCCGTTGAAGTACTGGATCAGAAAATACGTCTCGAAATTCAGGAGCTGCGTCCGAATCGGCAGGGTCAGGTCGACCTGTACGCTGCCGTGGTTGAGCTTCTTGCCGGCCCACGTCGTGACCGAGACCGAGGGTCCGTCGTTCTTCCCCAGCAAGAGCGTCAGCCGACCATACCCGCGGTAATCCTTCAGGTCTGGGTTGTCCTCGAGCGAGGAGACATACGCGAACACCTCCGGAGCCACGAGCAGGTGCCACGAATCGAGGTCGCCAAAGGCCACGGCCGAACGTCCATAGACCGTGTTCAAGCTCCGCGACATCGGGCCATCCCGGCCGTTCGACTCGTGTTTCAGCGCCACCTGGAATCCCAGCCAGGTCACCCAGGTATCCCTCTGCTCCGGCGCGGGCGCGAGCGACTCGTAGATGAGTTCCGGCATGTAGCTCGTGTCGTAGAAGGGACTCGAGACGCCGGCGATGTCCCACAGCGAACGCTGCGTGAAACCAAAATGCAGGGTCCGCGCCATCCGCTGCTCCCCGACGTCGCGGAAATCGAGCAGCTTGTACTTGAAGCTGAACTGGAACTTCGCGGTCGGGTCGTCCGGCCCGTAGATGAAGTAGATCGGTTCGTGGGGCGCGAGCCGGTCGGCGAACACCCGCCGCAATCGCGCGGCGGCGGGCTTGACCCGGACGAGGCTCGTGGTCGGGCGCTGGGACACCTCGGCGGGAGATGAAGCGGGCGACGACGGCGCGGTGACGACGATGCCGGCACGGAGGATTCCCGCCGCTCCGGCCTCAATTTCCAGGATGGCCGATCCGGACCACCGCGGCGGGAGCGCAACCTCCAGGGTGCGTAGTTGAAAACCTCCCGCGAGCACGGCCACCGGCGTCGGCCCGGCGCCCCAGCGCACCACCACCGGCTCACGTCGTCCGTCGATGATGAGCGCACCTGCCACCGCTCCCGGCCACGCGGGCAGCGCCTCCTCCGTGGTGCCATTCAGGGCGGCAACCTGCACCTGGAGCACACCTCCAGGGCCAACCGCCGTGGCAGGTGGCACGACGCTGTAGGTCAATCGCACCTCACCCGCCCGCACCATCGCGGCGATGAGCAGAAGCAGGGGCAGGAAGCGGAGCAGGAAACGATGCATGCTGGGTTCCTCCATCGGCGTTTTGTCCGGGCGATGGAGCGGCGCCCGGACGGCAGCGATACTTACCGCAATTGACGAACGCTCAAGCGCCCGACGCGGCCGCCGTGGCGCCCATGGCGCGACTCAGGGTGGCCAACGCCACGGCGTAGTCGTGCTGCGCCCCGGCCAGGTTCGAACGCGCCTGGGTCAGTTGCGACTGCGCGGTCAGGACATCCAGCTGCGTGGCAGTGCCAGCCTGGAAACGCGCCTGGGAAAGGCGCAGGCTTTCACGGGCCTGCTCCACGACTTTCTCGGATGACCGAAGCAGCTCACTCGCCTCCTCCAGCGCGGAATGGGCTCGGCGGACCTCAACGTCGACCGAAAGCTGCAGCTCCTCGACGCCGATCCGCGCCTGGTTCACGCGGGAACGCGCCTGAGTGACCCGGCCGGCCGTGGCCCGACCGTCAAAGATTGACCACGTCGCCTGCAGCCCGCCCTGCCAGCCCTCGAGATGGCTCTCGGTCGCGGTGATCAGCGGCGACTTCGTCCACTGATAGCCGGCCGAGGCCGACACGGTGGGCAGGTAGCCGCTGCGGGCGGCGGTGATCCCCTGCTCCGCCGCCTTCACCACGCGCTCCTGGCGCAACAGCTCGGGCCGCTGCGCGCGCGCGGCGGCCAAGGCGTCCGCCAGCGCGACCGAGCGAGCCGGCACCACCAGCGTGCCCTCGACGCCCAAATCCGTCGCCTCGCCGTCCGCGCCGGACGCCCCGAGCGTCGCGCGCAACTGATCCTGCGCCGTCCGATAGGTATTGCGGGCGCGGATCAGCGCCGGCCGCGCGTTCGCGACCGCGACCTCTGCACGCAACACGTCGAAATCGGAACCGGTGCCCGCGGTCCGGCGGTGCTTCGCATTGGCGAGCTCGTTCTCGAGCACGCGCAACGCCTCCTCCTGCACGCCGATCAGTTCGCGGGCGAGCAGCACGTCGTAGAACTGGCGGCGCACGGCAAGCAGCGTGTCGTTCACCGCGGCGGTGAAAGCCAGCCGCGCTGCTTCGAGCTGTTCGCGCTGCGCCCGCACCTGGGCGCGCACGCCGCCGCCGGCGTAAATCACCTGGCGCGCCGTCACGGCCACGGTCCAGTTGTTGTCCTCATACAGCGGCGAAGTGAGCAGGGAGTCCTCCTGCCGCGTGTATTGGGCCGACGTGCCGAGCGTCGGCAGCCGGTTCGCCGTGGCCGTGACCACGACGCCTTCCTGTTCGCGAATCTGCTCGCTGACGCGCAGCAGCGCCGGATTGCGGGCGGCAGCGAACGTGAGCGCGGACTCGAGGGTAAGCGGGCGTGGCAGTGTCGCCGGCAGGTCGGGGGAAGCCGCGAAGGCCACACTGCAGCCAATGGTTACGGTCACGCCAAGCGCGCGACGGAAAAGAGAGCGATACGGAGACATGAAGAGCGGATTGAAACAGAAGTTGCGCCCCAACGCCGGGCCAAAAGGCACTGACCCGGCGCGGGACATTGCACCTCAATGCGAGGCTGGAAGCGGTGCCGCCGCGACGGTGCCGGTGCGACGGTGAGCGATCAGGATATAGAACGCCGGCACGACGAACAGCGTGAAACAGGTGCCGATCGACATGCCGGTCGCGATGACGAGGCCCATGCTGAACCGCGCCTCGGCGCCCGCGCCGGAGGCGAAAACCAGTGGCAGGACGCCGAACACCATGGCGGCGGTGGTCATGAGGATCGGGCGCAGGCGGATGCCCGCAGCGTGCTCGATCGCCTTCCGCACATCGTGGCCCTCCTCCTGCAGCCGATTCGCAAAGTCGACCATCAGGATGCCGTGTTTCGTGATCAGCCCGACGAGGGTGATCAGACCGACCTGGGTGTAGATGTTCAGCGTCGCGGCCCCAAAGAAGAGAAACACCATCGCACCTGCCAGCGAGAGCGGCACCGCCATCATGATGATGAACGGGTCGCGCCAGCTTTCATACTGCGCCGCCAGCACGAGGAAGATCACCACCACGGCGAGCGCGAACGTGACGAGCAGCGAGCTGCCCTCCTGCACGTACTGCCGCAGTTCACCCTTGTATTCGACGCTGTAGCCCGCGGGAAACACCTGCTTCGACTCGGCCGTGAGCCAGTCAAAGGCATCGCCCATCGACACTCCCGGCGCGGGGAGCAGGGACAGCGTCGCCGCATTAAGCTGCTGCATGCGGCGCAGGTCGCGCGGTTGCACCGACGAGACGAGGGTCGCGACGGACGACAGCGGCACGAGGCCGCCTTTCGTGGACGACACGTAATAGTCGCCCAGTTGGTCCGGCGTGAGGCGGAAGCTGCGTTCAACCTGGGGAATGACCTTGTAGGCCCGCCCCTGGATCGAGAAGCGGTTCACATAGCCGCCGCCCAGCATGGTGCCGATGTCCGCCCCGAGTTGCTGCATGCTCAGCCCGAGGGTCGCGGCCTTGTCGCGGTCGACCTCGAGGTCGACCTGCGGCATGTCGAATTTGAGGTCGTTGTCGCCGTAGATGAACTTGCCGCTGGCCAGAGCGCGCTTGAGCAGTTCGTTGGCCACATTGACCACGCGTTCGTGATCGTCGGTTGAGCAGACCACGAACTGCACCGGCATGCCCATGCCCGAGCCGGGCAATGCCGGCGGCAGGAAGGCCGCGGTCGAAAGACCGGCGATCCCCGACGCCTGGTAGGTCAGGAGCTGGCTCACTTCGCCCGAACCCCGCTGGCGCTCGCTCCAGGGCTTCAGCTGCAGGCCGATCAGGCCCGAGCTGGGCGCCGGCAGATGCGAGCCCATGTCCACGCCGGCCACGGTGAAGAACGTGTTGGTCTCGGGGAACGCGGTCACCACCGTGCTGAGTTGGTTGAGCGACTGCATCGCCTGCTCGAGCGAGGCATTCGGCGCTCCCTTGGTCATCGCCACGACGAACCCGCGGTCCTCCGCCGGCGCCAGCTCCTTCTTCGTCATGAGGAAGAACGGCACGAGTGAAAGCACCAGCAACAGGGCGATCGCATACACCGCCGGCCGGGTTTCGAGCACGCGGTCGAGCAGCCGTTCATAGGCGCCGCGCAGCTTCTCGAACGCCACGTCGAGGAAGTGTTCGATGCCCCGCGGGTTCGGATTATGCCGCAGCAGGCGCGAGGAGAGCATCGGCGACAACGTGAGCGCCACGAAGCCCGACACGACAACCGACCCCGCGAGCGTGAACGCAAACTCGCGGAACAGCGCGCCGGTCACGCCCTGCTGGAGACCGAGCGGGGCATACACGGCGGCCAGCGTGATGGTCATCGCGATCACCGGCCCCACCAGTTCGTGCGCGCCCTTGATGGCCGCGTCAAACGGCGTGAGTCCCTCCTCGATGTGGCGGTGGATGTTCTCCACCACCACGATCGCGTCGTCGACCACCAGGCCGATCGCGAGCACCATCGCCAGGAGCGTCAGCAGGTTGATGGAGAAGCCCATCGCCAGCATCAGGACCGCGCAGCCCACCAGCGACAGCGGGATGGCGACGATCGGGATAATGACCGAACGGAACGAGCCCAGGAAGAGGTAGATCACCAGGATGACGATGGCCATGGCCTCGACGATCGTCTTCAGGACCTCGGTGATGGACTCGTTGATGAACTCGGTGGCGTCGTACGCGATGCCGCCCTCGATGCCCGGGGGCAGCTGGCTCGCGATCAGCGGCCACGCCGAGCGCACCCGCTTGATCACGTCGATCGAATTGGCCGTGGGCAGCACGGAGATCGAGATCATGGTCACGTCCTTGCCCTTCAGGAGGGCCTTGGTCTCGTAGTCGTCGGCGCCGAGATCGACGTCCGCGATATCGGCGACGCGCACGACCGCCCCCTGCTGTTCCCGGAGGACGAGCTGGCTGAACTGCTCGGCGTTGTGCACGTCGGTCTTGGCGTTCAGGTTCACGATCGTCATCTCGCCCTTCGTCTTGCCGACGGCGGAGAGGTAGTTCTGGGCCTTGAGCGCGTTCCAAACCTCGGCGGAGCTCAGGCCAAACGCGGCCATGCGATCCGGCTTGAGCCATACGCGCATCGCGAAGGTCCGGGCGCCCATGATCTCGGCCTTCTGCACGCCCTCGATCGTCGAGAGCTTCGGCTGGACCACGCGGACGAGGTAGTCGGTGATCTGGTTCGCGTTCAGCGAGCTGCTCGCGAAGCTCAGGTACATCGACGCGGTCGTCTCGCCGACCTGGATTTCGAACACCGGGTCTTCGGCGGCTTCCGGCAATTCGCTGCGCACCCGGTTCACCTTCGAGGTGATCTGCGTCAGCGCATCATTGGGATCGTAGTTGAGCCGGAGCTGGGCCCGCACGACGGAGACGTTGGGCGCGCTGACCGACTCGACGTAGTCGATGCCGTCGGCCGAGGCGATCTCGCGTTCGAGCGGTGTGGTGATGAAGCCGCGCACCAGGTCGGCGCTCGCGCCGGGATAGGCCGTCTGGACCGTGATGATCGAGTTCTTGGTCTCGGGATACTGGCGCACGGTCATCTCCTTAAGCGCGAGCCAGCCTGCGAGCAGGAGGAAGAGGTTAACGACGGTCGCCAGGACCGGTCGCTTGATGAACAGATCGGTGAATCTCATGGGAGCGGAATCCGGTTGATCAGCCTTCCTTCGGGGCCGGCGTCGGATTGGCCGACGGCACGACCGAGTTGTCGACCCGGACCGGCGCGCCGTTGCGCAGCTTGATCTGGCCGGTGGTGACAACCTGCTCACCGGTCTTCACGCCGGACGTGACCGCAATGAGATTGCCGCGCTGCGCGCCAGTCTGGACGAACCGCTGCACCGCAGCGCCCTGCTCCACGACGTACACGAAATTGCCATACGGGTTGTACACGATCGCAGCCGTCGGCAGCACCGTCACGTTCTCGGTTCCAGGGAGAACGACCTCGACGTTGCCAAACATGCCGGGCGCCAGGGCCTCATCCGGGTTCGGCACCAGCGCGCGGGCATTCAGCGTGCGGGTCGCGCTGTTCACGCGCGGCGCGACCGCCTCGATCACCCCTTGGAAGATCCGGCCGGCATGCGCATCCACCCGGAGGTGCACCACCCCGCCGGCGGCCACGCGGCCGTACTCCTGCTGGGGCAGGCTGAAGTCCACGTACACGGACTCCAGCGACTCGAGTTCCACGATGGCCTCGGACTTGGCCAGCAGCTGGCCGGGGTAAATCCGGCTGATGCCGAGCCGGCCGGCAAACGGCGCCACGATCCGCTTCTTGGCGATGGTCGCCCGCAGTTGGTCGACGGCCGCCCGGGTCTGGGCCAACACCGCCTCCGCCGAATCGAGCTCGGACTGGGTGTTGGTGTTGCTGGTCCGCAGATCGCGGGCGCGGGTCACGTTGATCTCGGCCAGTTTTGCCTGGGCCTCGAGACCACCGAGAGTGGCCGTCTCCACGGAGGTATCGAGTTCCACCAGGAGCGCCCCGGCAGGGACGGTCATGCCCGACTTGAAGGCGATGCGCTGCACCACCCCCTCGAGTTCGTTCTGCACCGTGATGCCCCGGTGGCTCGTGATCGTGCCAACGGCGCGGGCGGTGTTCGGCCAGGTGACCTGCTGCACGAGGGCCGTGCTGACAGTGGTGGGCGGCTGGACCATTCCGGCGCGCGCCGCGAGTGCACGGCGATCTTTCGCGAACCGAACCGCGAAGATGGCGGCAAAGACTGCCAGGGCGGCAACGATCCAGATGACGTAACGAGTTTTCATGGGAAGAATGGCGGGAGGTTGAGGAAGCAGGTCAGGCGAGACCCCGGTTCAGCCGGTCGCAGGCGCCGAGCAACGCGTCGCCGGCGCTCGCCTCGAGGTGCTGGGCCACGCGGGCGCTCGCCTCGAGGAACCGGACTAGTGCCTTGTCCGCGAGGGTGCGGCCGGTCTCGGTCAAATGAATGTAGATCATGCGGCGGTCGCGCGTGTCGCGCTGCCGCAGCACCAGCGTCCGGGTCTCCAGCCGATCGATCACCTCGGTCATCGCGGAACGCGTCGCGCCGGTGTGTTCGGCAAGGTCGGCCGGGGTGGACGGATCAGGATCAAGGGCAAACAGGACCACGAGCACGGCCATGCTCAGGTCGGTCAGTTCAAAATCAGCCAACTCCCGCCGCAGCGCCGCGCGCACGGCGGCGGCCGTGCTCAGGAACTCAAGCACACTGCGGCAACGGCGCTCATCGAGCCCGTGGCGCTGGTGCGCAATGGCGAGGAGCGTACGGAACGCGAGCGTGTCACGCATCATGGCGGATCTCCTCCTTCGCAATCGGCTGGACTGATCGGGTTGGCATGGCCGGCGAGTATAGGGATCGCCCGTCATGCCTGGAAATGCCTCCTCTCCCTAGCCGCTATGCCCGGCAGGCATAGCGCCGTCAGCCTGGTCGGACCTCTGCCGCCGGTGCATCGTCAGCGCGTTGCCGGTACCATTCGGCCCCGTGCGCTCGCCATCGGGGGATCGTGCGCGCCCCGGCGGCCCGAGGACCGATGCGGTCCTCAGAGAAACTCGCCCAGCCCGAACTGCCGCGGCTCGAAACCGCGCTCCTTCAGTGCGGCCGCCACCGCCTTCAGATCCAGCTGGGCCCCCGGTCGCACGCCTTTCGCGGCAAACCAGCCCTGAGGCATCTCGAGCGGAAACTTGATCTCCGTGCTGCGCGAGGCCACCGCCGCCTCGTCGAAAGGCTGGAGTGGGTAGATTTCCCGCAACACGCCCTGCGCATCGAAGTACCCAATGTCGAGCGGCGTCGGCGTGTTCCGCATCCAGAAGCTCATCCGTTGGGTGCGGGGGTACACGAAGAGCATGCCATCGTCTGGTCCGAGATCGCGTCGGAACATCAGCCCCCGCTCCTGCTCGACATCGAGCACCGCCAGCTGCAGCCGCACCACCTTTTCCCCCACCTTGATCGAGAAGAAGTCGGCCACCGTCTTGCGGCTCTCGACGCCGGACTTCTTCTGGGCACAGGCGGGCAGGCCCGCCGCGACGACCACTGCAGACAGCGCGAGAACGACCCGGAGCCAGGGATGCATGAACGCGCTCATACGCCTCACGCCTGACGGTGGCAAGACGCCACCCGAGGCACTGTGGACGCCGCCGCCGCGCGGCACCGGCCGCGGCCAGATTTGCGTTTGTCAGCCAGCCGGCCGCGACTCAGCTTCGGCCTTTCAACTCCTCTGCACCCATGGCCCGCCCTCTCCCTCCTCCGCTGCTGTACGCCGACTCGGAACATAATGCGGACGCGCTCTACTTTGGCCGGATCAAGGTGCCGGATGCATTCATCGCCTTTGGCTGCCGCGGTCGGAAATACGCCGTGGTCAGCGCGCTGGAATTCGGGCGGGTGAAGCGAACCTCCGCTTTCGACGTCGTCCTTCCGCTCGAGGAAGGCATGCAGTCCGCGCGCGAAAAGTGGCCGCAACGCGCAGTCGGCCCCGCCGAGGTGATCGCCGTGACCGCCCGCAAGCTGAAGCAAACGAGCTTCACCATCGCCGAGGATTTTCCGGCCGCGCTCTACGCCCGGCTGACCGCGCTGGGCCTCAAGCTCACCTTCGCCCGGGGCATGCTCTTCCCCGAGCGCGAAATCAAGTCGGCCGCCGAGGCGGCGCAGATCCGCGAAGGCAACCGCTGCAGCGCCCTCGGCTTCGCGGCCGTGGAGCGCATTCTCCGCGGCAGCCGTATCAAGGGTCGCCAGCTCGTTTATCGCGGCCGGCCGGTCACCAGCGAAAGCCTCAAGTTCGCGGTGGAAGCCGCCTGCCTCGAGGCCGGCGCCATTTCCACCGGCACCATCGTCGCCGGCGGCGATCAGGCCTGCGACCCGCACGAAACCGGTTCCGGCCCCATCCGCCCGCACGAGCTGGTGATCGTCGACATCTTTCCCCGCCTCGTGGCCACCGGATACCACGGCGACATGACCCGCACCTACCTGAAGGGCCGCGCCAGCGACGCGCAGCGCGCGCTCGTCGCCGCGGTGCGCGACGCCCAACTGGCCGCGCTTGGCCTGATCAAGACCGGCGTCAATGGCCGCAGCGTCCACGCCAAGGTCGTCGAGCTCTTTGCCGCCCGCGGCTATGAAACCCGCCGCACGCCGCAGCGCTCCATCGGCTTCTTCCACGGGACCGGCCATGGGCTCGGTCTCGCCGTCCACGAACCCCCGCGCCTGAGCAGCGTGGTCGACTCGCCGCTCCTTCGCGGCGCGGTCGTGACCGTCGAACCCGGGCTCTATTACCCCGGCCTCGGCGGATGCCGGATCGAGGATGTCGTCCAGGTTACCGACCGCGCGCCGCGCCTGCTCTCGAGCCACCCCTACGATTGGGAGATCCGATGAAAGCGCTGCCCTCCTTGCTCAAGAAGATCACCGGCCTGCGCATCCTCGTCGTCGGCGATGTCATGCTCGATCACTACGTCTGGGGCGACGCCACCCGCATCTCGCCCGAGGCTCCGGTCCCGGTGGTGGACATCGCACGGGACAGCTGGACCGCCGGCGGCGCGGCCAACGTGGCACTGAACATCGCCTCGCTGGGCGCGACCTGCACCGTGGCCGGCTTCTTCGGCAACGACGAAGCAGGCGCCAAGCTCACCGCGATCCTGCACGAGCGCGCCATCACCACCCTCCCGACGCCGGGCACAGCGGCAACCATCGTCAAGACGCGCGTACTCGTGCAGCACCAGCAGCTCTGCCGCCTCGATCGCGAGGCCGCGCCGACTGCGTATCAACTGGGCGCGGACGCCGCCGAAAAGCTGCTCAAGCCGGCCATCGCCGCGTGCGACGCCGTCATCCTCTCCGATTACGCAAAAGGCATACTCACGGACGAGCTCGTGGCGCGCGTGACCAAGCTGGCGCGGGCCAAGGGGAAGATCGTCGCCCTGGATCCGAAGCCCAAGCGGCGCCTTGCGTTCCACGGGCTCGATCTCATCACGCCAAACAAACGCGAGTCGCTGCAGCTCGCCGGCATTGAGCCATCCCCGCACGTCCCCTTCCCCGCCGCCGAAGTCTGCGCCCGGCTGCACGAACTCTACGGCACACGGCATCTCGTCATCACGCTCGGCGAGGACGGCATGCTGCTCAGCTCGGAAGGGCGCATCGTGCAGACCATCCCGACCGCCGCGCGCGAGGTGTTCGATGTCTCCGGCGCCGGCGACACCGCGCTCGCCGGCCTCGTCCTCGCGCTCGCCGCCGGTGCGAAGCTCGAGACCGCCGCTCATTTTGCCAACGCCGCCGCCGGCGTCGTGGTCGGAAAGCTCGGCACGGCCACCGTCACGCCCGCGGAGCTGATCGCATACGTCAACCGGCGCTGACCCGCGCTGCCTTTCCTCCGCTTGCACCCGTCCTCCGCCTCACCCGGCCGCGCCGCGCTGTTCCTCGATCGCGACGGCACGCTGATCCTCGACAAGCACTACCTGGCCGACCCGGCCGGGGTGGAATTGATTCCCGGTGTGCCCGCCGCGCTGCAATGCGCCAAGGCGCAGGGCTACGATCTTTTCCTCTTCACGAACCAGTCCGGCATCGGCCGCGGCATGTACACGCTCGACGACACCCTGCGCTGCAACGCGCGCATGGAGGAGCTGATTGGCCTGCCCGCCCCGTTGTTCACCGACGTCTGCATCGCTCCGGAGGCGCCCGACCAGCCGCAGCAGTACCGCAAGCCGTCGCCGCGGTTCATCCTCGAGAGCATCGCGCGGCACGGACTCGATCCCGACCGCTGCTGGATGGTCGGCGACAATCTCGCCGACGTGCAGGCAGGCCAGAATGCCGGGATCAACCTCGCGGTCGTCTGCACCGGCAAGCTCACCGCCGACCAGTGGGCCGCGCGGGGCATTCCGAACCTGCACGTCTTCCCGACGCTCGTAGAGTTTGCCCGATCGCTCGCGGCCTCCTAGCCCGCGGCCACCGAGATGCCCGAACTCGCCGAGGTTGAATTCTATCGCAAGCGCTGGGATCTCGCCGCGCGCGGCGACCACGTGGTCAAGATTCGCCTGCACGAGGGCAAGAAGCTCCTGCGCGGTGTCGACGTGCCGGCGCTCCAGCGCGCCCTCAGCGGCGCGACCTTCGTGGGGTCCGAAGCCCGCGCCAAACAGATGCTCTTTCGCTTCCGACGCGCCTCGGGGCAGGCGGACGTCTGGCTCGGCATTCACCTCGGGATGACCGGTGAGCTCAGCGTGCAGCCTGCGGACTACCAACCTGGGCAACACGATCATCTGGTATTGATCACCGCCCGCCCGCCCCACTCCGCCCGAAAATCGGCATCCGGCCATCACGCCCTGGTATTGAACGATCCGCGCATGTTTGGCCGGGTGCAGTTTCACCTCGGCCGCGAGGCCCCGGCGTGGTGGACGCGCATCGCGCCCGCACTGCTCTCGAACGCGTTCACCGTCGAGGCCGTCAGCACATTCCTGCAACGCCGCCGCCGCGCCCCGATCAAGGCGGTCCTGCTGATGCAGGAGCGTTTCCCAGGTATCGGGAACTGGATGGCCGACGAGATTCTCTGGCGCGCCGGCATCCACCCCCGCCGTGCCGCCGGCACGCTCACTCCGGCCGAAGTCCGAGCGCTGTGGCGCGAATGCCGCCACGTCTGCCGGTTGGCGCTTGCGGCCATCGCCGGCCGTGGCGACACGCTGCCGCCGGATCTCAACGTGAACATCCCGCGCACGTGGCTGTTCCTTCATCGCTGGCGCCCCGGCGGTCTCGACCCCCGCTCCGGCACGCCCCTCGCGCACGCCACCATCGGCGGGCGCACCACCTGCTGGTCTCCCGCCCGACAGATTCTGCCCGCGCTTCGCCGCCGTCGCACCCGCTGAGCTCAGGGCGACCCGCACCGGCCGTTCTGCCCACTTGCCCCGCCCCGGGTCGGCGCGATACTGCCCACGATGGCCGCGCCGAAGAAACAACGTCTGGATGAACTGCTGGTCGCCCGCGGGCTCGCCGAGTCGCGCGCCCAGGCGAAGGCGCTCATCATGAGCGGCCGCGTGCGCCATGGCACCGAACGACTCGACAAGCCCGGCAAGGATTTCCCGGTCGAGACCGAGATTACCGTCGACCAGCCGCCGCGCTTCGTCAGCCGCGGCGGCGAAAAGCTCCAGGGCGCGATCGATCAGTTCCATCTCGATTTTCGCGGCGCCCATGTCCTGGACGTGGGCGCGTCCACCGGCGGGTTCACCGACTGTGCCCTGCAGGCTGGCGCCGCGGACGTGGTCTGCGTCGATGTGGGCCGCGCCCAGCTCCACGCCAAGCTGCGCGGCGATCCCCGCGTCACCAACATCGAGAAGCTCAACGCGCGCTTCATCTCGCCCGCCGACCTGCCGCGCCCCGCCTACGATGCGATCGTGATGGATCTCTCCTTCATCTCGCTCACGACCGTCTGGCCGGCGGTCTGGCCGCTCCTCCGCCCCGGCGGCACGCTCGTCGCCCTCGTGAAGCCGCAGTTCGAAGCCGGCAAGGAGGAGGTCGACAAGGGCCGCGGCGTCATCCGGGACCCGGCGGTACAGGAAGGCGTCCTGACTCGCGTCCGCGAATTCGCGCTGGCCGAACTGCCGGGCGCCGAACTCGTCGGCACGATGGACTCGCCCATCACCGGCGCCGACGGCAACCGTGAGTTTCTGCTCGGGCTGCGCAAAGCGATCTGAGTGGCGCCGCGCGGCCTGCCGCGCAACAAGTCCCTAGACTTCCCCGGCACCCTGCGTAGTGTCCACGCCTCGAATGAAACCGTTGCGCAAGCTCGCGTTCGTGGTGAACGAGGACAAGGCCGGCGCCCCCGCGCTCGGCCGCGAGCTCGCGGCGATCGCCCGCCAGATGGGCGTGCAGTTCAAGTCCACCACCCGCTTCCCCCTGCCGCGCGGGTATCTGAAAGGTTGGGACGCCTGCTGCGTGATCGGCGGCGACGGCACCCTGCTCGGCGTCGCGCGCGAATCGGCCCAATGCCGGGTTCCGATCATCGGGGTCAACCGCGGCAGCCTCGGCTTCCTCACCACGTTTTCCTCCGACGAGGCCCGCGCGCACTTTTCCGACCTGCTCAAGGGCAAGTTCCGGGTCGAGAACCGCACCATGCTCGATTGCTCCACCGGCACCGGGTCGCACGACCTCGCGCTGAACGACGTGGTGATCAAGGACGAGGTAAACTCGCGCCTGGTACGGCTTGAGGTGTTTGCCGACGGCGAACTCGTGACGGACTACACCTGCGACGGCCTGATCTTCTCCACGGCCACGGGCTCAACCGCCTATAATCTTTCGGCCGGAGGGCCGATCCTGCACCCCGCCGCCAGCGTCATCGCGATGACGCCCATCTGCCCACATACGCTTAGCAACCGGTCGATCATCTTTCGCGACACCGTCCGCATCCGCGTCTTCAACCGCTCCGACAGCTCCCGGCTGCTCGTGGCGATGGACGGCCAGCGCAACCTGAAGGTCAGCGCCAACGCGGTGGAGATCTCGATGGCCAAACAGCGGCTGCCGCTCGTGCAGCGGCCTGACTACTCCCACTTCACGGTGGTGCGGACGAAGCTGAACTGGAGCGGAGCCTTCGCCGAGAAGATCTGATCTGCACCGCCCGGCCGGGCGTTGCTCCCTGCGGGCCCGGGGAAAACAAAAACCCCGGCCGGAGTTCGGCCGGGGTCGGATGCCGCCGCTCGCGCCTACGATGTCGCCGGGGCCTTCTCGGCCGCCTTCGCCTTGGCGCGCTCCTCCGCCTTGCGCTTCTTGGCCTCACGGAGGGCCTTCATCTTCTCAACGTTGGCCTGCCGCTTGGCCAACTCGTCGGGGTCGAGCACCCCGTTGGCGTTCTTGTCGTACTTTTTGAGGATCTCCGCGTCCTTCTTCGCCTGGGCGGCGGCCTGTTTGGCGGACGGAGTGTCGGGGGTATCAGTACCGGCGGCGCGAACCGCGGGAGTTGCGAGCAGGCAGGAGACTGCGAGCGCGCAGACGAACATCACAGTTTTTGAGGCAGCAGTTTGCATAGCGCCGGCACCCTGGGTCGCCGCGCCCGGGATGTCGAGCCATTTGTGTAAACTTTATTTGTCTCCGTATCCTTATTTTTACTTCGAGCTCGGCGTGACACTAAGCTGCACGCGCTGGGCCCGCTGGAAGTAGCGCCGGGCAAACGTCGCCAGATCGGCAATCGTCACCGCCTCGACGCGGCCATCGTAGTTCTTCCAGTCATTGATCGGTTGGCCCTGCAGCGCGTTGATGCCCACGTGCATGGCGCGCGCGGAGTTGGTCTGCAGCGCCTGCCGCCGCCCCGCCTTCAGCCGCGCCTGGCAGCGCGTCAGCTCGACCGTCGTGACCTCGCCGGCCTGCACGCGCGCGATCTCGGCATCGATTTCCGCCAGGACCTCCGCTTCGCGGCCAGGCTGGGTGCCCGCAAAGAAGTAGAACATCGCCGCTTCGAGCCCGATCACCCGGCCGGACCGCACGAAGTACGCGAGGCCCTTTTCCTCCCGCACGCGCTCGAACAGCCGCGCGGCCATGCCGCTGAAGAGCTCATCCGCAACCTCGGCAACATAGAAGTCGGGCGCGTTCACCCGCGGTCCGGGGAAGCCCTGCAATACGACCGCTTGCTCGCGCGCTGCATGCTCGGCGAAATCGCCGGCCTTCGCCGGCAGCGCCAGCTCCGGCGCCGGCACCGCGACCGTACCCTTCGGGATCCGGCCCAGAAACGCCTTCAATCGCGGGACGAGCACCTTCGCCTCGAAATCACCCGCGACCGCCAACACCACGTTGCCCCCGACGCACAGGCGCCGGTACAGCGCCGTCAAGTCCGCCGGGGTCAGCGCCTTCACCCCGGCCTGGTTACCCTGCGGGTCGTAAGCCAGGGGGTGGGATCCGAAAAACTGCTCGCGCAGCCGCTTCCGGGCATGTGTCACCACGTCGTCGTCGTCCTGTTGCAGCGCCGCGATCAGCGCCTCCCGCTCCGTGGCGAAGGTGGCGGGCTTGAAGGCGGGGGCGAGCACCGCATCAGTCAGGACCTCCAGCGCCCGGTCGACGTCCGTCGGCAGCACTTCCACGCCGAGGCCCAGGCTGTTGTTGCCGGAAAACGGGAAAAACGCGCCGCCCACCTCCTCGATGTACTGCGCCACCTCGGCCGCGCTGCGGCGCCGGGTATCCTTCGCCAGCATCGTCGCCAACAGCGAGGTCGCCCCGCGTTTGCCGGCCGACTCGAAAAGCGGCCCGCCCTGCAGGAGAAAACGGAAATGCAGGTTGGGCAGCCGCTGGTCGGGTTGCAGAAGCAACCTGACCCCATTGGGCAGGCGCACCTCCGTGAAGTCCGTCGTGGCCGCCCGGCCCTCGACGGACGTTCCGACCTTCGGGGCCGCCGCGGTCGGATTCAGCGAGATCGCCGTCCGCCGCTCCGGCACGAGATAACGGGCGGCCACAGCCCGCACCGCCGCCGGTGTCACCGCCCGCAGTTGCGTGAAATAGGCCCGGCTGTAGTCGAGGTCGCCGATCACCACTTCCGCCGCGCCCAACTGTCCCGCCTGGCCGCTCATGGTCTTTCGGGTATTGATCTCGCCCACCACCAGTTGTCGCAGCGCCTTCTTCAACTGCGCGGCCGTGCACCCGCGGACCGCAATGCGCGCCAGCAGGCGCTCCACCGCCACGGTGGCCCGCGCCCGCTTTTCGGCCGCGCAGGTGAACGAGACGCAGAACAGGCCGTTCGTGCCCGGATTCCAACTGGAGGCATCGATGCTGTGCACAAGTTTCGCCCGCTCACGCACCTCCTGCCAAAGGACGGAGCTGTCGCCCTGCCCCAGAACCGTGGCGAGCAGGTCGAGCACGGGCGCATCTTCATGCGCCAGTCCGGGAATCGGCCACGCCAGAACCGCCCGCGTCACCTCCACGTCCTCAAATCGGTGCTCGGCACGCGGGCCGAGCTGCCGCGGTTCCTCCGGCACCAGCACCGACGCCAGCGCCGTGCGCGTCGCAGCGCCGAAGTGCTCCTGCACCTGACGCAGCACGTCCGCCGGCTCCACGTCGCCCACCACCACCACCACGAGATTGTTCGGCACGTACCGCTCCCGGTAGTACGCGACCAACTGGTCACGGGTGATGCCGGCGAACACGTCCCGGTGGCCGATCACCGGATGGCGATACGGGTGTTCACGGAACGCCGTCGCAAACATCGCCTCCCACAGCCGGTCGTCCGGATCATCCTTGGTCATCGCGATCTCCCGCAGGATGACGTCCTTCTCCTTGGCCACCTCGTCGGCCGGCAAGGTCGAGTGCAGGACCGCATCCGCCAGGATGTCGATCGCCACACCGGTATGTTCGCTCGGAAGATCGATGTAGTACACGGTCCGGTCGAACGTCGTGTACGCATTGATATAGCCGCCATGCGCCTGGACTGTCGCGCTGATCTCGCGTCCGGCCCGACGTTCGGTGCCCTTGAAAAGCATGTGCTCCAGGTAATGCGAGAGCCCCGCCCCGAGATGCATACCTTCGTGGATGCTCCCGGTCTTCACCCAGACCTGAACCGAGGCCAGCGCAGCCGAGGTGTCCCGCTTGACCAGCAACGTCACGCCATTGGGCAGAACGGTCCGGGCAACCGGCTCAGCCCAAAATCGCTCCAACATCCCGATGTCACGCCCCGCAGAGGTCTTGGTTGCCATATCCCCGCAATCTAGCCCCGCGGCCCCCCCTTGGGTCGACCGAAAACACAGGCGGCCGACAAGGGGTCCTGCCGCCCTCCTTCCCCGGGGATATCCGGCGCTCGTCCCCGTTCCTGCGCACGGCGATCAGGCCGCTCCGAAGGCCTCCGCAGAGGTGGTCCCCCGAGAACGCGGCCGGACCGGCTGGAACGGCTTTACGAAGGCGTCATCAAAATCAAAGACATCCGCGAAATCCTCCCGGCGGTCATTCTCAGTTTTCGAGAACACATTATACTCGATCAAATTGAATACTATATCGCCTATATCACGGCAGTTCTGAATACCCCAAGTATTCAACACCGTCTTCGCCAGCGGACCAAACTGCTCGAGCGCATAGGCACGCAGCCCATCCAGCAATTCGGGGCCACTCACGTGTCGCGAACGCTCTGCCCGCACGGCATCACGCTTGCGCAACTCCTTGACCGTGTGCTCCAAGCCCAATCGGACGAAATCGTAGGCCTTGCGGTCATACCGCGAGTCCTCCTTGCAGATTTGGGCGACGATCTCGGAAAAATCCGGGTTTTGCATGAGCCGATTGACGCGAGATTGGCACACCCGCCCCGCCCGCGCAACCCTCGAGCCGTCGCTTGGGCCGGGCAATTGCATATGCGTGTTATTGCTAACGAGTATTATCTGGAAATTCCCCTATGCGGCGTCAAAATCGCCGTGAAACATGATCGCTTCGACTCAACCGAACCCCTCCCTTCCTCCGGCCGCCAAGCCGGTAGCCAAGCCTTCCACTCCGGTGGAGCTTGCCACGGCAAAGCTTAAAGCCGCTGGCTTGCGCATCACGCAGCCTCGCCTCGCCATTCTGGGTGCCATGAGCAAGCGCACCCAGCCGACGAGCATCGAACAGATTCACGAGGATGTGGGCGCGGACAACTGCGATCTCGTCACCGTCTACCGCTGCGTCGCCGCTTTCGAGGAAATCGGCGTCGTTCGCCGGGCGTTCTTCCACAACGGCACCGCGATGTACGAGATGAATCTCGGCGGGCCGGCCCGTTACCACGTCGTCTGCAAGCAGACGAATCGTATCGAAGAGCTGGATGACGCGACCACCGAAGAACTTAGAAAAGCCGTCGAGGCCGTCCAGCAGAAGCTCCGCGATCGCGGCTTCACCGACGTCGAGCACATCGTCGAGTTCTTTGGCGTTGCTCCCCAAGCCGCCGCCACACCGGCCCCTGCCGCTGCCGTCGCCGCTCAGGTCTGAGCTTATTCTTTTCTAGCCCAATACTTAGCGCGAGCCCATTGGCTCGCGCTTTTTTGTGCGATGCTCCCCAGCGCGTGTCCGCACTCGCTCCCGCGCACCCGCCCGGGACTACGCCGGTGGTTCCGCCGTAAGCCGAATGCGCGGATCGAGCCACAGGAGCAGGAGGTCGCTCACAAGGGTGCCGACCATACCTAACACGCTAAGCACCATTAGCATCGAGCCAGCGAGATAGACATCCTCCGCGACGAGGGCATCGAGCAACGTGGGACCTACCATCGGCAGGCTCAGGACCATCGCCACGATCGCACCGCCCGAGACGAGCTGCGGGAAAAGTCCGCCGAGACTCGAAACCAGCGGATTCAACGCCAGCCGCACCGGATATTTCAGCAACAGGCGGATCGGCCTGAGGCCTTTGGCACGTGCGGTTGTTACGTATGGCTTCTTCAGTTCGTCCAACAGATTTGCCCGCATCACGCGGATCATCCCGGCGGCCGAGCCGAACCCCAGAACCATCACCGGGAGCCAGAGGTGCTTCAACAGATCGACGATCTTGGGCCAGTTCCAGCCGCGCATCGTCGCAAACTCCGGTGAAAACAGACCGTCGATGTTTAATCCAAGCCAACGCTTCGCCGCGTACATCGTGATCAAAGCCAGCAGGAACGAGGGTACCGACATCGCCAGGAACGCCCCGAATGTGAGGACGTAGTCCCCGACCGAGTACTGGCGCACGGCGGAGAATATTCCCGCCGGCAATGCCACCGCCCACGTAAAGATGACCGTGGCGACCGACACCACGAGCGTCAGCATCACCCGATCCCCGATCACCTCGCTCACCGGCTTCTCGTGCTCCATCGACAAGCCCAGATTGCCCTGCAACAGGCCGGCGTCCTGCGACTCGAAGCTAACGAACCACTTGAAGCCCATCCAGCGCGCGTACCGTTCAAGCAACGGTTCATCCAGGTGAAAGCTCTTCCGCAACTCGGCCGCAAGAGCCTCCGCCTCCCCGCCTCCCTGCATCTCCAGCCGCATCACCCGCACCGTCGCGAAATCGCCCGGTGGCAACTGCACCAGGGCAAAAACGATCAGTGACACGACCAGCAGCGTCGGGACCATCAGCAGGAGCCGGCGCCCAATCAGCGGGTGGCGCCCGGCCAGCAGCACCACCACCAGCCCCGCCGCGGCCAGAATCAGGCCGCCCAGCATCCGCCCGAACCACGTGGGGCGCTCCGCGTCTGCCGCCAGCATGCCGGCGCCGAGCCCCGGCTCCGGCACGATGTGCGCCACTGCCCGTTTCGTGGCCGCGAAGGTCAGGGGGTCCTCCGCCGGCTTGTCCCAGAAATAGGTTTCGATCCCGGCGTTCGCTGGCGACTGGAAGTTGCCGCCGAACAGCGCGGTCCGGGGCACGTTGCGGAAGCCATTCTTGACCACCACGAGCTGCGGCGGAGGCGTCGCAATGCTGATGCTCCACACCTGCTCCGCCGCGATCGCCAACACCTGCTGGAAATGCGCGATCCGCGCCGGCTCCGACGTCAGCGCGAGGGTCTCGTCCAGGAGTTCCATCGCCCGCCGGAGTGGGTGTCCCACGGGGGGCTCGATCGCGCTCGGCCGCCGCGCCGCCGGGTCACCATAGCGTCCGCCATATTGATACCAGGCACCAAACCCGGGCGCGTAGAAGGCCTCGAAATACGTAGGCACGAAATTCCGCGGCTCCACCAGCGGGTAGAATTCACTCTCCCCGGTCCAGACCGTGATGTCGTGCTCCAGCGTGAGCTTCTCCTGTTCAAACAGCCGGCGCGCGCGCATCCGATACGCCGCCCGCACCCCCACCGCCGCCCAGTCATCGATCACAAACTGCGCCGGGCCCTCAATCGTGTAATCACTCAGCGTGATCATGAACCCCATGCGCGTGCCGTCCGGAAAAGTGCGGTAGCCTTCCGCGTCGCGCTGGGTCAGCCCGAGTTCGTCAAGCAGGCGGTTGGCCCGTGCCGGATCGTACTCGATGAACGAATTCCGCAGCGGCTCGTAGGCGTACGGTGAGTCCGGCGGCGGCGCGAGCTGGGCCGGCGTCACCGCGTTGTTGAACTCCGCCCGGATGATCTCCGGCCGGTTGATCGCCAGCGACAGCGCCTGCCGGAACCGCGCCTCGTTCAGCAGCGCGTGCTTCCACCGCGTCTCCGGTCGCGCCGGATCCACGCGGCGATTCAGGTTCGGGAACAGCGTGAAGAGGGACTGCGTGCTGGGTTTCCAGTGATACACCGCGTAGCCGTTCCGCTCCGCGTTATCCATCAGCAGCGTGTAGTCCTCGTAACGAATGTGGCGGTCCTGCATCGAGGGCTCGCCGTTCGCCGCCGCCATCGCAATGAGGTTGTTGCTGCGCACGTCCATCACCAGGCGGTCGAGATAGGGCAGCTGGTTGCCCTGCGTGTCCACGGCCCAGTAATACGGATTGCGCACGAAAATTTGCGGCGGCGTCGCCCGGAACGTGTGTGGCACCCATGGCCAGAGCCGCGGATGCTCCGGGTTCATGTGGTGCTTCACGTGCTTGTACAGCGCGATCGGGCTCGTGAGCTTGAGCGCCTGCATCGTGCGCCTGATCAGGGCCTGGTCGCCGAGCGCGGGATGGTAGCGCCGCAGGTAATGCTCCGGCACCACGTGCTCCGAAAAGTCCTCGTAGTTCATGCTGGTCGACGCCAGCCGCTCCAGGAACAGCGGGTTCGGCTCGTCGAACACGAACCGCACGTTCAGGTCGTCGATCTTCTCCACCCGCCCGAGCGTCGCGCCGGCCCGCAGCAGGTTCCGCGGCTGCGCCTCAAAGTACCCGAGCTCATCCCGGTACCAATACAGGATGTCCTCGGTCGTCACCGGATGCCCATCGGACCAACGCACTCCCGCGCGCAACGTGAACCGGTAAACCCGAAAGTCGGGTGACACCTGCCAGGACTTCGCCAGGTGCGGAACAATCGGATACCCATGCGGCGACCAGCGCACGAGATTCGACGCCGAAAGCCGCCAGTAGATCGTGTTCAGGTCGGTAATGGAATTCACCAGCCGGTGCCACGTTCCGCCGTATCGCCCGATGCCATCCACACCCTCCATCACCACCGGCTCCGGGCCCACCCGCACCGCGACGGGCGGCAATGCACCTTCCGCCACCAACTCGGCAAGGATCGGCGCCTCGCCTTTGGGCCACCAGCGGCCGCGCTCGCGCTCCGCATAGTCCACCGCGCGGGCAACCACAGGCGGGTGCGTCAGGTCGAGCTGATCCGCCGCCCGCCGGGAAGACTCGACCGCCGCGAGTTCCTTGGCTCTGTGTTCGCGCGGTCCAGCCGTGCGGTCCGGCCGCGCCGCCGCGCCCAGTCCAAACAGCAGCACGGTGAAGCCCAGCGCCGCCGCCGTGAAGGCCGCGAGAATCAGGATTATGCGCTTGGTGCTCACGTGACGCCGGGGAACCAGGATGAAAACGCGGTGAGGCTGCAAGGCCCCGCGCCGCGACGCGAGGAGCGAGTGGGCGGATTTTCGGCTGGGGTCGGCACGCGTCCGCCGCAAAGCTGTAGGTCCCCGTGATCGCCGCCCGCAGTCCACCAAGGCTGCCTCCGTTCCGACCGCGCCGAAAACCTGTCGCATGCCATCCGCCACCGATCTTTCGCCCGCCACGCCCCCGAAACCGGCCACGCCCTTCACCCTGCACCACCGGGTGGCCGCCTATGCGGCGCTCGCCGTACCCGGCTCGATCGCGCTGAACCTCGCGCTGAGCGTGATCGTCACGCGTACCCCTGCCGGTGCCGTGCACTTCATCCTCACGACGATTCCGCTGCTCGTGATGCTCTCCGCCATCCCCGCGGGTATCTTCGCGCTCTGCGGCATTCCTCGGTACGGCACCCGTGGTCTGCTCTGGCGGGGCCTCTTCGGCATCATTCTGCCCATCATTCTCGTCGCGATCGTCATTGTCTCGGCCGCGCACCGCGCGCACTGACGCCCCCCGGGCGGCGATGGCCGGCTCCGGCAATCCAGGGCGGCGTCTGTCCGCCCGACCCGAACCGCGGCGCGGTAGGCGGGTCGATCGCGGGCGTGAAGGTGTTTCTTCTCTCCCCCGCCAAGGTTGACGGCGTCCGCGCCGGGCTCCTCCTCAACCCCCGCGCGCCGTTTCCGCTGGCGCGAACCCTGCACCGCGAAGGGATCACGCTCGCCGAGGCGTTCACCTTCGCGAGTGGCCTCTACTTTCGTGGGAAGATCACCTACGCCCGGCGGTTCGCCCGCGGCGACCTGGGCGACGTCATCCGCGTCATCACCACCAACCAGGGTCTGGCGGATCCGGAGCTGCGCGTCAGCCCTCACGACCTGCGCGCCTTTGGCGAGGTGGATATCTCAGCCGGGGACCCACGCTACCGCAAACCACTCCTCCGCGATCTCCGCCGGCTCGCGCGCCAGCTCGGCACGGACGGGACGGCGGTGCTGCTCGGCAGCATCGCGACACCAAAGTACCGCGATGTCCTGCTCGAGGGTCTGGGAAACCGGCTGCTCTTCCCGGGCGATTTCGTCGGTCGTGGTGACATGAGCCGCGGCGCCCTCCTCCTTCGTGCCGCCGTATCCGGAACCGAACTTCCTTACATGGCGGTCTCCAATGCCGTCTTGAGCACCGCCCGCCCGCGCTGGCGGGAGGCCGGAGGTGGAGAGGGCTGAAGGACTGATTGCTGAAAGCTGAAGCCAGAGGCCAGGGGCCGGAAGCCGGAGAAGCCGGAGTCCGAGATAACTAGCCAATTCTGGCTAGTTACGTGAGCTAACTAGCCAAATCTGGCTAGTTAGCTCCGTTTGGGGCCAGGGCCCGCGTACGACCTAAAATGAACCGCGGAGACACTGAGCAGCGGAGAAGCCCGGTTGATTGGGCGGGTCACAGAGAGCGGAGGAGGTCACCGAACTCCTGACTCTCGACTTCGGCCCCGGCATCCGCCCCTTCCGCCTTCCTGCTTCCGGCTTCCGGCCTCTGGCTTCCGTCTTCCGGCCTCAGGCTTCAGCTTTCAGCATTCAGTCTTTCAGCCTTAGCCCCCCGGCCGCAGCTTATGCCGGCGGCTGATAACGGTAGCCAACGCCGTGCATCGTGACGATCGCCTCAGCGGCCTCGGCGGACTCCATCTTCTTGCGGAGCTGCGCCACGTGCTGGTCGAGCGTGCGGGTGGTGCCGAAATAGTTCACGCCCCACACCGCGTTGAGCAGCTGATCACGCGTCAGAACCTCTCCGGGATGCGCCGCCAGGACCTCTGCCAGGTGCAGTTCCCGTGCGGTCAGCGGCACGGTGCGTCCCTCCACCCGCAGCTCGAACTTGCGGCGGTCGATCTCGCCCGCGCCGAAGCGAAACACCGGCGGCAGTTCGGGCGCCGCCTCCGCCCCACTGACCCGGCTCCGTCGCAGCAGTGCCTCCACCCGCGCGAGCAACTCGTGCACGCCAAAGGGCTTCGTCACGTAATCGTCGGCGCCGAGCTTCAATCCGACCACCTTGTCGATCTCCTCACCCTTCGCGGTGAGGAACAGCACCGGCATCCGCGCCCCGCCCGCCCGAATCTCCCGGCACACGTCGTAGCCGCTCGCCTTCGGCATCATCACGTCGAGCAGCACCAGGTCGAACTTCTCCTGGGCAAAGAGCCGGAGCGCCTGCGCCCCGTCTCCCGCCGCAACCACCGCGTAGCCGTCACTCTCCAGCGTGGCGATCAGTCCCAGCCGGATGTTCGGGTCGTCCTCGGCAATGAGTATCCTGGCTTTCATGACAGCTCCAAAATGAACTCCGCCCCGCCCCCGGCGCGCGGCGCAAACCGCAGTTCGCCGCCCAACCCGCGCGCGAGCTGCCGGGCGATGCTCAGCCCAAGGCCGGTCCCGCCTTTCTCCGCGGTGAGCGTGTCGTCCACCCGGTGGAACTTCGCGAAGATGCGCTCGCGGTGTTCCGGCGGCACGCCCGGTCCGCGGTCCCGCACGCACACGCTCGCACCGCCGCCGTGCGCACGTCCCAGCGCCGGCGCGAGCGCCACCGTGACTTCCCCGCCAGCCGCGGCATACTTCGCCGCATTGTCGAGGAGGTTGAGCACGATCTGCTCGACCGCGTCGCGATCCGTCACCACCGGCACTGGTCCAGAGGCGAACTCACGCTGGAGCCGTAACCCCGCCTCGGCGAGCCGGGGTTCGTGGGTATCCAGCAACCGATTCAGCACGGCGCCGAGTTCCAGCGACTCGAGCGCATAGCGTTTCCGCCCCTGTTCCAGCCGGCTGAAATCGAGCGCGTTGTTGACCAGCCGCGCCAGCCGCTGGGTCTCGCGACCGATCGTGCCGAGGTACTCGCGGGTCTTCGCGGCATCGGTCACGCGGCCCTGCTCCAGGAGCTCCGCGTAGAGCCGGATCGTCGTGAGCGGGGTTTTGAATTCGTGGGACACGTTCGCGACGAACGAGGTCTTCTGCGCCGCCTCCGCCTCGCTGCGTCGCGCCTGCCAGACCAACAGCGAACCGCCGCCGAGCACCGCCGCCACGAAGATCGCCACCAGCACGAGCCCAATCCAAAAAAACGCCCGGCCATCGCCAACGGCACTCGTGGCCGCCTCGCCCAGATATCCCTCGACGGTCCAGCCGGGCAGCAGCGAGCGCGCGAGCGGCAACCGCACCGTCGGCTCCCCGCCCCGCGGCACGAGCCCGACCTGGTGCAGCACGCGGCCCTGTTCATCGCGCAAGAGGTAGCCCTCGGCGTCGGCATATTCCGCCGGCAACGCGGCCCCGAGGCGGTTCACCAGCGCGGCAAGTTGCAGCTCCACGCCGCGCACTTCGGCGGCCGCCGAGGGTTTGACCCAGCCGAGCAGGTGCATCCGGCCGTCAACCACGCGCGGCGTCCAGCCACGCCGCTCGGACTCCGCCTGATCATCGGCGGCAGGGGTTCGGTCCACGGGCGCAGCAATGGCGTCGGATTCCATCCTGCTTTGGCCGGCAATCGCGGTGGCAGGAGCGTCGAATTTCCGCGGCGACGAGGACGGCGCGACGGCCGCGGGTTTCGAACGCGCCACCGTCTCGCGCGATTTGAAGAGGTTCTGCACATCCCGTCGCGCCGACTGGATCTGGGACGTATTCTGCGTCACGGCCTCGCGCTCCGCCTTGTCGCGTGCCACGGCGGCTGCCAGCGCCTCGGCTGTCGCCGACGGCGGGACCGCAGCCGCATCCGCCTCGCGCCACGGTGGCGCCTCGCGCAGCCACGGTCCAAACCGCCGCAAGAACCCGCGCGCTTCTTCACTCGCGTTGGCGCCCGGTCGAAGCAGCCGCCCGTTCTCGGTCGCGCGAAATCCGACCCGCACGAGGGGATTGTCCTTTTCCCAGGCATCGAGCGTGGCGTCGACGCGGTCAGCCGGTTCGGCCGCCAGCGCATCGAGCAGCCCGGCCTGCACGTCGCCGACCAAAAGCTCGGCATTCTCGACGACCAGCGCCACCCGCGCCGCCACCGCCGCCCGGCGTGACTCGAGGGCGTACGTACCCTGGGCGCCGATCCGCGCCTGCTCCCGTCGCAGCCAGAACACGGCCGCCGCCGCCACGACCAGCGTCGGCACCAGGAGCAGGAGCCAATACAGGAAGATGCGGCGGGAAGTCGGGGACACGGGGAACGAAGTGGAGCAGACGGCGCAGAGGTGAGCGGGCGACGGACCCTAGGGAGCCGGACGGCGGGCGAAGAGCAATACTCAGATCGAGGAGCTGAAGCTTACTGGCGCCCCGCGTTCTGCTGCGCGCGAATCTGTGCATTGTCGGCGCGGTAGGTTTTGCGGGCGGCGGCGTCGAGCCCGTCGCTGTCGACCCGCCTGGCCTCGGCGGCCGCGGGCGCGGCCAGGCTCGAGACGGCGGTGTTGCGGTAGGTTTTGGCCAGCTGGTCGAGTTCCGCGGCGCGCCGGGCGAGCAGGCTTCCGGCCTCCTTGCGCTGATTCGCATCCACGAGCGCAACGACCTCGTCCTTGGCCACGGCGAGCACGTTGGCGGCGTAGTCGGCCTGCACCTTGTGGTTAGCCGACCCGATCACGTCGGTGTCGCGAGCGCTGAATCGGACGGACCGGTGGGCCGACAGCGACTCCTGGCGCCGGTTCACCGGATCATCGTAGCGGACCGAGGCACGGGCCAGCTCCTGCTCCTCGCCGGCTGCGGTGGGCGCCACCTCCACCTCGACGAGCGCAAACTTCTCCTGCCCGCCGTAGATCTGGTTGAGCGTCAGCTCGGCGCGCTGGCCGCGGATCGTCCCCTCCCGGCCGATGAAACCGACCGGGCGGACGTGCTTCGGAAACTCGATCTCGATCACGACGCGCCGCGCCACCACACTCAGCACATCGCCCAGTTCGGCGGCAAAGATTCGCGGCAGGTCTTCGCTGTTTTCGACGAAGTAGGTGTTGCCATCACTGCGCTGCGCGAGGCGCGTCATCAGGTCCTCATTGAACCCGAGCCCCAGCCCAACCGTCGTCACCGAGATTCCCTCGGACATCAGCGAGGCGCCGAGGCGGCCCAACTGTTGAGGCGAACTGGGGCCAACGTTCGCCAGCCCGTCCGAAAGCAGGATGATCCGGCTGACGCGGCCCTCGTCCTCGAGGTGACGCCGCACCTCCGTGGCGCCGCAGGTGACGCCGCCGTACAGCGCGGTGTTGCCACTGGCCTCGAGACTGCGGATCGCGCGCTCGAGGAGCCGACCGTCGCCCACGCGCCGGGCGGGCACGATCGTTTCCACCTGGGTGTCGTAGGCAATGAGCGCGACGATGTCGTCGGCGCCTAGGCGGCGCACGGCCTCCAAAGCGGCCTGGCGGGCGTTTTCGATCTTCTCGCCGCTCATCGAGCCCGAGCGGTCGATCACGAGCGCGAGGTTGATTGGCGGACGCGCGTCGCGCCGCGGCAGCCGCAGCCCGTCGAGGGCGACCTTGATGATGGCCTTGTCCGTACGACCGGCGGGCATGACCTCGCGGTCGACGTCCACCCGGAGCCGCACGGTTGCACCCACGTCCGCCGGGGCGGCCGCAAGTTGGGCATTGAGGACAACGAAAGCGCAGCCGAGCCACGCGAGACAGGAGAGGAAGGAGCGAAGTTTCATGGTGAACCCGTGATGGGATGCCCGGAGTGAACCACGAAACGCGGCCTGGGTTGTCAGCGGGCGGTCAGCCGATTGTCAGGGAATTGTCATGGCACCTTGGCCTCGGCCACGGCGCGGGCCACCGGTGGCGTCGGATGCGGCCGAAGCGGGTCCGGCAGCTTTCGCAAGAAATGAACAATGGCTCGCAAACCGTGCCGATGTCCGGAGACGCCACCGCGGTAGATTCTCGGCGTTCCTCCCTCCGATGCTCTTCTTCAAGAAATCCAAGCCGACTCCGGTGCCAGACTCACGGCTGGTGGTGTCACCCTGCGACGAGACCACGCGGGCGATTGACGGCCTCCTGGCGGCGATCAATCCGCACGACCGGCACCTGGTGGATGCCGTGCTCGACCTGCGCGCCGCGTTTCGCGCCGGCAATGACGCGAACACCTGCGTGGCGCAGCTTTTTCAGGTGCGCGAATGGCTCGATGGGCGGCATCACCTGGCATTCTTCCGCGTCCGCGACGCCGCCCGCCGCGCCCTGCGGGTGGAAGTGCGCACCGAGCCCGGTGCGCCGTGGATTCCGCGCGAGCTGCCGCTGAACGCGGTGCGCATCGACGAGGCGCTGAACAGCGCCCTCGCCTGCCTCGCCGCCAACGACATGATTCCGCCGACCGCGGACGGTCGCTTCGTCTTCGCGACCGCCACGGTCGCTCAATAGCAGCCTGTCGGACTTCGTCCGCAGGCTGCTAGCGGATACGCGGCGCGCCGGCACACAACAGCCCGGCGGCGCGCGCGGCTCAGTTCGCCGCGGCGAGCAGCCGCCGCAGGGTCTCGTCGACGAGCTTGGGGTTCGCCTTGCCCTTGGCCGCCTTCATCACGGGGCCCTTGAACGCGTTGATCGCGCTGTCCTTGCCGGCCTTGAACTCGGCGAGGGCCTTGGCGTTGGCGGCGATCGCGTCGCGGCACCACTGTTCGAGTTCACCCGTGTTGGTCGGCGCCGCCTTGAGCCCGCGTCGTTCCGCGATCGCTTCGGGCCTGTCCCCGGTGGCCGCCATCTCAACGAAGACCTCCTTGGCGGCATTCGTCAGGACGGTGCCGGCGTCGATCAACTGGACGAGCGCGGCGAGGTGCGCCGGGCGAACGCGGGATTCGGCCAGCGTGAGCTTCGCGTTGCCCAGCTCACGCAGGAGATCGTTCACGATCCAGTTGCCGACCGCCTGGGCTTTGGCGGCGCCGGTAAGCTTGACCGTTTCCTCGAAGTAGTCGGCGAGCGCGCGGTCCCAGACCAGGACCGACGTCAGCGTATACGGCAGCTGGTACTGCTCGATGAACCGCCGCTGCTTGGGAAACGGCAGTTCGGGGCACTCGGCCTGCAGCCGCGCCTTCCAGGCCTCGTCGACCTTCACCGGCATCAAGTCCGGATCCGGGAAGTAGCGGTAGTCGTGCGCCTCCTCCTTGGTACGGAGGGACTGCGAGGTGCCGGTCATGCCGTCGTAGTCGCGGGTTTCCTGCACGATCGTACCCCCGCGCTCGAGGACCGCGATCTGGCGCTTGATCTCGTGGGCGATGCCATCGCGCACGAAAGAGATCGAGTTGAGATTCTTGAGCTCGACCTTGGTGCCGAGCTTCGTCTCGCCCACCGGGCGGATCGAGATGTTGGCGTCGCAGCGCAGCTGGCCCTTCTCCATATCGCAATCGGAGATGCCGCCGTAGATCATCGTGGCGCGCAGCGACTGCAGGTAGGCGTAGGCCTCGTCGGCCGAGTGCATGGCCGGGTCGGATACGATCTCCATCAGCGGCGTGCCGGCGCGGTTGTAGTCGACGAGCGAGTCGCTGGCCCCGTGGTTCAGCTTGCCCACGTCCTCCTCGAGGTGGATGCGCGTGAGGGGGACCGCTTGGTGTTCGCCCATGACGTTGCGGGCGGCGCCGGGCAGCTCGATCTCGACGCTGCCGCCGAGGCAGATCGGCTGGTCGTATTGGGAAATCTGATAGTTCTTCGGTGAGTCGGGGTAGAAGTAATTCTTGCGGTCCCACTTGCAGACCGGGGCGATGCGGCACCCGAGGAGGAGCCCGGCCTTGATGATGGCATCGAGCGCGGCCTTGTTCATCACCGGCAGCACGCCCGGCAGGGCGAGGACGACCGGATCCGTCAGCGTATTTGGCTCATGGCCATAGCCGGCGGCGACGCGGGTGAACATCTTGGACCGCGTCTTGATCTGCACGTGGACCTCCAATCCAATGACGGCTTCGAAGGCGGCGGCAGATTTCGACACAGAGGACACGGAGGAAGGCACGGAGGTCACAGAGCGAGGCGTTTCATTGCACGGGTGAGCACAGTCGAACGGAAATTGAACAGGAGACCAATCCGGCAGCGCGTGAACTTCAGGTACGTCAGCACCTGTGCCTGGTGGACCTCAAGCAGCTCATCGACGGCCTTCAGTTCCACGACAACGGATCCTTCGACGAGAAAATCCAGCCGGTAGGCGTCGTCGATCACCAGGTTCTTATAGGTCACCGGACAACGCGTCTGTTGCTGATAGGCGAGACCGCGGAGCTGAAACTCGTGCCCAAGTGCGCGCTCGTAGGCCGATTCCAGCAAGCCGGAGCCGAGTTCTCGGTGGACCTCAATCGCGGCACCGATGATACGCTCCGTGACCGCGTTGATCTGTGGGTTCATCTCCGTGACCTCCGTGCGTGCTCAGTGAACTCCGTGACTGTTCCCTCCCACTACAGCTTGGGCTGCTGGGAGTGCCAGGCGTGGGCCTGGGTGTAGGCGTGGGCGACGGCAAGCAGATTGGCTTCCTGGAACGGCTGGCCGACGAGTTGCAGACCGATGGGCAGCCCGGCCGAGGTGAAGCCGCACGGCACACTGATGCCGGGCAGTCCGGCCAGGTTCACGCCGATCGTGTAGATGTCGCACAGATACATCGCCAGCGGGTCGCTCTTCTCACCGAGCTTGAAGGCGGGCACGGGCGAGGTGGGCGTGATCAGCGCATCGACCTCCTGGTACGCGTTCAGGAAGTCCTGCCGGATGAGGGTACGCACCTTCTGGGCGCGCAGGTAATACGCGTCGTAGTAGCCGCTCGAGAGCACGTATGTGCCGAGAATGATGCGTCGCTTGACCTCGGGCCCGAAGCCCTCCGCGCGGGACTGGAAGTACAGGTCGACGGCGTCCTTCGCCTGCGCGGAGCGGTGGCCGTACCGGACGCCATCGTAGCGGGCGAGGTTGGAGGACGCCTCGGCGGTCGCGATGATGTAATAGGTGTCGAGGCAGTACTTGGTATGCGGGAGCGACACCTCGCGGATCTCACAGCCCTGCTCGCGGTAGAAGGCGATCGCCTTTTCGACGGCGGCGCCGATCTCGGGATCGAGGCCCTCGCCAAAGTATTCACGCGGGATGCCGAGCTTCCACGGGCCGCGGCGCCGCGCGAGTTCCGCGCGGTAGTCCGGAATCTCGGCGCGGTACGACGTCGAGTCGCGCTCGTCGTGCCCGGCGATCGCCTGCAGCAGCACGGCCGCATCCTCGACGGTGTGGGTGAACGGCCCGATCTGGTCGAGCGAGGAGGCAAAGGCGATCAGCCCATAGCGCGAGACCAGGCCATAAGTCGGCTTGAGGCCCACCACGCCGCAGAGCGCGGCGGGTTGGCGGATGGAGCCGCCGGTGTCGGAGCCAAGCGTCGCGATCGCCTCGCCCGCGGCGAGCGCGGCGGCGCTGCCGCCGGACGAACCGCCCGGCACGCGTGTGACGTCCCATGGGTTGCCCGTTGGGCCGAACGCGGAGTTCTCAGTCGACGAGCCCATCGCGAACTCATCGCAGTTGAGCCGGCCCCAAAGCACGGCACCGGCCCGCTTCAGCTTCGTCGTGACCGTGGCGTCGTACGGCGAGACGAAGTTTCTGAGCATCTTGCTCGAAGCCGTGAGTGGCTGGCCTTCCACGGCGATCACGTCCTTGAACGCGATCGGGATGCCATCGAGCGGGCCCCTCACCTGCCCCGCCGCGCGCCGGGCGTCGGACGCGGCGGCCTGGGCCAGCGCGTCGGCCTCGTCGAAGGAGTTGAACGCGTGCACGCGCGGCTCGACGGCCTTGGTGCGCGCGATGACGGCCTGCGTGAGCTCGGTCGCGGAAATGCGCTTCGCGTCCAGCGCGGCGGCGGCATCGGTGAGGGACTGGTAGTGAAGCGAGGACATGGCGGGGCAGCCGGGCGGCTTGGTGGCAGCGGTGGGCGCGGGGCGGGTCACTCCACGACCTTGGGCACGACGATCATGTTCTCGCGCTGCGCGGGGGCGTTGCGCAGCGCGGCTTCGACGGGCAGACCGGGCCGCGGCTCGTCGTCCTGCCACACGTTGGTGACGGCGAATGCGTGCGCGGTGGGTTCGATGCCGGTGACGTCAACCCTGCCGAGCTGCTCGATGTGGTGAAGGACGTCGCCGAGTTGCTGGGCAAACTGGGCCTTCTCGGTGGGCGTGAGCGCCAAGCGGGCGAGCTTGGCGACGTGGTCGATGTTCAGTTGCGGGGCGGACATGAGCGATGGGACCAAGTTGGGGTCAGGCAGGACATGCGCCCGCCGCCAGCCCACCCGGACACCCGCCCGCAAGCGCGGGCGCGGCGATCCGGGGCGGGCAGGAGTCCATGCGGGGCGACGGTTGGGTTTACTTCCGGATCTGGTAAGCGCCGGACTTCACAATCTCGTCCTGGATCTTCTGGAACGCGGCTGTGACCTCGTCGTCGGTGAGGGTCCGCTCGGCGGCACGGAAGACCAGGCTGAACGCCAGGCTCTTCTTGCCCTCGGGGAGTCCCTTGCCCTGGTAGACGTCGAAGACGGTGACGCTTTCGACGGCGAAGGCATTGCCGACGGCGGCGCGGGCCGCCTTGGTGAGGGCTTTCTGAACCTCGCCGGCGGTGACGTTGGCGTCGACGACGAGCGCGAGATCGCGCAGCGCGGCCGGGAAGAGGCTGAAGTCACCGTACCGGCGGCGGGTGAGATCGGACGTGAGCTTCTCCGGCAGAATGGCGAAGATGCCGCCGTAGACCTTGCCCTCGATGCCGAGGGCCTTGACCTGGGCGAGGTTCACGAGGCCGAATGCAGCCGTCCACCCGCCGAGCATTTCCCCGGCGACGGCCGCCTGCCCTTCCTGCCAGCCGAGGTGCGCGCCGGTGGCCGCGACGAGCGGCTGGCGGGCAAAGTCGATGCCGGCGGCGGCCGCGAGGGCCGCCACGTGATGCTTCGCCGCGTAGAAATCGGGTTTCTCACGGCGGAGCCAGGAACGGTCGTCCGCGCCTTCGGCAATGATGAACGCGACGGCGGCGCACTCGAAGTTCTGGCCGTTGCGCTCGATGAAGATGCGGCCGGTCTCGCAGAAACGCGTGGCCCGGACGCCGCGGGACTGGTTGAGCTTAAGCGACTCGAGCAGGCCGGTGATGAGGGTCGGCCGCAGGTGCGACTGGTCCTCGACGAACGGATTGGCGAGGGCGAGCTCAGCGGCGGCGGCCTGGGAGACCCAAGTGGCGATCTCCTTGGCCGGACGCAGCGTGTAGTTGACGCACTCGTGGAAATCGTGGCCGACGAGGTAATCGGTCACGCGGCGGTTGAAGAGCACGATCGGGTCGTCGTCCGCGAGGAGCCCGGGCGACGAGACCACGGCGGGCGGAATCTTGTCAGTGCCGTAGACGCGCAGGATCTCCTCGACGAGGTCGATTGGGCGGTCGAGGTCGTCGCGCCAGCTCGGGATGGCGACGGTCCAGGCGGGACCGCGGGCCGGGGCCTCGGTGGGTTGCTCGCGCACGATGGCGAGCTCAAGCGCCTCGAGCGCGGCGCGCATGGCGGCGGCGGGGACGTCGAAGCCCAGCCGTTCCTGCACAAAGTCGTGGGTGACGACGATCTCGCGCTCCCACGGGACGTCGGTGCCGACGCGGTAGGCGGGACCGACGACCTTGCCGCCGGCGGTCTCGATGATCAGGTCGATCGCCCGATAAGCGGCTTCCAGGGCCGTGTGCGGGTCAACGCCGCGCTCGTAGCGGTAGGAGGAGTCGGACGCCAGCGCGAGCTTGCGGGAGGTGCGGCGGATGGACTGCCGCTTGAAGTACGCGCACTCGAGGACGAGGTCGGTGGTGTCGTCGAGCACGCCGGAGTTCTCGCCGCCCATGATGCCGGCGATGACGACCGGCTTCTGCGCGTCCGCGATCACAAGCATCCGGTTGGTGAGCACGCGCTCCTTGCCGTCGAGGGTGACGAGCTTCTCCCCTTCGGTGGCGCGGCGGACGATGATCTCGTTGCCACCGAGGCGGCGGGCGTCGAACGCGTGCAGCGGCTGGCCGGTCTCGAGCATGACGTAGTTGCCCACGTCGACGACGTTGTTGATCGGGCGCAGGCCGACGGCCTTGAGGCGCTCCTGCATCCAGGCAGGGCTCGGGCCGATCTTGATGCCGGTGATGATGTGCGCGGTGTAGAGTGGGCAGTCCTCGGGAGCGTCCACGCGTACGCCCTTGAGCAGGTCGGGACGCGGCTTGGCGTCGGCGGCGAAGGTGCCGGTGAAACGTTCGGCCGGATACGTGAGCGGCACCTTGAACCAGGCGGAGAGCTCGCGGGCGATGCCGAGGTGGGACAGGCAGTCGGGGCGGTTGGGCGTGACCTCGATGTCGAAGACGGTGTCGCCCGGGGGCAGCACGGCGTTGATCGGCGTGCCGAGGGCGGGCTCGCCCTCGAGGATGAGCAGGCCGGCATGTTCGGCGCCGAGGCCGATCTCATCCGGCGCGCACATCATACCGTCGGAAGCCTGGCCGCGGATCTTGGACTGCTTGATTTGGAAATTGCCGGGAAGGACGGCGCCCGGGAGGGCGACCGGCACGCGGCGGCCGGCGTCGCAGTTGGGCGCGCCGCAAACGATGGTCTTCACGCCGCCGGCGGGGCCGACGTCGACGGTGCAGACGGAGAGCTTGTCGGCATTGGGATGCCGGTCGCGGGTGAGAATCTGGCCGACGACCACGTGCTCGAGCTTGGGCGCGCCGGTGGAGGCGACCCCCTCGACCTCGAAGCCGAGGAAGGTGATCGCCCGCGTGATTTCGTCGATGGAGGCGTCGAGCTGGACGTAGTCGCGAAGCCAGTTGAGGGAAATCTTCATGTCGTATCAGGCAAACTGTTTCAGGAACCGGAGATCGTTCTGGTAGAAGTACCGGATGTCATCGATGCCGTAGAGGAGCATCGCGAGGCGTTCGAGGCCCATGCCGAAGGCGTAGCCGCTCCAGACGTCGGAGTCGTAGCCGACGGCCTCGAAGACTGTCGGATCGACCATGCCGCAGCCGCCGATCTCGATCCATTCCTTCTTCACCTTGGGCAGGTGCTTGGCGCTGAGGTCGACCTCGAAGCTGGGCTCGGTGTAGCCGAAGTAGTGCGGCCGGAAGCGGGTCTTGGTCTCCTTGCCGAGGAGGGAGGCGAAGATGTAGTCGAGCAGCGCCTTGAGGTCGCGCACGGTGACATTCTTGTCGACGTACAGGCACTCGAGCTGGTGGAAGTTCGCGCTGTGCGTGGCATCCGTCGTGTCCCGGCGATACACGCGGCCGGGCGAGACGATGCGCAGGGGCGGCTGGCCCTTGAGCATGGTGCGGATCTGGACGGACGACGTGTGCGTGCGGAGGAGGTATTTTTCCTCGGGATTCTTGCGCGAGACGTTGCCGAAGCGGGTGGGCTCGGGGAAATAGAACGTGTCCTGGGCATCGCGTGCCGGGTGATCGGCCGGCGTGTTAAGGGCGTCGAAGCAGTAATATTCGGTCTCGACCTCGGGACCGTCGGCGACGACGAACCCGACCTTGCGGAGGATGCGGCACATCTCCTCGCGGACGAGGGTAAGCGGGTGGTAGGTGCCGGGGCCGGCGTCGGGCGCGGGCAGGGTCGGGTCGATTGCGGGCCCGAGCTGGGCCTGAAGCTCGAGCGCCTCGATGCGCGCGAGGGCGCCGTCGAGTTCGACCTGGATTCGGCCCTTGGCCTCGTTGATGAGCTTGCCCATCGCGGGGCGCTGCTCCTTGGGCACCGTGCCCATGAGCTTCATCAAGGCGGTGAGTTCGCCGTTCGGGCCGACGAAGCGGGCCTTGGCGGATTCGAACTCGGGGCGGGACTTCAGAGCCGGCAGTTCGGCGGCCGCCTTGGCCACGACAGCGGAGAGTTTGTCTTGCATGGAAAAGGGAGGAGGAAACATCCGCGAAACCGGGGGCGGAACGCGAACCGTTTCGCGGGTGGGTTCGCGTCAAACTGCGTCATTTGCGGGCACAAAAAAGGAGGACGGCACCTCGTGTTGCGAGGCCCGTCCTCCAGAAATGAACGATACCGGAAGGCGAGCCCGCCCGGGCTCGCGTTGGGTTAGGCCTTCTTGGCGGCGGCGGCCTTGGCTTTCAACGCGTCCTGGGCTTCTTTCACCAGGGCGTTAAACGCCACCTCGTCACGAATGGCGAGGTCGCTCAGGACCCGACGGTCGAGCTGGATATTGGCGGCCTTGAGGCCCTCGATGAACCGGCTGTAGCTGATGCCGGCGTTGCGGCAGGCGGCGTTCAGACGGACGATCCAGAGGCCGCGGAAATCGGCCTTCTTCTTCTTGCGCGCGGCGTAGGCGTACTGCCAGGCGTGCTGGACGGCTTCCTTCGCATAGCGAAAGAGCTTCGATTTGCTGCCGAAGTAGCCCTTGGCGTACTTCAGCACTTTCTTGCGGCGCTTGCGCGACGCGGGGGAGTTGGTTGCACGAGCCATGTTGGATTTTTCCTTTGGTTAATCGCCCGAGGGTCGGCTTTGGAATTTCACCCGTGGTGCGAGGTTATGGATGAGCGCGACGGCCTGGATTACAGGCCGTACGGCAGACAGCGCTTGAGCGGCTCCGCATGGCCCTCAGCCACTTGCTTGTCCCGACTCGCACGACGCTTGGATTTCGTGCTCTTCGAGCCCAGCAGGTGACGGAAGCCAGGGGTGCGACGCATCAGCTTGCCCTTGGCGGACAGCTTGAAGCGCTTGGCAACGGACTTCTTGGTCTTTTGCATGGAGAGAGCGGTCAAAAACAGAGACGCCTCTGGAGCATGGCAAGGGCAAAGTTGGACTCGCTGCAAACAAGGCCCCCACCGCGGTCCATTCAGGGCGTGTTGATGCCACTCGCCGCCGCCGCACAGGTGGGCCCAATTCGAACGATTCCGAAGCGGCCAGGCCCCCATCTGGCTGCTCAGGTTTTGGGACGCCGGTGATGGCCTACGGGACACTGCGGCCGCTGATTGCAGAGACGGATTCCCACGGCAGGCACTCCGGCCGGTGGGGCCTACCGAGAGCGCGGCCCCTTCCCCACTCCTGCAAACCCATGTTTCTGGAAAGGGCGCCGCGGCGACCGCCTTCGATGCGGCGGGGGCGCCACAAAAAAGCCCCGGACGCGGGTCCGGGGCTCGAAAGACATGTACTGGCGGAAGGCCTTACTTCTTGACCGGCGGCGGCGGCATCTTGGCCAGGCCGCTGGCGCCAGCACGCTGGGACAGCATGGCGGTCAGGTGCTGCTGCTGCAGCTCGGCGTTGCGCTTGGCGACGCGGGCGAGCTCAACCTGCTTGGCGAGTTCGAAGTCCTCGCGGCTGGTCTGGTCCTTCACCTTGTGCAGACGATCGAGTTCGATCTCGAGTTCGGAAGCCTGCTTGGCGGACTTGTCGGCCTCGCCACGGAACTGGGCGATGGCGTCACGCAGCTCCTTGTCAGCGGCCTGCTGCTTGCGCACGCGCTCCTCTTCCTTCTTCCGCTCCTCTTCCTCACGCTCCTGCTGGCGCTTCTGGGCGTCGACCTGGGCGCGAAGTTCGGCTTCCTTCTTGAGGCGGGCCGCTTCCTTGCGATCGGCTTCCACCTTCTCAATGCGAGCCTTCTCGCGAGCCTCGGCCTCCTCCACGTGCGAAGTGTAGACCAAAAGGAAACCCCCGAGCATCAGCGCCGGGAAAATGACGTACATCCACTTTTTCATCTGTAAGTTGGGTAAGAGTTAGGATGACTTCTTGGCAGCGCGCTCGGCCTCGATGCGGGCTTTTTCAGCCGCATCGATCTTCTCGATCACGCCAGTGAGGGACTGGGTATTGGCTTCGGCCTGCTTGACGAACTCGCGAAGGAAGGTCGCCTCGTCCTGCAGTGACTTCTTGTCCTGCTCGATCTTGGCGATGGCCTCCTTGGTCTCGGTGATATCCTTCTGCAGGCGCTTCACTTGGTCGGCGTACTTGCGAGCGTCTTCCTGCGCCTTGCGGCGTTCCTGCCCCATGCGCTCACGAGCGTCGCGCTCGGCGGCGTCACGGGCATCGCGCTCAGCCTTCTCCTTCTTGCGCTTTTCCGTGGCGGCCACCGCGTCAGCGATTGCCTTCTCGCGCTGGCGAGCCTCTTCACGAAGCTTCGCGTCGCGATCATCCTTGATCTTCTTCTCAGCCATCGCGAGGCGCTCCTCGTAGCCGGAGGCATATCGGATGTAGAACACGGCGAAGATGGCCGTCGCCACAAGCGGCACGACGAAATAGAGGTAGCTTTTCTTCATTAGAGTAGAGAATTAGAGCTTTTTGGCGGCGGGTTTGGCGGAGGCTTTGGCAGCTTCACGCTCGGCCATGGTCGCTTCGATGCCGTCGCGGACACCCTTGACCTGCGAGTCTTTGGCGCCCTCCGGGAAGCTGGCAGCCTTGGTGATGGCCTTCAGCGCACCGTCGAAGTCTTCCAGTTCCAAGGACGTGTAAGCCAGGAAGAGGTAAATCTGGTGAGGCTTTTCGCCGAGGTCGGGCTTGGTCACCGCCCGGGCGTACGCCTGGTTGGCCTCCTTGATCCGGTCCATCTGCTGGTAAATCTGGCCGATGAGGAAGTCCAAGGTGCCATCGGTCGGGAACAGCTTGGTCGCTTCCTGCAGCGCCGAGACGGCCTGAAGCTCCTTGTTCGCCTGCTGGTAGTAGGCGCCGAGGATGCGCCAGTTGGCGGCGGTGGACTCGATCGTGCCCTTCTTCATCCCGCTATACAGGAGGTCGGTTGCGAGACCGATTTCACCAGCATTCAGGTACAGGGTGAAGAGATTGTAGTTGTCGCGGGGCGTGTTCATGAACCCGAGCTGCTGAGCGCGCTCGAGCGTATTGATGGCCCGGACAAAGTACTCGCGCTGTTCGCGGCTCTCACTCTTGGCCGAACCCGCCATGTTGACGTAAGTGCCGAACAGCATCGGCCAGACGTCCTTCTTGTTCGGGTACTGCTTGACGAGGAGCTCCATGAGCTCGGACGCGCGGACCAGATCGTTCTGCTGCTGGATAATTGCGAGGAGCAGGAGGTAGAAGCCTTCCTTCGGACGAACCGAACCAAGCATGCCATTTTCGACGATCTCGCGAGCCTCGGCGAGGAGCGCCTGGTTGACGTTCTTCTGGTCGCCCGTGGCCTGGTAGAACAGGATTTGGGCGTAGAGCATCTGAACCTCAGCCTCAGGTTTCGGCGACTTCTCCAGGTAGCGCTTCAGGTAGCCGGCCGCCCGGGTAATCTGCACCTGCTGGGCCGCACGATCCTTCAGATTGCTCGCCTCGCTGAAGATCAGCTGGGCGAGAAACTTGGTGATATCGATACGCTCCTTCTCGGCGAGATAGCCGTGTTCTTCCGCGAGACGGAGGGCTTTCTCCCAAGGGTCGATCGCTTTGCCGTACTGATCGAGCTGGAGATAGATCTTGGCCTTAAGATCCAGGAGGTAGCAGGCGTCGTAGCCCGTCGCGGGGACGTTCTTCAGTTGGCCGTCAACCACGTCCAACATGCCATTGAAATTCTTGGCGTCCTGCAGCGGCTTCAGCTTCTGGAGTGCCTCGCCGACCTTCTCATTCAGCTGGAACTGCTTCTGCTCCTCAGCGGAGGAGAATGGAGCAGCCAGGAAGAGAGCGGTGGCGAAGCCAACCCACGCTAGCCGGCGGAAGATTGGATTTCGATTGGTGATCACGGGAAGCGGTTACTCGTCGTTAAGAGTGAAGACAATCGGCACCTGCATGTGGGTGTTCACGTTACGGCCACCCTTGCGGCCGGGCTTGAACTTCCACTTGCTGACCGCCTGAACGGCCGGAGCCTCAAATTCGCGCTGCGTCGACTTGACCGCATACGCGTTCTGCACCTCGCCGTTGGCGTCGACGATGAAGTCGACCGTCACCTCGCCGGTGACGCCGGCGCGGCGCATTTCAAACGGGTACTGCGGCGGCGTGCGGACGCGCGCCACGGGTTGCTGGTCGAGGCTGGCGAGATCGAACACCTTCATGCCACGGAACTGCGACATGTCGCGGTTCTCGGGAATGGCGACAATGCCCGTGGCCGGCTTAACATTCTCCGGGGGCGGCGGCTGGATGCGCTGCACGAACGAAGTGTCAGTCACGACCTGCGGAACATCCGTCTGCATCGGCGGAGCAAAGTCCATCGGCTTGACCGGCTCGTCGCTGGTTTCGACGACTTCGGGTTCCTCAGGCTCGATCGGAGGCATTTCCACCACCTGAATGACCGGGCGCTCCTCCACTTTCTTTTGTTCCACCTTCTTCTCCGGAATCAGACGTTCACCAAAGAACGCTCCGCCGTGAATTAGCGCAGAAACGATAAAACCAATGATTAGATCGCGACGCATTGCGAGCGGTGGTTATTTGCCCGTGGGGCTGGTGACGGTTTCGACCGACACTTGGTCGATCCTGGCCTTCCGGACCTCGTCCAACACCTGGACGACCGGACCGAACTTTGCCCGATTGTCACCGCGGACGAGCACGCGGGGCGCGCTCTCACGGTTTCGGACATTCTCGAGACGAGGCGCGAGCTCACTGGCAGAAACCAGTTCCGGTGCACCCCGGGCGCCAACCTTCCAGTAGTAAGTGCCGGAATCCGACACCTGGATGTTGATCGTCGTCTCGTCGATCTTGCCGCTGACTTCGGCGCTGGCCTTCGGGAGCGTCACGGGAACGGACGCGATCTTGTCGAGTGACAGCGTAAAGAGAACGAATGTGGCGAGGAGGAAGAAGATGACGTCGATCAGAGGGATGATCTCGATACGCGCCTTTTTTCTGCCTTCTTGCGCCTTGGGACTTCCAGCCATGGTGAGAGAGGAGGTTGAGTTTGGACTGCGCCTTGGGCGGGCGGCCTATTTGGCCTGACGGACTTTCGTCTCGATCAGGACCTTTTCGAAACCGGCTTTGCGGGCCTCGTCGAAGACGTAGACTGCCGCGTTGAACGAGGCGTTCTCGTCACCGTTGATGAGAATGCGGCCGTCCGGATTCGAGGTGTGAAAGACCTGCAGCCGACGCAGGAATTCGTCCAGATTTACGAACTCCGTGTCCCAAGCGAGGGTGCCCTGCTCGGTGACAGAAATCGTGTGCGTTCCTTCGGTGGCCCGGGGTTCCCCCGTGAAAACCTGCGGCAGGGTAACCCGGATGCCTTGCGTCTTGTTCAGTGACAACGTGAACAAAACGAACGTAGCGAGGAGGAAGAAGATGACGTCGATCAGAGGAATGATCTCGATGCGCGCCTTCTTCGGCCTGCCGCTAACTTGAGCGGTTGATCCAGCCATGATATTAGAGAGCTCGGAGGAGTTGAGAGCCTGAGGGTATACGGTCGGTGAGCGGTTTTCTTAGGCCGCTCACCGCGAAGGTCAGCGAGCAGCGCTCTCCGACTTCTTCATCAGCAGCTCAAGGGCGTGCGAAACGTCGGCCACTTCCTGCTTCGCAACCTCAGCGCGAGCGTTCACGTAATTGAAGGGGAACAGGCCCGCGATGGCGATGGCCAGACCGCACATGGTGGCGATCAGCGCCTCGGCGACACCACCGGTGATCTGACCGGCCGCAGCGCCGATATCACCCGTGAGGGAGCCGAAGGTGCGCATCATGCCCGTGACCGTGCCGAGGAGGCCGAGGTACGGAGCCGCCGTGATGCAGGTATCAAGCGTAGCCATGCCCTGCTGGAAGCGGGCGAGCTCGTGACCAGACGCGCGCACGAACGCGGTCGACATGGAGCTGTCGCGGTTCATGAGGCTGTACACCACGATCTTGGCGAGGAAGTCCTTGCTCTTCTTGCCGATGGCCAGAGCGGCTTCGACATCACCGCGCTCGACGTTCTCGAGCATCTTTTCGACGACCTCGGGTTCACGGGTCGCATTCTCGCGCATGATGAAGATCAGACGCTCGATCACGACGGTGATCATCACAAAGGAGAGCAACAGAATCGGCCACATGATCTGCTTACCGGCGAGGAACAGATCCATGAACGACATATCGCTGCCGTCGGGATTTCTCAGCAAAAACGCGATGACTACGTTGTTAATCATAGGAGGAACTTGAGTTGTTGGTCTTGTCTGCGAGTTAAGAAAGTCTGGTGTCCGCGTTCACCGTCACTGACAGCGAATTGCCCCCATTGAGCGATGGGAACGATCACGGTACCGGAAAACGGGTGGTAACCTCTCCGCACCTTGTGCCGTCTTCTGCGCAAACCTTGGCGAACATTGGAGTTCGGCCGGGCGGCTGAGGACAGAATTATTCAGCATAGTGCTGCGGTGATTTTGGGGACGGGAAACTGAGCAAAACGCGAACTACGGTCCATGCGAAGTTGAGTGTCAACCTACTTTGTCCTCTGGGAAACTGCGTAGCTGCGTTGCACAACTTCGGTTGCGCACCTTGCGACGCGCGTACCGTCCATCGCCCGATGCATTCTCGGGAAAATCGCGACCGTACTTTCGGTCAAAAGATGGCTGCCCGACTAGGACTCGAACCTAGACAAAACGAGTCAGAGTCGTTTGTGCTACCATTACACCATCGGGCAGAAATTGAACCACTGGGACGCCGCACATGGAGGTGTACGACGCCCGCGGAAAGGGCTGGGTTCCTTTACGGGAGCAAGGCTGGAGCCGGCGACTGGATTCGAACCCGCAACCGCCTGTTTACAAAACAGGTGCTCTACCGTTGAGCTACGCCGGCAAAGTCGGAGTGACATCACCAAGCTGGACTGGGAAATAACACGTTGCGCGCGGGGAGAAGGACGCTCTTCGCCGGGGCTATCGAGTGCGGTCACCTACACGCAAACCAAGCTGGATCAAAAAACAACTTCGCCTCTGAAGGTCTGTCCACCACCTCGAACCGGCGAAGCGGCGCTAGATGGTGGCTCCCCGGGGACTCGAACCCCGAACCTACTGATTAAGAGTCAGCTGCTCTACCATTGAGCTAGGAAGCCAAGGACAAGAAAGGGTGAAAAAACTCGGGAACGCCTGCCTGATGTCAACTGCGATTTCGCACCCAGCGCATTGAAATTCTGGAAAACCTTATTCCAGCGACGACATCGCTCATCTCACCACGGCAGACAGCGCTGGACCTCGGCCGTTTGCGCGCGATCTATCACCGCGGTCTGGACGCCCCCACCCTCGCGCCCCGCTCCGGCTCGACGACTCGGCTTCGTCAGCGCACCAGCGAACACTTGACCCTTCTCCCGGTTCGATCAGCACCGGCGCGTGGCGTCCCACCCCCACACCCGCCCAGGTCCCCCCCTTGCTCCCACGGATGCGTTTTTGCGCCTGGCGCGCCGCCGCGGCGTGGCGTGGCTGGACAGCAGCCTTCCCCGCGCCGGTGACGGACGTCACTCGATCTTGTGCGCAGAGCCGCGGTGGACCTTTCGTTCCTACGGCCCCCGCTGGGAGATCAGCTATGCAGACGGGCATCTCGAGCGCGGCGACCGCGACGCGATCGCCGAACTCGATCGACGGCTAGCCCAACGAAGAATCCCAATCTCTGCCGATGGGCCGGCCCTGCCTTTCTACGGCGGCGCCATCGGCTGGCTCAGCTACGACTTAGGACGCCAGTTTGAGCGGCTCGGTTCCGGCCCGATCGAGGACGTCCACCTGCCCGATCTCCACCTCGCCTGGTACGATGCCGCTGCAGTCTGGGATCACGCCGCCCAACAACTCACTCTCGTGAGCATTGAGGGTGAACGTCCTGCCGAAGCCGCCGTGGCGGAACTCGCACGCTGGCTTAATGAGCCGGCCCCGTCCTCCACCCTACCCGCCACCGCCCCGCCACCGTGCATCGCGCAGGCGAACTTCACCCGCGACACCTACGAGACTGGCGTCCGCACCGTGCGCCAACGGATCGCTCAGGGAGAATTCTACCAGCTCAACCTCGTCCAGCGGTTCCGTTGTTCCCCCCAGGAGCTCCCCGCGACCACGTACCTTCGTCTCCGCGCTGCCAACCCCGCCCCCTTTGCCGCGTACCTCAGTGCGGAAGACATCTGCATTCTGAGCAGTTCACCCGAGCGCTTCCTCGAGGTGGAGCCCGATGGCCGCGTCCGCACCTGCCCGATCAAGGGCACCCGCCGGCGCGGCGCATCGCCCGCCGACGACGCCTCGCTCCGTGCTGAACTCCTCGCGAGTCCAAAGGAGCGCGCGGAACTGCTCATGATCGTCGACCTCCTGCGCAACGACCTCGGACGCGTCTGCACCGCCGGCAGCATTGAAGTGCCCCGACTGCATTCACTCGAAAGCTTCGCCACCGTCCACCACCTCGTCGGCGAGGTCCGCGGCCAGCTTCGGCCCGAGGTCACCCCGGGCTCCCTGTTGCGGGCTGTATTTCCCGGAGGTTCGATCACCGGCGCACCCAAAGTCAGCGCGATGCGCGCCATCGACCAACTGGAGCCAACCCGGCGCGGCATCGGCATGGGCTCGATCGGTTACTTCAGCGCCCACGGCCGGATCGATCTCTCGATCGCCATCCGCACCATTATCTCCCACTCGGGCGTCGCCGATATCCCGGTCGGCGCCGGCATTGTCTGGGACTCGGATCCGTCGTCAGAGTACGAGGAAACCCTTGCCAAGGCCCGGGCCCAGTTCGCCGCCCTGGGAGTCACCGCGATCATCCCATGAACCTGATCACCAATGGCCAGCTTCGTCCCGCCGCCGACGGCCTGACCGCACTGCCGACCGGCGCACCCGGCGTCTTCGAAACCCTCGCCCTCGTTCACCGCACGCCGCTGCTTTGGGACGAACACTGGGCCCGTTTCAGCGCTGGTTGCCGCTGGTTTGGATTCGCGGCTCCCTTCACCGCAGAAGCAGCCCGGGACTACATGCTCGCCCTCGCCACCCATAACAACTGCCCCACCGGCGTGCTTCGTTACGCCGCCTGGAGGGAGTCCTCCGGTAGCGTTGCCTGGCAGATTGAGGTCGGCCCGCCTCGCCCGCACCAGGGCAAGGCTGCCTTCCGCGTCCGCACCGGCCCGACGCTGCCGCGGCCCACCGCCGACCAGGCGATGAAACACCTGAATCGCTCTCCCTGGCTCGGTGCCCTCCAGGCCGCCCGCGCCGCCGGGTGCGACGAGACCCTTCTGCTCGATGACCAGGGCCGCCTGGTCGAGGGTGCCGTCTCCAACGTCTTGCTTGTCGCCGGACGAACCCTCCGCACCCCGCCGCTCTCGTCCGGCGCGCTCCCGGGCATCATGCGCGCCCAGGTGCTCGCGTTCGCCAGCCAACTCGGCTGGTCGATCACGGAGGCAGACTGCCGCCCCGCCGACGCCCACGCCGCCGACGAGATATGGCTGACCAACGCACTGGTCGGCATCCGCCCGGTCTCGGCCTACGACGATACCGCCCTGCCTGAGCCCCGGCCCATCCTCGACGCATTTCGTCGCGCGTGGATCCCCGCTTACGGCTGGGACCCCGTGCTTATCGTTCCGGGCTGACCCGCCGCCGCCCAACGCCCGATCGCCGTCCGGCCAAATCCGATTATCGGAGTCCCCGGCCCTTGCCTCCTGTCGGAGGCGCGTCCAATCACTCTCCTCCTGCTTTCGATCACTCCTCCCCCCTCCGCCGTCATGTTTGCCGCGTCACGCCTCACCACCGCCTTTCTCGCCCTCGTTTTGGCCGCCGCTGCTTCAGCTGCGACTTCGCCAACCGCTCAGGATGCCCGCGTCCGTGAACTCCTCGCCCGGATGTCGCTCGAGGAGAAGATCGGTCAGCTCAATCAATACTCCTCCCGTGAACTTAAGACCGGCCCCGGCTCCGATGAGGATCTCGTCGCCATGGTCACGCGCGGCCAGATCGGCAGCCTCCTCAACGTCATCGGGGCGGAAGAAACGCGCAAGTGGCAGAAGCTCGCGGTCGAGTCCTCTCGGCACCACATCCCGCTGCTCTTCGGCCTCGACGTTATCCACGGCTACCGGACCGTCTTTCCCATCCCGCTCGCCACCGCCGCGTCCTGGGACCTGGCCTTGATCGAGCGCGCCGAGCGCATCGCCGCCACCGAAACCGCGGCCGCCGGCGTGCATTGGACGTTTGCTCCCATGGTCGACATCTCCCGCGATCCGCGCTGGGGCCGCATGTCCGAGGGCCCGGGCGAGGACCCGTACCTTGCCGCCGCCATCGCCCGCGCCCGCGTGCACGGTTTTCAGGGCGATGACCTCGCCGCCGTCGACACCGTGCTCGCGTGCGTAAAGCACTTCGCCGCTTACGGCGCCGCCCAGGCCGGACGTGACTACTTCACCACCGATGTCACGGAGCGCGTGCTGCGCGACGTGTACCTGCCGCCCTTCCGCGCGGCCGTCGACGCCGGCGTCGGCACCGTCATGGCGGCCTTCAACGACCTCGACGGCACTCCCGCCTCGGCCAATGCCTTCCTGCTCGACCGCGTCCTCCGCCGAGAATGGGGCTTCCGCGGCTTCGTGGTCTCCGACTGGGCCAGCATCCGTGAGATGCTCGAGCACGGCAACGTCGCCAATCTCCATGAGGCCGGACTCAAGGCCTTCGCCGCCGGGCTCGACATGGACATGGAGAGCAATGCCTACCGCGACACCCTTGCCGCCGACGTCAAATCCGGCGTGATCGCCCCGGCCCGCCTCGACGCCGCCGTCACCGCCATCCTCACCGCCAAGGCGCGCCTTGGCCTGCTCGACGATCCTTTCCGCTATAGCGATGAGTCCCGCGAAAAGGCCACTCTCCTCAAGCCCGAGTTTCTCGCCGCCGCCCGCGAAGCGGCCTGTCGCTCCTGCGTCTTGCTCAAGAACGAGCACGGCATCCTGCCGCTGGCGACAGGTAACATCACCGTCGGGCTGGTTGGTCCCCTGGCCGATGCACCGTACGACCAGATGGGCGCCTGGCACGGGCGAGGCCGCAAGGAGGACAGCATCACGCTCCTGCGCGCGCTCGAACAACTCCTGCCGCCGGAACGCCTGAAATTCGCCGCCGGGTGCGCCGCCAACGATCTTGAGACCGCCGGGATCGTGGCCGCCCGCCGCGTCGCCGAGGAGTCTGACGTCGTGATCGTCGCCGTCGGCGAAGGCGCCGACCAGAGCGGCGAAGCCACCAGCCGCGCCTCGCTCGATCTCTCCGGTCCTCAACTCGAGCTCCTCCGCGAAGTTCACGCCGCCGGCAAACCGATCGTCCTCGTCCTCCTGACCGGACGCCCACTCATGATCGAAGCCGTCGAACCGCTCGTCGACGCCATCCTCGTCGCCTGGCACCCCGGCACGATGGGCGGCCCTGCCATCACTGATGTCCTGACCGGGGCCTACAATCCTTCCGGTCGGCTGCCGGTCACGTGGCCCCGCTCCGTTGGCCAGATTCCGATTTTCCACGCGCAGAAGAACTCGGGACGTCCGCAGCCGAAGTCGGCCAGCGACCGGTACTACTCCCACTACATCGATTCGCCGAACACGCCCCTTTACCCGTTTGGTTTCGGGCTGAGCTACACGCACTTCGAGTACGATCAGCTGCGGCTCAGCGCGCCCCGCATTCAGCCTGATGCCGCCCTCAGCGTGACCGTGCGCGTGCGTAACGCCGGCGCGCGTGCCGGCGAGGACGTCGTGCAACTCTACCTCCGTGACCACGTCGGCTCGGTCACGCGTCCCGTGCGGGAGCTGAAGGGGTTTCGGAAGATCTCCCTCGCCGCCGGCGAAGCGCAGGACGTGAGTTTCACGCTTACGCCCGCCGAGCTCGCCTTCTGGCGCGCCGACATGACCTTCGGCGTCGAGCCGGGAACCTTCAGCGTATTCGTCGGCGCCAATGCGATGGCACCACTCACCGCCTCGTTCGAGGTCGAGCCAGCCGTCCGCGCCGCTAGCCGCTGAGGCCCCTCAGAGCCGCAGGATCCCCCGCTGCAGTGCGAGCGTGACCGCCTGGGTGCGGTCCGCCACGCGGAGCTTGGCCAGGATGCTTTTCAGGTGATCCTTCGCCGTGTGCTCACTGATGTGGAGCGCGTCCGCGAGTTCCTTATTGGAAAGCCCCTTGGCCACTTCCCGCAGCACATCGAGTTCACGCGTCGTCAGCTCCTCGAAGAGCTGCCGTGACTTCAAGCGGGTCGCGACGTTCTGCGGAATCCAGCGCCGTCCCGCCGCGACCGCCCGAATCGCGGGAATGAGTTCCTCCCCGGTCGCGCTCTTCAGCACATAGCCGTTGGCGCCCGCCGCGAGGGCGTTGTGGATCTCCTCGTCGCCATCAAAGGCGCTCAACATCAGGATGCGGGCCCGTTCCGACACGCGTCTGATCTCCGCCGTCGCCTCCGGGCCAGACTTTCCCGGCATGCGCAGGTCCATCAGCACGAGATCCGGCTGCAGTTCACGGAAGAGCGCGATCGCCCGGTCACCGTCGTCCGCCTCGCCCACGACGCGCAGGTCCGGCTCGGTGTTCACGAGCGCGACGAGCCCGATCCGCACGACAAAGTGATCGTCCACCACGAGCACGCGCAGCGGCTCCTCCGCCGTACCGGGCAGCGCGCTCATACCGTGCCCTCCGGCTTGTCCGCCTCCTGGCCGAGCGGAATCGACACACTCACCGTCGTGCCCTCGCCCGGCGCGCCCACGACCGCGAAGCGACCGCCCAGGCGCTTGCTGCGCTCCGCCATGCCCAGCATCCCGAAGCGCGAACCGGACTTGGCCGCCAGCTTCTCCGGCACCAGCCCGGTGCCGTTGTCACGGACCGCCAAGGTCACGGTCTCGTCGGTGAACCCGAGGCGGATCGTGGCCAGCGTGGCGCCCGAGTGCTTCACCACGTTGGTGAGCGCCTCCTGGCCAATGCGCAGGAGATTCTCCTCGACGATCTCCGGCAGCGGTCGCACCGGGCCGTCCGTTTCCAGCTCCACCCGCAACGGCGTGCCTTCGGCCACTTGCCGGGCCGCGTGGAGCAGCGCCTTCGCGATATCGAACTCCTCCAGCTCGCGCGACCGCAGGTCCCAGATCGAACGACGCAGCTCGAGCTGACTCTGCTTCATGAAACCGCGCGCCAGATCGAGGTGCTTTTCGGCCTCTGGCGGTGCTCGGGACAGCAGCTTGGCCGCCGTTTCGAGCTGCAGGGAGATGCCCGTGAGCGCCTGCTCGAGCGTGTCGTGCAGGTCCCGCGCGAGGCGCGTGCGCTCCGCCAACGTTGCCTTGAATTCCACCTCCGCCGCTCGGCGCGCACTCATCTCCACCTGCAACTCGCGGGTCCGCTCCTTGACCCGCTCCTCCAACTGGTCGTGGGCCTGCTGCAGCTCGCGCTGCGCGCGTTCCCGCTCCGCCACCAGAAAACTCAGCATCGTGTTCTTCTTCGAGACGGTCACGGACCAGCCGATTCCCGCCAGCGCCACGACCAGCAACGCCCCCACCAGCACTGCCAGCCGCGTGGTCGTGAACCAACTCGGCGTCTGCAGCACCTGCATGTCTTCGGGCGTCCGCTGGATTAGGGAAAGCGTGCGCAGCTGCCCATCGTCGCCAGTCTCCGTCGCCGCCACGCCCGTGGCCGCGACCATGCTGCCCAGCGGGATCTCCGCCAGCCGGTTGTTGTCGGGCTCGTGCTCGCATTCGACGGTGAAGGTGAGGTCGGCGTTCTGCACGGTGCAGAGGGTGCGCATGCCCGAAAACCCGCCCAGGTCGCGCCGCACCGGCCGCACCGTCCGCCCCACCAGTCGACCTCGCAGCGCCACGAGTTCGTTCGCATGAAAACCGTCGCGCAGTTCCGCAAACGTCACCTCCCGCGGGGTCACCGCCGCCGGCGTCACGTCCGTGCGGCGGCACCGCGCGTCCTCGAGCACGGGACGGAAGCCGGCAATGTTGAGGAAGCCGGTCGCTTCGATCGTATCGCCCGGCCGCAGCCGGATGCTCTGCACGGTCTGCACGTGCAGGCCGCCCGTGCTGTCCTGGATGTAGAGTTCGAGTCCGGGCCGGAACAACGTGACGACGCCGCGCACATGGATGCGGCCGCCGCGGTTCAGATCCGGGCGATAGCGCGCGATTTCGCCCAGCGGCAGCACCGGTTCGCCAAAGGGCGAGCGAGCCTCGCGGTCGAGCATGACGAAATCCTCCGCCCGCGGGACATACACATTGACCGAGGTGAGCTGTCGAAGCCGCGCGTTGTAGGATGCCGCCGCCGTGCCCCGCACCTTCACCGTGCCACCGACGAGCGACTCCGGATTGAGCTGCGGCGGCAGTTTGGGAAAGACGTGCACGCGCCGTCCGCTCACCGCCACATCCACCGCCAGCTTGCGCGAGGGCACGTAATACACCGAGCGCACCGTGCCGGTGAACTCCACGCGTTGCCCGTCTTCCACGCCGGCCATCAGGCGTTCGATCGTCGTGGCCCGCGGCGGCGGCAGCTCGTCCTGCCCGTGCGTGGTCCAACCCGTCGCCAGCACGATCGGGGCAAAGGCGCCGCGGCTCGTCGTGCCCCGCAGCGAAACCTTTTCCCCAATCTGCGGTTGCCGGTCCGGTCCCACCACGAATACGCCGCCACTCTTGTCCTGCACGAAAAACTTTCCTTCCCAGTCGGGCTCCGCCGCCGTCACCACCCCGGAGAGTGTCACCGGGAGGTGCGTCGCCGCGATGTCACTGGGCAGGGCCAGGATTTCCGCCGCGGCCGTCAACGGCCCTTCGTCCGCGCGGGCAGGCAGGACGGCCAGCAGCAGGATGACGATCCCGACTAAGCGAAGCAATGGAGCGCGCTGGAACAAGGGGGGGAAGGGCGGTGACGTTACGGCCCGGACGTTTGATTCCAAGTCTTTCGCCAGGCAGCCACCGCCATTCGCGGGCGGACTACCGCAGCTTCAGCGTCATGATCGAGTGCGCCGGACTCGTCGTGGCCGCCTCGCGTCCGCTCACCCAGACGCGGAAAGCCTGGGCACGGTCGCTCCCATTCATCACCACCACGGCAAGCGTACCGTCCTGGTTCCGAAACGCCGTCGTCGCGAGGCTGTCGGCCGTCGACGAGCTGACGATCCGCGCGGCGCCGGGCCGGACGAACTTCGAGAAATGCCCGAGATAGTGGAACGAGTTGGTATAGATCAGCTCGCCCGTCGCGGTGTCGGCATGCACGGGCGCGTAGCAGAAGTTGCCGACGTGATTTGGTCCGCCGCGCTCATCGAGCAGGATGTTCCAATCCGTCCATCCTTCCGCGCCGTTGTTGAAGTCCTCGATCATCGCACGGCCGTACTTTTCCCCGAGGGTCCAGTCGCCAAGCTTCGCCCGGTCGTACGGATAATTGCAGGCCTCCGTGAAGAGGAGATGTGTTTTCGGATACGCCTCGCGGACCAGGCGGGTGTTGGCATGGCCGTCGTCGGTGTACCAGTGGAAGCCCACGCCCCAGACGTACTTCGCCGCCGCGGGGTCATCCAGGATCACCTGCGCGCGTTGATACATCCAGGTGCGATTGTGATCCCAAACGATGATCTTCGTGTCTCCGAGTCCGCTGCGCGCAAGCGTCGGACCAAGGTGATCGCGCACGAAGTCGCGCTCCTCCTCCGGGGAAAACAGGCAGGATTCCCACTTCTGCACCGCCATCGGCTCGTTCTGCACGGTAAGCCCCCAGATCGGGACACCCGCCTTCGCATAGGCCTTCACAAACTCGGCCATGTAGCGGGCCCACACGTCGCGGTGCTCGGCCTTGAGGTGGCCGCCGCGGAGCATGTTGCCGTTGTCCTTCATCCAGCCCGGCGGGCTCCAGGGGCTCGCGAACAACGTCAGCTTTCCTTTCGCCGCCGCCAGCGCGGCCCTGATCAGCGGCAACCGCGCCCGTTCATCCGGGGCGATCGAGAAGCTCTTCAGCGAAGCGTCTCCCTCCGTGACATAGGTGTAACTCGAACTGGAGAAGTCGCAGCTGTGGATACTCGTCCGCCCCAGCGTGTAGCCGATACCAGCCTCAGGGTCGTAATATGCACGAATCAACTCCGCGCGCTTCGTTTCGGGCAGCTTCGCCCAGGTGTCGGCCGCCGCATCGGTCAAGGCGCCACCGATTCCGATGATCGTTTGGAACGACTTCGCCGCATCGACGTAGATCAGTGCCTCCTTCTCGGTGATCGGAGTCACGGGGACGAGCGACTGCGCGGGCGCGGCTCTCAAGCGCTGCCCCGTATCGCGCGCCGTGACGAAAATCTCCACGCGATCGACCGCGTGGAGCGGCAGGACGCTACTAGCCAGGACAGCGCAGACGGTAAGGGACGAACGGAATCTCATGGGGTAAGGAGGGGGTCGGACATGAGCCTGATGGAATCCGCGCCCGAGAGCACGGCTGGAATTGGCACGCTCAGCCAGTCACGCAGGACGGACGCGTAAACGGCACGATAGTCGCGGTCGGCGCGGCCATCCGGCGGCGCGGCCAAGGTCATGGTCGGAGGCACCCGGCGGCCAGTGAGTCGCGTCCCGGCCAGCATGACCAGCGCACCGCGGCCGTGCTCCGTGCCGCCCTGCGCGTTCTCCGCGGCCGTGCGCCCAAACTCACTGAAGACGACCGTCAACACCCGATCCGCGACCACGCGCCGCTGGATCCGCCGCTGAAAGTCCGCCAGTGCGCCGGCGAACTCGGCCAGCGGACGGGCCCCCGTCTCCCTTTGCGCGAAGTGGGTGTCGAACCCACCTCCGGCCAGGAACACTAGTTCCACGCCGTCGGTGGTTCCGACGCATTCTGCCGCCTCCGCCAGCAAACGGGGCAAGGGGCCTCCCGCGGTGTCCAGCGGCACACTCACCTCGCGGCCGCGGCCCGGCGCGCCGGCGTCAGGCGAGCGTACAAACACCCGCGGCTCGGCACGCGTTCCCCGCCAGCAGCTCACCGGCACCCCGGCGTGCTCGAGTTGCTGGGCGGTTCGGCCGAGCCAGCCCGACGCCAGGCGCTGTTCCGGCGAGGCGGGCGCGGTCTGCCAGATCTCCGTCGCCCGAAAATGCGTCGGGCAGGTCGCCCCCCACCCCACCGCGGGACAAAACAACAGCAGGCCGTCATCCCACAACCGCCCCAACGGGGCACAGGTCCGGTTCAAGGCCACCGCATCGTCCAAGCGCGTCACTTCACCCCGCCCCAGGGCGAGCGTGGGGCGCAATCGCGCGTACTCGGAGGAGCCATACGGCACCAGCACGTCAAAGGCATCGAGGCCGCCGGCGAGCTGGATCAGCACGAGGGAACAGCGGCCATTGGGCGCGCGGCCGTCCGCGGCTCGCGCCCAGGGCGATCCGCCCGGCAGCGCACTGATGGCCAGTGTGGCCCCGAGGCCGTGGATAAAGCTCCGGCGCGTCAGTGGATGAGTCAGGGGCGTCATCGGCTAGACCAGGGCATTCTGGCGGCACACCCGGCTGAACCAGGCGGCGCTCGCCTTGGGTGTCCGCACCTGCGTGGCGAAGTCGTTGTGCACGATGCCGAACCGCCGGCCATTGCCGTCGGCCCACTCAAAATTGTCGAGGAACGACCAGACAAAGTAGCCGTCCACCGGCACCCCGTCGTCACTGGCCCGCTTCAGTTCCCGCAGGCATGCGCGCAGGTACTCGAGCCGGTGCAGGTCGAAGAGTTCACCGTTCACCGGCGGCGTCTCGTCGTACCCCGCGCCGTTTTCGAGGATGTACAGATGCTCCACGCCGAAGACGCGCGCGGCCAGCCGCGGTCCCCAGTACAGCGCGCGCGCATTCAGCTTCAGCCACGGGCTGTCGGCGACGGGATAGTGCACGGGATACGCCAGCGCCTCCGGCCGGCCATCGGGGCCGCGGCGCACGCATTGCCCGGAGTAGAGGTTGAGCCCAAGAAAATCCGTGGGCTGGGTGATCAACTCGAGGTCGGTGGGCGCCATCTGCGGCAGCCATCCGCTGGTGAAATCGAGATACGTCCGGCCATAGGTGCCGCGATAGATCGGCTCGAGCACCCGGCAGCTCTGGGCGGCGAACAGCGCTTCCGCCGCCGCAATGTCGGCGGCCTCCTCGACCAGCGGAATCGGCACGCTGCTGTTATCACAAAGCCCGACGACCGCGCCCGCCCCGCCGTGCTCCCGGACCGCGCGCACCCCATGGCCGTGGCCCACGAGCGCGTGGTGCACCGCCTGGTTGACCAACTCGGCCTTTTCCTTGCGCCCCGGCGCATGGCGGCCGATCGCGTATCCGTTGTCCACGAACACGCGGATCTCGTTCAGCGTGATCCAGTGCTTCACGCGATCGCCATAGCTGCGCACGATCAGGTCGGCATAGTCGGCGAACGCGTCCGCCACGAGCCGCTCCGGCCAGCCGCCGCGCGCCTCGAGGGCCTGCGGCAGGTCCCAGTGAAACATCGTTACCCAGGGCGTGATGCCCCGCTCGAGCAGGGCATCGATCACCCGGTGGTAGTGATCCACCCCGGCCCGGTTCACCCGCCCGTCGCCGTCCGGCATCAAGCGCGGCCACGCCAGCGACAGCCGATGATGCCGCACCCCCAGTTGCGCCATGAGGTCGAAGTCGGCCCGGTAGCGGTGATAGTGGTCGCACGCCACCGCCGGGGTGTCGCCCCGCGCGACCGCCCCCGGCCGGCGGGCGAACCCGTCCCAGACCGACGCCGACTTGCCGTCCGCGTCCGCCGCGCCCTCGACCTGCGGCGCCGCCGTCGCCACCCCCCAGACAAAGCCGGGGGGAAACGGGGCCGGGGTGGGAGCTCGACTGAGGACGGCAGGCATCGCGAACACCGGGTCGGGGCGTCAGAACGTGCCGCGCAGGCCGAACGTCCAGTTCGTGCCGTAATTTTCGAGTCGATACAGCACATCCGGATTGCCGGCGCTGCGTTCGAAGATGCGGTGCGGTTCCTCGAGGATGTTGCGGCCCTGGAAATAGAAGCTGAGCCCCTCGCGGATGCGGAAGCCGCCGCTGAGGTCGTACTTCACGTTCGAAACGAGATAGCGGTTGCTCGTGCCCTGGAACCAGGGGGAGTTGTCGCGCCAGACGCCGTTGAGCGCGATGTTGAACCGGCCGTAGCGATAACTCAGCCCGCCCTTCACGGAGTTCGGCACCGTGCCATAGGTGCGACGGCTGGCCTTGGTGCGCGTGAAGGACAGGTTGAGCGCCGTGCCCTGGAAGGCGCGGGGCAGGAAGGTGAACTGCTGGAGGTACGAGACCTCCAGCGAGCGGAAGATCGTGGGCGTGTCGGCGTTCGTGAAACTCTGAAACTCGAAGCCCTCGTAAGCCGGATCGGTGTTGCCGTACTCCTCGGCGGTCAGGCGGCGCCCGACCTGCTGGTTCACCAGCTTGTTGTACGAGCCGATCACCTGGAGATTGCTGCTGCCGCTCCGCCCGAAGAAGTAGCTCATCGAGGCAACGACCTTCTCCGATCGCTCGGGCAGCAGGTTCGGGTTGGGCGTCGTGACGACCTCGTTGGTGTCATCCACCTGGCGGGTGCCGGCGATCCACTGCAGCGGCGGGCGCTTGATCGCTTTGCCCCAGCCGATGTCGGCGAGCAGATTGGAGGCGAACGCGTATTTGGCGGTCATGCTCGGGAAGTAGTTGTGATACCTGCCCTCGCGCGCCACGCGCGGCGCGTTCGCATACTTGTAGTCCATGCCGGCCCACGTGGTTGGATTCCCCGAAGCGTCAACGGGGTATCCGGCCGCCACGATCTCGCTGCGCGAGCGCGGCATCAGGTCCTTCGACTCGATCCGGGTTTCCTCGAAGCGGACGCCGCCCTGCAGGCGGAGCTTGTTGATGCGGCTGTTGGCCATGAGGTACGCCGCCGGAATCGTCTCCCGCACGTCGAAGGTCGGGCTGTTCGTGTAGCGGCCCTGCTCGTACTGCGCGGTGGTGATGATGCCCTCGCTCTCTCCCCGGACGAAATACTCGGGATGCGAGCGGAAGAGTTCGCCGAGCATGTCGCGATTCGGGAACGCCGGCGCGCCGCCGCCGCCGATCGAGGTGAACGTCGCGCCCACCTGGTTGCCCGCGCCATAGAGCCGGAAATCGCTCGGGAACTGCGCGAAAGTGCCCGTCGCGCCGCCACCGGGCCCGGCGTAGCGCCAGACATCATAGGCATTGGAGCTGCTCGTGATGCGGTGACTCGCGGTCATCTTGCCGCCCACCCGCAGGAAGGTTGGAAACCGCGTTGGCAGATTGTAGCGCGCGTTCAACTGGCCCTGCGTGAGGTCATTGTCGTCCTTGCGGTTATCGTCGGAGATGCGCGGATTCACGTAGCTCGCCAGGTCGGCCCAGTCCGCCCCACCCGTCTGGGTGAAATGCCAGTCGGCGTCTCCCCCGCCAGACCGTGCCGCCGAAAACTGGATATTCTGGAGGTTGTTCACCAGCGTGTTGCCCGCAGTGCCCCGCACGAGGTTGTCGTAATCGTTGTGCGCGCTGGAGTACGAGAAGGCGCCGTCCAGCTGGATGTTCCCACGCCGGTACTCGAACCGCGGGCTGATCGTCGTGGTGTGGCTGAGCTTGATGCCGTTGCCGCCTCCCATCACGACCTGCCGGGACGTCGCGCCGCTCGTGGTCATGGTGCCGAACGCGAGCACCCCGTCGCCGCCGACGTTCTGGCGGCCGGTGGCCGCGCCGGTGTTGTTGGCCGAAGCCTGCATCGTCACCTGCCGGTTGTAGAAGCGCGCATCGTAGCCGTTGTAGATCACGCTCAGCGAGAGCGTCAGGAACTCGGTCGCGCGGAAGTCCGCGGTCAGCGAACTGGTGAACCGCTTCGTCCACTTTGGTCCGTCCTTCAGGAGGATCTGGGTCAGGACCTGCGGCCGGGGGTCCGCCGCCGTCGGCGTCCGGTTGTAGGTGTGGTCCACCCGGTACTGCTCGTTGTAGAGATTCGACTCGCTGATCCCAACGAGGATGCCGAGCCGGTTGTTCAGGAACACGTCGGAGTAGTTCAGGCTGTAGTTGGGCCGGAACTTTCGGCCGTAGCTGTCGCTCGGGCCGACGGTGCGCTTGAGCGTGAATTCCTCCGTGTTCAGCACGGTGCTCAGGTTCCAGCCGATACGGCGTCCCTTGAGGTCGAATGCCCGGCGGGTCTTGAGGTCGATGTTGCCCGCCGGGGCGTTGGCATCCATCGCCGGGCTCGTGACCCGGTTCACGTCGATCGAGTCGATGCTGTTGATCGAAACCTGCTCAAAACCGAAGGAGCGGTTCGACGTGCCCGCAGCGGAGTTTTCGAACGCGGTGTACTGCGTAAAGGCATCGGCGCTTGCCACGCCCATCCCGTCCATCGTGACGCTCGCATACTCCGAGCCCATGCCGCCGAGGCGCGGACCGCGCGTGTCGGCCTCGACGTACTCCAGCTCGACGCCCGGCAGGTACTTCAGAAACTCGCCCACATTACCTTCCGTGACGTCGCCAAAGGCGTCCGAGGAGATCGACTGGCTCATCGTCATCGACTCCTTCTGCCGCTGCAGCGCCTTGGCGTTGCCCTCGCGCTCGCTGTTCACGACGAACGCCTCGAGCTTCAGCACGGACTCCTTGCTCGCGGCTGCCGCGGGGTCGGCCGCCGGCACGAGCTCAAGATCCCGCGTGGCCGTGCCGCCCGGGGCGAGGGTCACCACCGCCTGACTCTGCGGGTAGCCGACATAGCTCACGGAAACGGTGACGGCGCCGGCTGGCACCTGCGAAAGCTGGTAATAGCCGCCCGCCTCGGTGATGGCCGTGAGCGCGGTGCCCTGGACGCGCACTTCTGCGTCGCGGACATACTCCTTGGTGACGGGGTTGTACACGCGGCCGACGATCGTGCCGGTGGTCTGCTGGGCCTGCGCCGCGCTGGCAGCACCGAGCAGAGTCATGGCGGCAAGCACGCCACGACAACAAGGCGCACAGGTCAGCCGCGTGACCAACAACGAACAGGATAAGCGGAGCGTGTGCAGACACGCGTACAGGGAGACGGATGGGGTCATGGCAAGTCAGCCGGGATTACTGGAGGTTTGCGGTGCAGCGTGGAGACCAGCCGACGCCTTTGGCGCTCGGAGGCCCCAATGCCGAGGAGGGGTGCTAACGCTGGAAACCCTACGGGAACGTCGTTTCGCCAACATCCCTCTTTCGAGGGACGAGCCCGGGGTTTGCCATGTGGGATGAGTTCATCGGGAGCTCCGCTCGAGGAGCGGCCAAATTCCCCCGAAAATTCTCCTTGCTCGCGGCCGGCAATCGAACCATCCATGAACCTTCCCGCCGGCCTCCGGTGGGAAAGTTCTTTGGCTCGTGTCTTCCACAACGACGTTCACGTCGCCGTGGTCCACGACGGAGAGCCTGCAAGATAATGTCGGGGCGTAGCTTAGCCTGGTAGAGCGCTACGTTCGGGACGTAGAGGTCGTGAGTTCGAATCTCACCGCCCCGACCATCTTTACCGCCGCATCGGATCTGAAGTCCGATGTTTTTTTGTGTCCGAAGATCTCGACCAACGCTCCGCCAACGGTCGCCCCGATGCGGGGACATCCCCGACAGCGCCCGTGGTCTGGACGCCAATACGTGCGGGCAGATCCCCTTCCAAGGATCTCGAAGCGGCGGCGGCCGCGCCCCGGGGCGTAGGCCCGGGCGACCTCCGACCCACTAGACGAAGAAGGGATTGAACCGACGCTCGTTCTCGACCGTCGTGAGCGGCCCGTGCCCGGGGGCGACAACGGTGTTGCCAAGGCACACCGTGAGCATGCGCTGCAGATTCGCCTGCAACTGGTCGCCGGAATAAAACGCACGTCCCACCGAGCCGGCAAAGATCAGGTCGCCGGAAATCAGGAGAGAGCCGCCGGACCGCGCCGCTGGTGCGCGGACCACATAGCAGTTGTGCGCCGCGGTGTGTCCCGGCGTCGAATACGCCGTCACTTCGAGCGCACCGAAAGCTCGGCGCTCTCCCTCCCCCATTGGCCGGCCGCAGGGCGCCACCGCTCCGCCCGGCACGAGCGCGTGTTCCGGAGCGACGCCAAACCGCGCCACCACCTCACAGAGTCCGCCGGCATGCTCCGCCTCCACATGCGTCAGGAACACGGCGTCAACCTGGCGAATCGTTCCCGGCCAGACCGCATCGAGCGCGTCCATCCCCGCGCCCGTGTCGAAGAGCAGGGCGCGATTCGAACCGCATTCGCTCACCAAGTACGCGTTCGCCACGCCGATGCCGTGCGGCATGCGCAGCGGCCACACGCAGAACGGCAAGCCGCCGATTTCGGGTTGCGGATACTTGCCCAGCCCGAGGGCGCACAGCCCCACCTCGTTCAGCTTCAGCACGCCGGCGATGCGACGAAGCTCATCGCAGGTCAGCTCGGACCGGTAATCGACCGCATCCAGGATTCGCGCCACCGCCACCCCCGTCGCCTCCGCCAATGCCTCCTCGGTGAGTCCGGCGCGACGCATGCCCTTTTCGAGCACGTCACCCAGCTCGTCTTCGAGCGGCAATGGAGAGGTCCGGATCACGGCGGCGAGTATCACGCAGGCAAAGGGGGCGCACAAGGCGGGTTTGGCGCGCTCCCACTTTCCTTTTGTTTTTTCCGGGCCATTCCCCAGCTTCCCGGCATGGACGCCAGCCAAAAGGAAATCCTCGATATCTTCACGCGTACCCGAGCCCTCCTCCAGGGACATTTCGTGCTCCGTTCGGGGCTGCACAGCGGTCACTACTTCCAGTGCGCGCAGGTGTGCCAGGACATGGCGGCCGTCGAACGCCTCGGCGAGCTGCTGGTCCAGAAAGTGCGCGGCCAGGGGCTGACGTTCCAGACCGTGCTCGCGCCCGCGATGGGCGGGCTGGTCATCGGCCAGGAGGTTGCCCGGCGGGCCAAGGCCCGCTACATCTTTGCCGAAAAAGAGAACAACGTTCTCGTGCTCCGGCGCGGCTTCACCCTCTCTCCCGGTGAGCCCGTGCTCGTCGTGGAGGACGTCGTGACGCGGGGCGGCCGCGTGATCGAGTGTCTCGACATCATCCGCCAGGCCGGGGGCACGCCGGTCGGCGTCGCGATGCTCGTCGACCGCAGCGCCGGCACCACCCGCTTCGCCGTCCCGGCCGTCTCGCTCCTGGAGCTGAGCTTCCCGACCTACGCGGCGGACGCCCTGCCGGCAGAGCTCGCTAAGCTCCCGGTACAGAAGCCCGGCAGTTGAGATTCTCCCGCGCCACCCCGCCGCACGCCGCGACGGGGCCCGGCACCGGGTCACTCAATCACGACCACGACGAAACGCGCCGCGCCGCGGTAATACACGGCCAGCAGGTTGCGTCCCGGGTGCAGCATATTGCGCGCTTCCTCGACTTCCCGAACCGGCGTGCGGTTGATCTCCATGATCACCGCTCCCGGGGCCAGGCTTTCGCGGAACGGTGACTTCTCCTCCACCTCGGTGACCAGCAGCCCGGTGACGCGGACGTCGATGCGCAGGCGCCGGCGCTCCTCCGCGCCAAGGGGCTGGACCGTGACGCCGGAAAGCAGCTCGTCCGGCTTGTCGGCAAACTTGTCGAGGGTGACGTCCATCTTGCTCTCCTTGCCGTCCCGCACGACCCGGAGCTGGGCGACGGAGCCCGGGGCCATCTGCGCGATCATGAGCCGCATCTCCTCGAGCGTGCCCACCGCATGGCCGTTCACGCCGAGAATCACGTCATTGCGCTTCAAGCCCGCCTTCTCGGCCGCGCTCTCCGGCACGATATCGGTGATCACCACCCCGCGCGTATCGCGCGCGACTCCCAGCTGCTCCGCCACGTCGGGGGTGATGGTCTCGGTGCTGACGCCCAGGTAGCCGCGCGCAACCGTGCCGGTCTCAACGAGGCTCTTCATGATGGACGCGGCGAGATTCACCGGGATCGCAAAGCCGATGCCGATGTTGCCGCGGGAGGGCGAAAGAATGGCGCTGTTCACCCCAACCAGCCGGCCCCGGGCGTCGATCAACGCGCCGCCGGAGTTGCCGAGGTTGATGGCCGCGTCGGTCTGGATGAAGTCCTCATAGCCGCCGACGTCCTCGAGAATCTTCACGTTTCGGTTCTTGGCCGAAACAATGCCCATGGTGACGGTTTGCCCCACGTCCAGGGGGTTGCCCACCGCGAACACGACATCCCCGACGCGCAGCTTGTCACTATCGGCGAGCGTCACCACCGGCAGTTTCTCGGCCTCGATCTTGATCACGGCGACGTCGGTCTTCGGGTCGGTGCCGATGACCTTGGCCGTGAACTCGCGGTCGTCGGCGAGTGACACCTTCAGCTCGTCGGCCCCCTCGACCACGTGGTTGTTGGTCAGAATGTAGCCGTCCGGGGTGACGATCACGCCGGAGCCCAGGCCGTCCTGTTTGCTCTCGCGCGGCGGCAGGTTTGGAAACAACTGCTGCAGGAGTGGGTTCGCGTTGCGCACGATCTTGGTCGAGTAGATCGACACCACCGCCTTCTGCACCGGCTCCAGCACGTCGGCGTAGCTGAGCAGCGGGGCGCCGGGCTTGTTCTCCCCGAGCGCGGAGTCATCGACGCGGAGGTTGATGGTCGGCCTGGCCTGGGCCGGCTTCGCGACCGTCTTCGGGTTCGCGGCACCGGTTGAGCTCCAAGCCACGACAGTGGCCAGCAGGATGCGGGTCGGGAGGTTCATGGGATTGCAGCGGCGAAGCGGTAACTGCGAACCGACGGCAACGCAACCGCCCTGGTGTCGGAGGGAAGGACGGCGCGCCCGCGCGGCGCGCCGCCGGCACCGGCTAGAAGCCTTTGACGCGAAACAGGCCGGTCACGCTCTCGTTGCTGTTGATGCGGAGGATCGCGTTGCCCAGGAGCTGGGCGATGCTGAGCACCCGCACGGGCAGGCCGTTGGTGTGGATCGGAGTCGAGTTCGTCGTGATCACTTCATCGATCAGCCCGCTCTTGAGCCGCTCGATCGCGACCTCGTTGAGAATGCAATGGCTCACCGCCGCCCGCACGCTGCGGGCGCCACTGTCGCGCAGCAGCTTCGCCGCGGCCGTCAGCGTGCCGGCCGTCTCGGTGATGTCATCGACGAGCAGCACGTCGCAGTCCTGCACCTCACCGACGATGTTGATCGCCTCCACGTTGGTGGCGCTCTTGCGCTTCTTGGCGACGAGACCGAGGCCGGCGCCGAGAACGTCGGCATACGCGGCCGCCATCTTCATGCCACCGACGTCCGGCGAACATACGACCAGCTTGTTCTTCGGCAGCGCGGAGAGGTACTCGAAGAACACCGGCGACGCGTACAGATGATCGACCGGGATGTCGAAGAAGCCCTGGATCTGCTGCGAGTGCAGGTCCATCGTGAGGATGCGGTTCGCACCCGCGGCCACCAGCAGGTTGGCGACCAGCTTGGCCGTGATCGGCACGCGGGGCTGATCCTTGCGGTCCTGTCGCGCGTATCCGTAGAACGGCAACACGGCCGTGATGCGCTGGGCCGAGGCGCGCCGCGCCGCGTCGATCATGATCAGGAGTTCGACCAGGTTGTGATTCGTGGGCGGGCAGGTCGACTGGATGATGAAGACATCCGCCCCGCGGATGTTCTCGTTGATCTTCACGAAGGACTCGCCGTCCGGGAAGGCGGTCACCGTGGCCTCACCGAGGGGCACGCCGATGGACCGGCAGATTTCCTCGGCCAGGGGCCGGTTGGAGTTTCCTGCGAAAATCTTAAGCCGCGAGTCGTTCATGGAGAAGGTGGGCGGATGTTGAGCCCGCGCTTAGCCGGAGGAAGACTTTTCTGCGTCACGGAGTTGCGCCGTTAGCGCATCTACACGTTTGAACAAGTCCGGCAAACGCCGCTGGAGCACCACCAGCCGCCGTTCCAACTGGTAGTTGATGGCAGGAGTGCCGTTCAGGAACGATCCCGCCTCGGTGTCGGCGGCGACCCCGCTTTGCGCCCCGACCTTCGTGCCTTTCGCGATTGTGATATGGCCGGCTACGCCGACCTGCCCGCCCAAGACCACGTAATCCTCGATGGTTACGCTGCCCGAAACGCCGACCTGCGCGCAAATCAGGCAATGCCGGCCAACGATCACGTTGTGGGCAATCTGCACCAAGTTATCGATTTTCGTGCCCGCCCCAATCACCGTGCGGCTGAAACGCGCGCGATCGACCGTCGTGTTGGCGCCCATCTCGACATCGTCCTCCACGACCACCTGGCCAACCTGCGGCACCTTGACGTGGCGGCCCTCGGCAAACTCGTAGCCGAATCCATCCGATCCGATGATGACGCCCGGCTGCAGGCGCACGCGCCGGCCCAGTACCGACTCGGCGGCGACCACCGTGCCCGGCATCAGCCAGGAGTCGTCACCAATGGTCGTGGCCCGGCCGACGAACACCTGGGCCTGGAGGTGCACGCGCTCGCCAATCACGGCACCGGCCTCGATCACACACTGAGGTCCGACCGTCGCCGACGCCGCCACCCGGGCGGTCGGATCCACGCTGGCGGAGGGATGAACTCCCGCCGTCGGGCGCGGCCAGAGCGATTGCTCAATGCGACTGCAGAGTTTCGAAAGCGCGGCGGACGGATTCTCGACCAGCAGGTACTGCTGGTCCGGTTGCGGCTCCCCGGCGAAGTCGAGCGGCAACAGCACGATCGAGGCTTTGCTGGCCGCGACCTCCACCTTGTATTTCGCGTTGCCGAGGAAAGAGAGATCACCGGCACCGGCATCACTCAGGCCGGCGATTCCATGGATCACCGCCGCAGTGGACCCGCGCACGGTCTTGGGCTGGATGAGCGCCGCGATTTCCGCGGCGGTGAACGATACCTGCATCCCGCGAACGTGGGTGGTTTGACCGGTCGGGGCAATGCAGCAAAAGCCCGGTGGTGAACTTGTCCGCCCCGGCGCTGGACGCGGGCATAAAAAAGCCCCGCCAAGCAGGCGGGGCTCAAAATCGAGACCGGAAACGCGTCCTTACTTCTTGGGCGCGATCGGAAGATTGATCGACGGACCGGAAGCCGGAGCCGCGGCCGGGGCCGCCGCCGGAGCCGGAGTCGCGGCGGGAGCTGCCGCAGGGGCCGCCGCCGGAGCCGGGGCCGCCGCCGGGCGTCCCTTTTCAATCTCCTTGGCCACCTCGTCCGTGATGTCGAAACCCGGATCAAGATAGAGCAGGTTGGAAATGCCGATCAGCGACGGACCCGCCTTGTCCACGAGGACGGTGGCGCCCTTGCGCTTCGCGACGTCGGTCGCGGTCTTGGTGATCTCCTCGAGCATCACGCTACGGAAGGCCTGCAGGCGCTGCTGCAGCGACTGGCCGGTGCTCTGGATGAAGGAACGGATCTCGTTCTGCTTCGCCTGGATCTCCTCGAGCTTCTTCTGCGCGTCGTTCTGGGCCTTCGACTTCGCTTCCGCGGAAAGGGCCGCGTTCTGCGACTGGTCCTGGAGATTCTTGTACTCCTCAACGAGGGTGTTGCCCTCCTTGTTCATCTGCTCGACCACTTCATCAGCCTTCTGGCGATCGGCCTGGAGCTTGTCGTTCTGCTCCTTGGTCTTGTAGTGGTTGTCATAGAGCTTGGCCATGTCGACGGACAAGATCTTGACGGCAGGCTCGGCCCGCGCGGCGAGCGCAAACGCGCCAATCGCCAGGAGAGCAACGAGAGAATGGATAGATTTCTTCATGGGTTGATGGACGGTAAAAAAGAGGCTGAAACGAATCAGAACTAGAACCGGGTGCCAAAGGAAAAATTGAACTGGTTCCCGTCCTTATTGTATTTGTCCCCCGTCAGCGGAATGCCGAAGTCGAGGCGCAACGGGGCACCCGCCACAAAGAGCCGCAATCCAATACCGAAGTTGTCGTTGTAGTTCGACGGCCGGAAATCGTACGCGTTCTTGTTCACGAAGCCGACGTCGTAAAAGACGGCGAACCGGATGGGGCTCACGATATCGAGCGAGTATTCTGCGCTGAAGAAGCCATACGTCTTGCCGCCGACGGGCTCCTGGTACTCGTCCCGCGGGCTGACCTCGCGGAACTCGAAACCACGCAGCGTCTCGGGTCCGCCGAGATAGAACTTGTTGTAGTAGGCGACATCGTCGCTCTTGCCGAAGTCCTTGATCACGCCGCCGCGGGCCAGGAGCGCGAGGACCTGGGTCTGCGTCTCGAAGACCGGGAAGAACTGCGACCCACGGAATTCAATGCTGTAGAAGTTGTTCATCGCGCTGCCACCGAGGGGGCCGCCCGCGTAGTTGAACGCGAGCTCCACGCGATTGCCGCTCGTCGTGTTGATGATCTTGTCGCGGGTATCGCGCTCGAGGGTCAGGCTGACCTTCGACAGGGCATTGTCACCGGCCAGCGACTGAATCACCGAGGAGGCGCTGGAGGACACGTCGTTGATGCCGACGATCTCGTAAGTGTAGCCGATCTGGCCGTTCCAGAGTTCAAACAAGTGCTTGCGAGCGTGGACCTCGAAGCCCGTTTCGATCTGGGTGTAGTAGGAGCTGTTGTACTCCGACGTCGTGCGGAAGACGCTGAAGCCGACGCCCAACTGCTTCTGCAGGAACCACGGCTCGTCAAACGACAGCACCACTTCGCTCGACAGCGAGCCGAGCTGCATGCGCAAACGGAATTTCTGGCCGGCGCCCTGGAAGAAGGAATGCCGGTTGAACAGGTCGAAGTTGGACTGGGAAACTTCCGCGAACAGCGTGGCGCGCTCCAGCGTGCTGAAGCCCGCGCCGAAGGTCAGGTTGCCCGTGCGCCCCTCCTTCACCGCCACGCGCATGTTGCGCCGGCCCGGAATGTTCGTCTCCTGCGGCGTGATGTTGGCGTCGTCGAAGAAGCGGGTGTTCTCGAGGCGCAGCTGGCTGATCTTCATCAGCACCGTGCTGAACACGTCACCGGGACCCATCACGAGCTCGCGCAGGATGACGATGCTCTTGGTTTTGTCGTTACCCTCGATGATGATCGACTCGACGTTGAACTTCTCGCTCTCGCGGATCGCGTATTCGATGTCGATGGCACCGGTCTCGATGTTCGGCTTGCGGCGCAGCTGGACGTTGGTGTCCAGATAGCCGTCCTTGCCGTAGAAGTCCGTCAGGCGCTCGGTGTCCTTGTCGAGGAGCGAGGGGGCGAAAACAGCGCCCTTCTTCTGGCGGACGACGCGGCCCAGCAAACGGGAATCGAACAGCCGGTTGCCCGAAAACGTGATGTCGCCAACCCGGTACTGGCGGCCTTCCTCGATCGGAATCACCAGCACCAGCTTGCCGGATTTCGGGTAGTTGAACTGCACCTTCTCCGGCGGAATCTCGACGTCCAGGAATCCCTTCTCGCGGTAGAAATCGCGCAGCTTGTCCAGATCGTCCTCAAACTGGTCGTCCTTGAAACGGCCGGACCCGGTAAGCCACGAGAACATCCACCAGCGCTTGGTCTCCATCTCGCCCTTGAGGGCGCGGGCCTTCACGTGCCGGTTGCCGGTGAAACGCACATCCGCGATCTTCACGCGGGCGCCTTCGCGAATCTTGAAGACCACCGTGCCGAAGCCGCCCTGCCGGTCACGCTCGATCGTGTACGTCACCGACACCTGGTTGTAGCCGGATTTCTGGTAGTACTCGCGCAGCTTCTCGGAGTCCTCCTTTGCCTGGCGTTCATCGAGCGCCTGGTTGGCCCGGGTCTTGATCTCCTTCTCGAGCCGCGGCGCCTTGACCTTCTGGTTGCCCTCGAAACGCACCGCGAGCACGCGAAACTTCGGGGTGACGTCGATGACGAGGTTTACGAGCCGCGGGCCCGCCTCCTCACGCTGCACGTTGATGAACTCGAAAAGACCGGTGCGGTACAACGACCGGATGTCCCGGTCCAGCATCAGATCGTCGAACTCCCCCCCCTCCCGCACCTGCATGTTCGCGCGGATAACCTGCTCGTTGACGTTGGCCGTGCCGACGAAACGGATGTTGATCTTGCCGACGCGAAACGTGGGGGTCTGGGACTCCGCCCGGGGGGCTTGGGCGTTGGTGGTCTGCGCTGAGACCTTGCTTCCCCCCGCGATCAGCAAACAAACGGCAACGACAACAGATGTGACCCTGAGCCCAGGGTTACGGATGAAAGTTTTCAAAGCGGGTGATATCTCGGAGGAAAGTTAGCTTTAGTTCTCCTACCGGGCCGTTTCGTTGCTTGGCAACGATTAACTCGGCGGAGTCCGCGGCTACCTGGAATTTTTCGTCTGCGTCTTTGGGGCGAGCCAACATCAGGACGACGTCAGCGTCCTGCTCAATGGATCCGGATTCGCGCAAGTCGGCTAGCTTCGGCGTGCGGTTCTCTTTTTCCGATGAGCGGTTGAGCTGGGATAATACAAGCACCGGCACGTCGAGTTCCTTCGCAAGTGACTTCAACCCGCGGGACGCCTCCGCCACCTGCTGTTCGCGCGGCATCTTCGAGTCGGTCGGGCTCAGCAGCTGCAAGTAATCGACCATAATGAAGCCGAGCGGATTTCGCGCGTGCACCCGACGCGCCTTGGCCCGCAGCTGCATGATCGAAAGCGCGCTCGAGTCATCGATGAAGATCGGCGCCTTGGAAAACTCGTCCGCCGCCTGCAGCAGGCGGTTCTGCTCCTCGCCGTTCTTCGACAGCAGGCCGTCGCGCAGCAGCTTCATGTTCACCCGCGCCCGCGAGCACAACATGCGCAGCGCCAGCTGCGACGCGCTCATTTCCAGCGAGAAGACCAGCACCCCGACCGGCGTGCCCTTGGGGGGCATGGCCGCCGCTTCCGCGAAGTTCAATGCCAGTGACGTCTTGCCCATCGAAGGACGGGCCGCGAGGATCACCATTTCCTGCCGCTGGAAACCCCACATCAGCGCGTCCAGGTCCTTGAAGCCGGACGACACCCCCGTGAGTTCGCCCTTCTTCATCATCATCTTGGTGATGACGTTCATCGCCTCGCGGGTGGGCTCCCGCATCTGCTTCGCGCTCTCGCTGACGCGATTCTGGGTGACGCTGAAGATCTTGGTCTCAACCTGGTCGACGAACTCGTCGATCCCGCCTGAGAACGCATAGCAGTCCTCCACCGCGTTCGTCGCCGACCGGATGATCTCCCGCAGCAGCGAGAGTTCGCGCACCTTCTCGATGAAGTACGTCGCCTGCGCCGTCGTCGGAATCCGGCTGCTGACCTGCGTCAGGAATGCGAACCCGCCAATCTCGTCGAGCTGCCGGCTGGTGCGCAGTTCCTCCGCCAGCACCGACACATCGATCGGCTGCTGCCGGTTGTAGAGATCGAGCAGCTTCTCGAAGATGACGCCATGCTTTGGATCGTAGAACGACTCCGGCCGGATGCGCGCCTCCAGACAGCGCGACACCACGTCCGCACCGTCCAGGAGACAGCAGGAAAGCAGGTACTCCTCCGCCTCGAGGCTGTGCGGGAGCGAGCGACCAAGCGGAGCAGCCGGCGGACCGGCGACCCCGCGCGAGGGTGAGCTGGAGGTATCTTGGACCATGCGCGAACGGGCGGTGATGGGAGCGGAGCGAGGAGGGAAAAGCAACCGGTACTTGCCCCGAAATAATTCACAGCCGATTCCGGCCGGTCAGAAGCCTCGCCGCGTTGATCACCCCGGCGCGCCCGCGCCCCATCCGCCTGCCGCGTGCGCCCATAAAAAAGGCGCGGGCTTTGGCCCGCGCCTGGTGACGACTGGCGTCGAAAGACTTATTCCTTGCGCGGACGACGCTCGCTGCGCTTCTCGGTCTTCTCCCCCGCCGGCGCGGCTTCCTCGGCCACGGGCTCGATCGGGTTCTCGGACACGACGTCGAACGGCAGCTCGACGGTGATGTCGGCGTGCAGCTTGATCTTCACGTCGTGCTTGCCGAGCGTCTTGACCGGGTTGAAGAGGTGGATCTTGCGCTTGTCCAGCTCAATGCCGGAGGCGACGAGCTTGTCGTGGATGTCGTTCGCGGTGATCGCGCCGAACATCTTGCCACCCTCGCCCGTCTTCACGGCGAAGGCCAGGCTCGTCTTCTCGAGCTTCTTCGCCAGCTCCTGGGCGGCGGAGAGTTCGTTCTGCTCACGCTCGGCGCGCCGCTTCTTCAGCGACTCGACGTGCTTCTTGTTCGAAGCATTCAGCGTCACCGCGATCTTGCGCGGGAGCAGGTAATTGCGGGCGTAGCCGGCGCGGACTTTGACTTGGTCGCCTTCGCCGCCGAGACCTTCGACGGGTTTGACGAGGAGGACTTCTGTAGTGGCCATGGTTTTCTGCTTTCTCTGGTGCGCCGGAGCGCGGTGTTTTCGACCGCCGGAGGGAAGCGGCCGAGTTGCTCTGGGTTTCACGACGGCCCTCGCCGCCGACGACGCCGGGGACCGGCGCCGCTACGATGCTGACGAAGCCTCAGAACGGGACGTCTTCGTCGAGATTCTCCTGTGCGGCCGGTTTGGCGGCCGGGCTCCGCGGCGGCGGCGAATACCGCTCCGGGGAAGCTGTCTGGTCGACTCCAGGTTCGGCGTTGCCGGCGCTGCCGCCGCCCGCCCCACCCCGGCTGTCGCCCAGGAACTGAAACTGCTCGAGCACAACCTTCATGCGGCTGCGCTTTTCCTTCGTGTTCTTGTCCTCCCACTGGTCCAGCCGCAGGCGTCCTTCGACGTACAGCGGGCGGCCCTTGGTGACGTACTTGGCGATCGTTTCGCCCTGTTTGCCCCAGGCCTCGACGTCGACATAGATCACCTCTTCGCGGCTCTCGCCCGACTCCATCTTGAACTGGCGGTTGATCGCCAGGGAAAACTGGCAGATCGGGGTGCCCTTGGGCGTGACGCGCAGCTCAGGGTCGCGGGTCAGGTTACCCATGAGCATGACTTTGTTCAGTGACGGCATGGCAGAGGAGGTTGGAGGGTTTCGGGGGACGCTGGGCGCGGACAGCAACAACGCGGAGCGCCGCGTCGCGCCCTAGGCCAAAGGAAACGCCCGCGGATGGCGAGGCGGTTTCCTGGGCCCGCGCGAAGCGGCGGCGTCCGGCGTCGGCGCTCAGGCCGACTGCACGAACATCCGATAGACGCTGTTGTTCAGGCGCAGACGCTCGCGGAGCAGCGCCGGGGTCTCGGAAGGACCGGTGAAGCTGATCTGCACGTAGGCGGCGCCAGTGAGCTTCTTGTCGGTGACGCGAACGAAGTCCTTCTTGCCGAGGGATTCCACGGCCGTGACTGCGCCTTTCACCGCGGCGATATCCTGCTTCACGCCATCCACAATTTGGTCGATCGACTCTTCGCGGCCCCGGTTGTCGAGGATGAAGGTCGCGCGGTAGGTGCGTTCTTTCTGATTCATTTTTGGTCTCTGCGATTAAGCTGGTTCATGGCCACCTCAACGCCGCGGGCGAGCAGCAAATCGAGGCCGGACACGTACTGATCAAGTTTTTGCGTAACGAGAATGTGTTGGTCGGGAGTGAATTTTCCGAGGACGAAGTCTGCCATGTCCATTTGCGGCGGATCCTTGGGCCCAATGCCCAGCCGGTACCGCGCGAAGCCGTTGCCCACGTGTTCCAGCAGGCTGGCGACGCCGTTGTGGCCGCCGGCGCTGCCGGAGGCGGTCACCTTGATCAGACCGAGGTCGATCGTGAGGTCGTCGTACGCCACGGCGATGTCCGCCGGCTCGATCTTGTAGAACCGAGCCATGGCGCCAACCGATCGGCCGCTGGCGTTCATGAACGTCTGCGGCTTGACCAGCCAGCAGGTGCCAGCGGGCGTATCCCAGCGCGCGATCTCGGCCTCAAATTGAGGCGCGGCCTTCCACACCAGCCCGTGTTTGCGGGCCAGGGCGTCGACCACGATCCAGCCCAGGTTGTGGCGGGTGAGCTCGTAGCCGCGGCCCGGATTGCCGAGACCGGCAACGAGCGAAATGGACATGAATCAAAGAACAATCCTCGAGCCCCGCCGCGGTCAAGCGGCGGGGCCGGGATGAAGGACTTACTTCTTGGCGGGAGCAGCGGGCTTCGCGGCGCCGGCCGCGGCCGGCTTGCCACCCGCGGCGGGAGCCGCGCCAGCAGCCGGAGCCGCACCAGCGGCGCCAGCGGCGGGAGCCGCACCAGCGGCCGGAGCAGCGGCACCAGCGGCGGCACCCTCGGCCGGAGCGGCCGCACCAGCACCAGCGGCCGGCGTGGCAGCCACCGTCTCGGTGACGATTTCGGCGACCGGCTCGACGCAGGCGATGACCGGCTGGCCCTTCGCATCGAGGAACTCGACGCCGGCCACCGGCTTCAGCTGACCAACCTTGATCGTCTCACCGACCTTGAGCTCGGTGACGTCGACCACGATGGCCTCGGGAAGATCTTTCGGCAGCACGCGGATGCGCAGTGCCTGGGTCGCGGTTTCCAACACGCCGCTCTGGTTCTTCACGCCGAACGATTCGCCCGTGATATGCACCGGCACGCGGATCTCGAACTTCTCGTTCTCCTTAACCTCCTGGAGGTCGACATGGAGGAACTTGTCCGTGATCGGGTCGCGCTGAACCTCCTGGAGGAACGACAGGGCCTTCTGCTTCTTGTCGCTCTGGAGCTTCACCAGCACCGCACGGTCGCCGATCACCTTCAGGAGGCGGACGAACTCGGGCGCTTCGATGGCCAGCGTCTCGGGATTGGTGTGCTTTCCGTAGAGAATCGCAGGAATGCGATCGGTCTTGCGGAGGCGGCGGGAAGCGCTGCGACCAGTCTGGTTGCGCGCGAATACGTTGAGGTCGAACTGTTGGCTCATGGTTTCGTTCCCCCTGTCACCCCGGAATTGGGGGCAGGCGTAGTGGAAAAGAGGTTGAGGTCATAGGAGGGCAAACCTCGAAAGCAACCAAAACTTTGGCGCCCGCCCGAAAACCGCCGCCGTCGCATCCCTCCTCCGTCTGCGCGGCGCCGTCTGCTTGGCACTTGGAAGAAAAAGGGCGGCCCGCACCGGGCCGCCCTTCTTTGCATCCAAGCAACGATCAGAACGAGTACCGGGCACCCAAGGCAAAGGTCCGGCTGTAAAGCGACGAACCAAAGTTATTGGTATATGCGTTCTTATAGTAACTCTGATAGATCTCCTCCGTCAGATTCGTGGCGTCGAAGGTAAGCACCAGATTGTCCATCACCCGATAGGTCAGCTGGAAGTCGAGACTCGACTCGGGGGCGCGGTAAACCCCCAGCGGATTCGCAAACAGCGCCGCCTCATAGTTATTTAGGAACGCCTCGCGCCAGACGTATGAAAGCCGGGTGCTAAACCGCTTGCGCTCATACGCCAGCACCGCGCTGTACGAGGACTTCGACACCCCGAACAGGTCGCGGGTGAGCGTCCCCGTCACCTTGCCCGCCGAATCCGTGATCGGGATGTCCTGCTGCGAATCCAGACCCGTGTAACTCGCCTGCACCCCCAACCCGTTGAGCAGGCCCGGTAGATTGTCCGGGAAATAGACCAAGCCGACTTCGTAACCCTTCAGTTCGCCGTTCGACGTATTGTCCGGCTGCGTCAGGATGTAGTCGTAGTTCTGGTAGGTCACCCGCTTGCGGAAACTGACCACGAAGCCGTCGATCTTGCGCTTGAACAGCGTCGCATAGATCGAGCTCGCCTTCCCAAAGTACCATTCCAGCGCGACGTCGTAGTTCTTCGACTCAGTCGGCTTCAGGTTCGGGTTGCCGCCTGTCGCGGTGCCGTAGCCGACGTTCGTCACGTCCTTCACGTAGTTGATCATCGGGTTCAGGTCCGCGAAGCTCGGACGCCGCAACGTCTCCGCATAGCTCGCCCGCAACATCAGGTTCGGCGTGATCGCGTACCGCAGCGAGCCGCTCGGCAGCAGCTTGCCCTTCGTCACCGAGGCCGAGCCGCGTGTCAGCGTGCCCTGGTCCGTGAAGTCCATGTCGGTCTTCACGTTCACGTACCGCGCGCCCACCTGGCCATCCAGCTTCCGGTCGGCGATGAAGGTTTTGAAGTCACCGCGCAGGTACGCCGCCGTCGTCGTCTCTTCGACGTTGAAGTTCTCGAAGAGCGAAAGCTCGTTGCCCAGCTTGAAGGCGGGGAACTTCGCCTTGTAGAGCTGCCGCCATTTCTCCGCGTTGTCGAAGATTGCGTAGCCGTTCGGCACCACCCACGAGCGCGGCACATCCGAGTGACCGTCGAAAAAGTCATGATTGAAGTGCCACAGCTCGGGATAGCTGTTCAACGGCACGCCCAGCGCATCGGCGCTCTGCGTGCGCTGATACTCCGAGGCCTCGCGCACGTCGTAGCGCACGCCAAACTTGATCGCCGAGAGCATCGACCACTGCGGCTTGTAGTCGCCGTCCGCCGTCCAGGTGTAGGCGTCGCCCTTGAACTTGTTCGCGTTGTCGTAGAGCTGCGCGATGTTCCAGAGCCGCGGGTCCGCCATGTTCGACTCGTTGATCCCCGCAGTCGCCGGGTCGTCCTCGAACTGGTACGCCGGGATGCCATTGCCGGGATTGAAGTCGACCGCGATCGCGTTGTGCACGTGATCCGCGCGCATCGCGAAGAAGTCCGTCGTGTACTGGCTGTCCTGGTACGTCAGCGCCGACTTCAGCTTCAGATCCGGCGTCACGTTCCACTTGCCGCTGACGGAGTAGAAATAGCTGTCCGTCTTGCCCTTCGTCAGGTCGCCGCTGGTGAATCCGTACACCCAGGGCGTGCGCTCGCGCGCCTTCACGATGTTCGTGCCGGGATACAGCGTCACCTTGCCGTGCGGGCCGCCCCACCAGTCGACAAAGGAGAAGAACAGGTTGTTGAAGATGTCGTTGCGGTACCCGTTGTAGAACCCCTCGAACGTGTATTCGGAATCCTTGTTCGGCGCCCACTGCAGCACCACGTTCGCCGCCGGCCGCTCGCGCGTGCCGGTGTAGTCGTTCTGGAACACCGCGTCGCGCGACAGCACGTAGGGCACCTTCACGCCGTTCATCGTGATCGTCGACCCCGGCGCCGTGGGCAGCCCGTCCTCCAGGCCCGCCTGCCAGATCGGATTCTCCGCAATCCCGTCCCGCGTCGTGAAAATGCGTTCGTACGGCACCCACGTGACCGAGCCCGTCGTCACCGCCTGGTCCGTCACGAACGGCACCATCGCCCCCGCCGTCACGTTCTGGTCGCGATAGGGCGTCTTCACGAAGGCGAGCGCCACCAGCGCGCCCACCTTCCCCGCGCTGGTATCCCAGCGGTCGCTGTACATCGCGCTCAGGTTCGAGCCGGTGCGGTCCGCCTGCTCCTGATAGATCCCGCGCGCCGCCACCACGAACTTGCGGCCCTTGAAGTCGAAGGGCCGGTGCGTGCGGATGTCCATCGAGCCCGCGATGCCCGCCTCGATCAGGTCGGCCGAGCGGGTCTTGTAGACGTCCACCCGCGAGAGCAGGCTCGCCGGCACGTCCTGCAACGCGAGCGCCGTGCCCGAGGCCGTGAAGATGTTCTGCCCGTTCAGCGTCGTGTTGATATCGTTCAGACCGCGGATCGACACCGTCGCGATCTCACCCGCCCCGCGGTTCGTCACCTGCACGCCCGTCATGCGCTGCAGTGCCTCGACCAGGTTGTTGTCGGGAAACTTGCCGATGTCCTCCGACACGATCGAGTCCACCAGCTGCACCGACTCGCGCTTGATGTCCAACGCCGCCGACAAGCTCGTGCGCATGCCCGATACAACCACTTCATCCAGTTTCACGATCGGCTCGGTCGGCGCGGTCGAGGGCGGCGGATTCACCGTCGCCGCCGTGGGCGCCGGCGCCGTCTGGGCCCGGCCCAGCATCGCGCCCAACGTGAGCGCCAACAACAGGGCGGCAGTCTTTCGCGTCGGGGTCCTGGGACCCGGGGACGAAGAGTTCGGGTTCGAATTCATAGATGCTGGGCCAACGGTTTGCATGGCATCGTGGCCGCCACCCTCCGGGGACGAGGGGCCGACGGAACACGACAGGGGGTTGTAGCTTCGTTCCCTAATGCGCCAAAGGTCGCGCAAAGCCGACATGGCTTCGCGCCGCCCGCCTCAACCGGCCGCCGCGGCGGCGCCGCCCACCTCCTTCCCGCCGGCCCGCCGCGCCGCGCGGGCGCAACCGTCTCCTGCCCCGCACCTCACCAGCTCAGGGTTGCTTTTTCGCGCCAGGCTTCGCCGCGTCCGCCGCGTTCTCCGCCGGCATCGGCTTCGGCGTCGCCGCCTGCGCCAGCATCCGCTGCCAGTGTCCCACATCCATCTGCTCCAACGTGCCGCCAAAATGCACCGGGACCGCGAGCCACGTGTAACCCATTCCGTCCGCCGCGTTCACCGGCAGTCCCGTCTTCGTCATCAGCTCCGCCAGCTTCCCATTCGTCCCCAGCTTCAAATCGAGGCTCAGCGGCCAGCGCCGCATCGACTCCCCGCGCCGCTCCTCCAGTCGCCCCACTCCCGTCAGCCGCACTTTGCCGGCGTTCAACGCCAGGTCCGTCACCCGCACCACACCGTCCCGCCCCCACGTCGCCGCCAGCGAGAGGTCGCTGTAGCCGAGCTCCGCGAGCGGGTACGTGAAATCCAGCACCGCCTGCGTCTGCGCGTCGGGTTTCGTCAGCGCCAGGTTCGTCCGCGTCCGGCGATCAACGCCAAAGAGCCAGCCCACCGCCGACCCCACCGAGCCCATCGCGTCGGCCACCGGCGTCGCTTTCTCCGGCTCCATCTCCAGCGTCCCCGCCCGCAGAAACCGCACGATGCCGCTCTTGCTCGTCAGCCGGATGTCCTGCCGCGCCTGCGCGACAAGCTCCGCCAGGCTCGCCCCCGTCGAGACCAGCGTCCGCTCCAGCTTGAACTTGCCTTCAAATGCCGGCCGCCGGCGCTCGTCCTCCGTCCCGAATACCGTCGCCGCGTCCACCTCGTCCGGCCCGAGCGTGAACGCCATCCGGTACGTCGGCGTCGCCGCCGGGTCGAAGGTCACTTCGCCGGTCACGCGCCCTTCCACGTCCTTGCCCAGGACATGCCGGCCATACGTCACCTTGATCGTGCGCTCCTCGACGTACGCCGTGGCCTCCACGCCGCGAAATTCGTCCGCTCCCACCCGCAACCGCTCCAGCGCCAGCGCCACGCTGCCATACGCATCGCCCCAGAAGGGTCGCACCAGCGCCGCCCTGCCGCCATCTCCGCCGTTGGCTCGGCCTGCGTTGGCATTCGCCGCCGCAACCGCCGCCCCACCCCGCGGCTGCACCAGCGCTGCCATGGGACGCAGCAGCGCCAGGTCGAGCTCCTTGCCGTGCAGCTTCAGCACCGTGGTCGCGCCATAGCTCGACGGCGCCCACGTGCCTTCCGCCGTGAAATCCGAGGTGCGTCCGCTCCAGTTCGCCACCACTGGCACTTCGAAGCTCAGGCGCTGGTCAGTCGCTCCGCTCACCTTGACCGTCGCCTTCACGCGGTCCTGCTCCCGCGCCCCGCCCAGCGTCAGCGTCGCCTCGGTCGTCAGCGTCGGCCCCACGCTCAGCGTAAACGTCCCTTCGAGCTTGCGCGCCGTCGTCTTCGCCGCGGCCCCGCCCCAGCGCTCGAGCCGTCCCGCCCAAGCGTCGAGCTGCGCCTTCAGCGTGCCCGTCCAGACCGCCGGCCGCCCCGGTCCGGCGCCGCCGCTTCCCGTTCCCTCCAAAACCAGCAACTCCCGCCCGCCGCTCGCGACCACCAGTGGCGCGTACCGACACGTCCAACCCGCCGGCGAGTGACTCGCCTCCAGCCCGAGGCTCACATCCAGCCCGTCCGCCACCACCCGGCCGCCCTGCGCCACCGCCACGCCACGCGCCGTCAACCGGCCCACCGGCCGCAACGCAAACCCACCGTCCGGCGTTGGCGCCACCCCCACCTCGCCCGCCAGCTCCCCCGCCGTGAACTGCCATCCTGCCGTCGGATCCGGCAGCCAGGCGAGCGGCAGCGCCTCCAGTTTCACCTTCAGCCACTCCTTCGCCGGCTCGGCCACCGTCAGCTTCCTGTCGCCCGCCTCGTATGTGAAACGCTGTCGCAGCTCCACCGTCGCGATCGGCCGGGCGCCCGCGACCGTCAGTTCCAGCCGCTCCACGTCCCACCGCGTGCCCCGCCGCCGCGCAGCCACCTGTGCCACCAGCGGTCCTTCCGGCGCCATCCGCGCCAGCAACGGACTCAACCCAGCCAGCCGGCCGGTCCGGCCCACCAGCCGTCCCTCCACGCTAAGGTCGCCGTTGCCCGCATCGATCTCGAGCCGCCCTTGCCCATTCAACGCCGTTACGGGCCAGGTTTCCGCCTGCGCCAGCAGCGCAAAATCCTCCGCCGTCAACGCGAGCGTTGCCTCGGCCGCGAACCCGCGCGTCGCCACCGTATAGCCGCCGTGCACCGTCGCCAGCGTCCGCCCGTCCCGCGCCAGCGTCACCGCGTACGTCTCACGCCCGCCTTCGCCCCGCGCCGCCGCCGCCTCCACCGCCAGCTCCGGCGCCGTCTGCAGCGGACCGCCTTTCGGCACCACCGTGCCCGTCCACGCGAGCCGGCTCACCGTCCGCGGCGTATCCATCCGCACCGCCAGCGTGCCACGCAGGGTCACCTCCACCGGCCGGTTCTCCGCATCGACCCGCATCGTCTCCGCCGCCACCGCCAGCGCGCTGTCGCGCCCGGCCGCCAGCGGACCACCCTGAAGTGACACCTCCATCCGCCGTGTGGTCGTGCCCGTCGCATCCCGCCGCACCACGGTCCCGGCGAGTTCCACGCGCTCGGTCGCGAAGTCCACCGGCAGCCGCGTATCCACAAAGCCACGATGCAACGCCTCCGCCACCCAGCGCAGGCTCCCGGGCACCGCGTGCTCCGGCCCCGCCGCGGTCCCACTCGTCGCCGGCACCGTCGCCAACGGCGCGGCCACCGCTGGCCCACCGCCCGCCGGCGTCCCTCCGTTCGCGCCTCCGGAGGCCGCCAACTCCAGCGTCCAGCCCTTCGCCGTCAGGCGCTGCAGCCGCAGCTCCCGCCGCCACACGCTCTGTAACACCGGCAGCTCCGCGCTCACTTTCGGCGCCGTCAGCACGTGCCCGCCACGTTCCACGCGCACGCGCTCGATCTCCATGCGCCCAAACCGCGCCCAGCAGGAATCAAACGACACCCGCACGGCCGGGAGCTTCGCCAGCTCCCGCCGCAGCAGCCATCCTTGCACCGGCGGGGCCAGCAGCACGGCCGACGCCACCGCGCCAAGCGCCGCGGCCAGCAGGGTGAGCGTGATCAGGGAGCGAACGAGGAAGCGGAGGATGTTCACGTGGCAGCCGGAAGCACGACGCCTTTCTGCCCGCGAAGTTCCCCGCTGCCAACCCATTGCCTCGCCCCCGATCATCTTTCCACCGAAAATTCCGAAAACCTGCGCGCAAGCCCCCCCAGTCCCGGGCTCCTGTTTACTGTGCGGTTTCCGCGAGTCGCGACCTGGCCGCAAGATGCGCAACTCCGGGACGTTACCCGCGGCGCGACGGCGCCGCCATCCCGGCTTCATCTTCCCTAAAGGTTCGACCTGCTACCGTCACGTCGCGCTAACCCGCAACGTGATGCTCTCCGCCCTCCCATATCGTCCCTTCCGCTTCGCCTCGCTCCTCGTGCCGCTCGCCGTCGCCGGCTGCGCCACGGCCACCATCCGCGGCGTCAGCGACGCCACCACCGCCGCGCCCACCCAGTGGCAGCAGGCATCCTCGGCCAACGCCACCCCCGGCGCGCTCGACACCGCGAGCCTCACCACGTGGTGGACCCGCCTCAACGATCCCGTTCTCAACCAGCTGATCAGCGACGCCCTCGCCGGGAGCCCCGACATCCGCACCGCCGTCTCCCGCATCGAGCAGGCCCGCGCCGCCCGCGGCATCGACCGCGCCGCCCTCCTGCCATCCGTCTCCGCCGGCGTCTCCGGCCAGGGCTCCCGCACCCGCAATCGCGACGCCAACACCACTGCGCGCTCTGAGTCCTACAGCGGCTCCCTCGACGCCGCCTGGGAGATCGACCTCTTCGGCCGCAACTACCAGACGCTCGTGGCCGCCAACGCTGACCTCGCGCAAGCCGCCGAAAATCTCCACGCCGCCCAGGTCTCCCTCGCCGCCGAGGTCGCCACCACCTACGTCAGCCTCCGCTCCGCGGAGCTCCAGCTCGCCATCGTCGAGCAGAGTCTCACCACCCGCGCCGAAACCACCCAGCTCACCCAGTGGCGCGAACAGGCAGGCACCGGCGACGCCCTCGCCACCCAACAGGCCCTCGCCACCCTCGAGGAAACCCGTGCCTCCATCCCCACGCTCCGCACGTCCGTCACCGCTGCGCGCAACCAGCTTGCCGTCCTCGCCGGCCGCACCCCCGGCGCCTACGACGCCCTCCTCGCCTCCGCCCGCCCTCTTCCCACCGTCCCCACTAACCTCGCCGTCGGCATCCCCGCCGAAACCCTCCGCCAGCGGCCCGACATCCGCGCCGCCCAGCATGCCGTCGAAGCCGCCGTCGCTCGCCGGAAGAGCGCCGAACGCAACCGCCTGCCTTCCCTCAGCCTCTCCGGCTCCATCGGCGTCGAGGCCCTCCGCGCCGGCGACCTGTTCTCCCCGCAGGCGTCCCTCGCCAATCTCGTCGGCAACCTGACCGCCCCGATCTTCGACGCCGGCCGCCGCCGCGACACCGTCGTCGTCCAGGACCAACTCGCCCGCCAAGCGCTCATCGCCTACGAGTCCGCCGTCCTCTCCGCGCTGAGCGAGGTCGAGAACGCCCTCGTCGCCGTCCAGCATACGAGCGAGCGGCTCGAGAACCTCAACCGTGCCACCACCGCTGCCCAGCAGGCCGCCGACCTCGCCCGCCTGCAGTTCGAAGCCGGCACCGTCGACATCCTCACCGTCCTCGACACGCAGCGCACGCTCCTGTCGCTCCAGCGCGAGCAGGTCAGCACCGCCGCCGACCAGGCCACCGCCCACATCACGCTCTACAAGGCCCTCGGCGGCGGCTGGTCCGCCTCCGCCTCCTTCGCCGTCTCCACTTCCACCCGCTGATCCCTTTTCCGCCATGCCTAATCCGTCCAAACCCGATCTGGCCGCCATCCTCCAGTCCGCCGCACCCAACAAGGGCCGCAGGCTCCGCTACGCGCTCGCCGCCGGCCTCGTCCTCATCGGCCTCGTCGTCTGGTCCGCCCTCGCCCAGAAGGCCCGGGCCCAAAACCAGCCCGCCCCGTTCGCCACGGAACCACTCGCCCGTGATAGCATCGCCCTGACCATCACCGCCACCGGCAACCTCGAGCCCACCAACGAGGTCACCGTCGGCTCCGAACTCTCCGGCACCACCCTCGAGGTGTACGTCGACACCAACGACCACGTCACCAAGGGCCAGCCGCTCGCCCGCCTCGATACCAGCAAGCTCACGCAGCAGACCGAGGTCAGCCGCGCCACCCTCCGCTCCGCCGAGGCCAGCGTCGCCCAGGCCAAGGCCACGCTCCAGGAAACCCAGGCCACCCTCGCCCGCGCCAAGGAGCTGCGCCGCCTCAGCAACGGCAAACTTCCCTCGCAGGCCGACTACGACGCCGCCATTGCCGCCGCCGACCGCGCCCAGGCCGCCCTCCTCACCGCCGAGGCCGCCGTCGCCCAGGCACAGGCCCAGGTTCGCGCCAACGAGACCGATCTCGGCAAGGCCATCATCAAGTCCCCCATCGACGGCATCGTCCTCACCCGCGCCATCGAACCCGGCCAGACCGTCGCCGCCTCCTTCACCGCCCCCGAGCTCTTCGTCATCGCCGAACAACTCGAGCACATGAAGCTCAAGGTCTCCGTCGCCGAGGCCGACATCGGCCGCCTCAAGGCCGGCCAGAAGGCCACATTCACCGTGGATGCCTGGCCCGACCGTTCCTACACCGCCACCGTCCTCAAGGTCGCCTACGGCTCCTCCGTCACCAACAACGTCGTCACCTACGAAACCGAGCTCGAGGTCGACAACGCCGACCTCAGCCTCCGCCCCGGCATGACCGCCACCGCCGACATCCGCGTCGCCGAGTCCACCAATGTCTTCGTGGTTCCGCCCGCCGCCCTGCGTTTCGACCCCGCCACCGCCACGGCCACCCTGCAGGCCACCGCGCCCAAGAAGTCCTTTGTCCAGAGCCTCATCCCGACTCCCCCGCGGCCCGCCGCCAAGGTCGACCGCAAGGGTGAAACCGCCAAGAGCGGCGCCGGCAATGCCCGGGTCTGGGTTCTCCGCGACGGCCAGGCCCAGCCCGTTCCCGTCCGGCTCGGCCTCACCGACGGCCGCAAGACCGAGATCTCCGGCGCCCAGCTCGAACCCGGCCTGCCCATCATCGTCCGCGCCCAATAAGCCATGGCCGTCAAACCTCTCATCGAGCTGCGCGCGCTGACCAAGACCTACGGTCAGGGCGACGCCGCCTTCGAAGCCCTCCGCGGCGTCGACCTGAGCATCCATCCGGGCGAGTTCGTCGCGGTCATGGGCCCCAGCGGCGCCGGCAAATCGACGCTCATGAACATCCTGGGCTGCCTGGATACTCCCACCCGCGGGCAGTATCTCTACGAGGGCATCGGCGTCGAGACGCTCACCGCCGACCAGCGCTCCCTCCTGCGCCGCCACGCCCTCGGTTTCATCTTCCAGGGGTTCAACCTGCTCGCCCGCACCAGCGCCCTCGAAAACGTCGAGCTCCCGCTCCTCTACCGCGGCCTCAAGCGCAAGGAGCGCCACGACCTCGCCCTCGCCGCCCTCACCTCGGTCGGCCTCCCGACCAAGCTCCGCAATACGCCCGCCGAGCTCTCCGGCGGCCAACAGCAGCGCGTCGCCATCGCCCGCGCCATCGTCACCAACCCGCTCACGCTCTTCGCCGACGAGCCAACCGGAAATCTGGATACGACCACCACGCGCGAAATCATGGAGCTCCTCGTCCAGCTCAACGAGCAGCGCGGCATCACCGTCATCATGGTCACCCATGAGGAGGACGTCGCCGCCTACGCCAAACGCCACATTCACGTCCGCGACGGGCTCATCGCGTCGGACGCCGCCAACTCCCACCTGCGCCGGTCATGATCCTCAACGCCTTCAACATCGCCCTCCGCGAGATCCGCCGGAACCTCACCCGCGCTTTCCTTACCGTCCTCGGCATCATCATCGGCGTCGCCGCCGTGATCACGATGGTCACGCTCGGCCAGGGCGCCACCGAGTCGGTCAAGCAGCAGATCTCCAACCTCGGCAGCAACCTGGTCATGCTCCGCCCGGGCATGGGCTTCGGCCCGCGCTCCGCCTCCGCCGGCGTCCCCAATTTCACCGAGGCCGACGTCACCGCCCTCCGCGAGCAGATCCACGGCATCGCCGCCCTTGCCCCCATCCGCAGCACCTCGCTGAGCACGGTCTACCGCCAGGAGGCCCGCAGCACCTCCGTCACCGGCTCCACCGTCGACTACTTCACCATCAACAAGTGGACCCTCGCGGACGGCCGCTGCTTCAACGACACCGAGGCCCGCACCGGCGCCGCCGTCGGCGTCATCGGCAACACCGTCCGCCGCGAACTCTTCGGCACCGAGAACCCGATCGGCGCCAAGATCCGCGTCGGCAACTCGAGCATCGAGATCATCGGTGTCCTCGCCGCCAAGGGCCAGATGGGCATGGGCGACCAGGATGACACCATCATCGTGCCACTCGCCACCATCCAGCGTCGGCTCATCGGCCGCACTTCGTCGCACGACATCAGCATGATCAGCATCTCCGCCGCGGATGGTGTAAACAGCACCGCGCTGATCGCCGACATCACCTCGCTCATGCGGCAGCGGCGCAACCTGCAGCCCAATCAGGACGACAACTTCAACGTCTTCGACACGCGCCAGATCGCCGACACCCTCAGCTCCTCCACCAAGATGATGACCACGCTCCTCGCCGCCGTCGCCGGCGTCAGCCTCATGGTCGGCGGCATCGGCATCATGAACATCATGCTGGTGTCCGTCACCGAGCGCACCCGCGAGATCGGCATCCGGCTCTCGATCGGCGCCACCGCCCACGAGGTTCTGCTTCAGTTTCTCATCGAGGCGGTCACGCTCTCCTGCATCGGCGGCCTCATTGGCATCCTCCTCGGTTTCCTGCTCTGCTTCGGTCTCGCCCAGGTGATCCACGTGCCGTTCGCCTTCAACTCGCAGATCAACCTCATCGCCTTCCTCTTCTCCGGCGGCATCGGCGTCCTCTTCGGCTTCACCCCCGCCCGCCGCGCCGCCCGCCTCGACCCGATCGACGCCCTCCGTCACGAGTAAGGTCTTTCTCTTGCTCTTCCTCTTTCTCTTACTCCCCTGCTCGGGCGGCCGGAGGGCCAGCCGTCCGAGCAGCAGGGGAAAAAAACGAGGAGAGTAAGAGGAAGAGAAAGAGTAAGAGTAAGATCCCAAAAAACCGTTCTCGTTCTCATTCTCTTTTTCGTTCTCCCCCATCCGTCGTCCTGCGTCAGCCTCTCTCAATCTTCCGTCCTCCCGCCCGTCGTCCGTCCCCCAATCGCCCCCCAATCCCCCAAGAGAACGAGAACGAGAAAGAGAACGAGAACGATTTCGCCTCCGGCCACTTTCACTTTCACTCTCACTTTCACTCCGACGGCCACGCCGGCCCCTCACTCCCCCACTCCCTCCCCGATGCGCCTCCTCGTCATCGAAGACGACCCCGCCCTGCAGGCCACCGTCGCGAGCATTCTGCGCGAGGAGGACTACGCCGTCGACGTCGCCAGCGACGGCGAGGAGGGGCTCTTCAAGGCGCAGGCCACCGCGTACGACGCCATTATCCTCGATGTCCTGATGCCCAAGCTCGACGGCTGGGGCGTCCTCCAGCAGTTGCGCCAGACCTCCAGGGTCCCCGTGCTCATGCTCACCGCGCTCGATGACACCCGCAACCGGGTGAAGGGACTCGACCGCGGGGCCGACGATTACCTGCCCAAGCCGTTTGATCTCGAGGAGCTGCTCGCCCGCATCCGCGCGCTCATCCGCCGTTCCGCCGGCCAGCCAAGCCCGGTGCTGCGGCTCGGCGAACTCACCCTCGACACCGCCGCGCGGCGCGTGGAACTCGCCGGCACCGAGGTCCCGCTCACCGCCCGCGAGTACTCGCTGCTCGAGTACCTCGCGCTCCACCGCGGCCAGGTCGTCAGCCGCACCGAGCTCTACGAACACCTCTTCGACGAGGACGACGACAGCCTTTCCAACCTCCTCGACGTGCACGTCTCCAACCTGCGCAAGAAGCTCGGCCGCGACCTCATCGAGACGCGCCGCGGCCTCGGCTACTGCCTCCCTTGAACACGCCCTTCCACTCCATCCGCTGGCGCATCCAGGCGTGGTACAGTCTCATCCTCCTCGCGGTCATCCTCGCCTTCTGCGCCACCGCGCACCAGCTCGCCCGCGACAACCTCGAGCGCCGCGTCGACCGCGACATCTTCCGCGCCGAGCGCGCCGTCTTTCACACGCTGATGGCGGCCTTCGAGGCGCAAAGCGGCGGCACGCGCCCGTCCTCGCCCCGCGAGGTCATGCAATTCCTGAGCTCCGGCGCCCAGCCGCCCGCCATCCCCTTCGGCGCGCAGTTCCAAAGCACCGACGCCGGCTTCGTCTACTTCGCCATCGCCGAGACCGATGGCCGCGTGATTCTCCGCTCCCCCAACGCCCCGGCCGACCTTGCCTTCCCGCCGCGACCACCCAGCGAGGGCATGGACGAAATGCGCCGCGTCGGCACCCGCCGCGAACAGGTGAAGGGCACGCCCGAGGGCATCCGCGTCCTGATCGGCCGCGATGCCACGCCGGAGGACGAGGACATGCACCGGCTCACCCTTTCCCTCGTCGGCCTCGGCCTCGGCGTCTGGGTGGTCGGCCTGCTCGGCGGCTGGTGGCTCGCCGGTCGCGCCATCAAGCCGATCGCCGCGATCAGTCGCGCCGCCTCCCGCGTCGCCGAGGGCAAGCTCGACGAACGGATCCGGTCGTCCGGCACCGCCAGCGAGCTCGACCAGCTCGCCCGCCTGCTCGACGAAACGTTCGCCAAGCTGCACGCCACGTTCGAACGTCAGCGCCGATTCACCGCCGACGCCTCGCACGAGTTGCGCACGCCGCTGACGATCCTGCTCTCCGAAACACAGCGGATTCTGAAGCGCGAGCGCACCGGCGAGGAGTACCGGCAGTCGCTCCAGACTTGCCACGACGTGGCGGCCCGCATGCGCCACCTGGTCGAGTCGCTTCTCCTGCTCGCCCGCCAGGATAATGGCGAAGCGCCACCCGCCCCGTGTGACCTTGCCGCCATCGTCGGCGAAACGCTCGACCAGCTCAGCCCGCTCGCCGCCGAGCGCGAGATCCGCATCGTGCGCGACCTCCGCGCCGCCCCGCTCTCCGGCAACGCCGCCGCCCTCGCGATCCTCGCCAGCAACCTCATCGTGAACGCAATCCAGCACAACCGCCGCGGCGGCGAGGTTCAGGTCAGTACTGCGCAGGAGGACGACCACGTCGTCCTGCGCGTCCGCGACGACGGGCCGGGCATCGCGCCCGAGGATCTCCCCCACGTCTTCGAACGTTTCTACCGCGCCGACAAAGCCCGCACCGGCACCTTCGGCCACGCCGGGCTCGGCCTTGCGATCGCCCACGCCGTCGTCACCAACCACCGCGGAACCCTCACCGCCGAGAGCAAAGACGGAGCGATCTTCACCTGCCGCCTGCCAAGGTAGGGCGCGCCCCCCTCTCTTTCTCTTACTCTTCCTCTTTCTCTTGCTCTTCAGGGCACTGTGACGCGGCCCGCCCCCGCGTCGCCCCGGGGAGGGTCGGAGAGTAAGAGAAAGAGGAAGAGCAAGAGAAAGACCGCAGTCCTCCGGCCGAAGAATCCGGAACCTGCAACCTTCAAACCTGCAACCTGCCAACGCGGCGCCGCTGCGCCGCCTAAACTCCGCGGCGCTTCAGCTCCGCGGATCGCGGCTCGGATCCGCTTACCCGTTAAACCTTACCCCTTAAACTCCGCGCTTCAGCGCCTCGGATCGCCGCGGAAATCCGCTCCCGCGTCATCGGGAGCCGGTCGATCTCCACCCCGGTCGCATCGTGCACGGCGTTCGCCAGCGCTCCGCCCATCACGATGATCGCAGGTTCGCCGCCGCCTTGGGCCGGGATGTCGTCCGCGGGCACGATCAGGGTCTCGATCTTCGGCATCCAACTGAAGCGCGGGATCGTGTAACCGTCGAAGTTCGTGTCCTGCACCGCCCCCGCGTCGAACCGCACCTCCTCGGTCAGCGCGTACCCCAGTCCCATCATGATGCAGCCTTCCATCTGGATCGTCGCGCCCTGCGGGTTCACCACGACGCCCATTTCCTGCGCGCACACCACACGCTTCACCTGCACCGCCCCCGTCGCACGATCCACCGCCACTTCGGCGATCGTCGCCACGTAGGAGCCCGAATCGATCCCCAGCGCCACGCCGAAGCCGCGTCCACTCGGTCCTTTCGCCGGCTGCCAGTTGGCCTTCTCCGCCGCCGCCTTGAGCACGCGGATCATCCGCGGATCGGTGAGATGCCGGAACCGGAACTCGACTTGGTCCACCCCCGCCAGCGCGGCGAGGCGGTTCAGGTGCAGCTCCCGCGCAAACGAGTTCGTGTTGCAGCCGGGTGCGCGCCACGCGCCGACGCGGAACGGATGCACCCCCGCCGGCCCGCTGAAGTTGCCCACCGAGGTCGTGCGATGGTTCGCGAACGAGTAGAAATGCGCCGCCCCGCGGTCGCCCGCGAACCGCACTTCGTAGTCCCAGAACGCCACGTTGCCCGCGGCATCCAGTCCCGAGTCGATCCGCACCACCGCCGCCGGACGGAACGTATCCAGGAAAAACTCCTCCTCGCGCGTCCACATCACCTGCACGGGCCGGCCCGTCGCCTTCGCCAGCCGCGCCGCCTCCACCGCCTGCTGGTTCGCCGACTTGCCACCAAACCCGCCGCCGACGAAGGGGGTGATCACGCGGACTCTCTCCACCGGGAAACCGACTGCATCGGCAATCTCCTCGCGCGCGCCGAACGGATTCTGCGTCGAGGCCCACACCGTCGCCTTGTCGCCTTCGATCCGTGCCAGCGCCGTGTGCGTCTCCATCGCCGCGTGCGCCACATAGGCGTTGAGATACCGTCCGGAAAGCGTGCGCGCCGCCCGCTTCCGCCCCGCATCGAGGCTGCCGCCCGAGGCCGCGACCCGCGCCGGCACAGCCGCCTTCTCCAGATGCTCGAAGATCGTGCGGTCGTTCAGCGTCGAGGGTGACGGCGTCCACTCCGCCTTCACCTTCCCCAGCGCATCCTCCGCCACGTCCGGCAACGCGTGCAACACCGCCACCAGGTCGCGCTCCTGCACCACCTGCACGCCCGCGATGGCGCGGGCATCGGCGAAATCGACGCTCTTCAGCGTCGCGCCATGCGCCGGCGCCCGGAGCGGCCGCGCGTAAAGCATGCCGGGCAGGCGCAGGTCGCCCGTGTACTGCGTCTTGCCCGTCACCTTGTCGCGGGCATCGCGCCGGAGCAGCGGCCGGCCCATAATCTTGAACTCCGCCGGCGTCTTCAGCACCGGCTTCACGTCCAGACGCCGCTCGATTCGCTGGCCCTTGGTCAGTTGCCCGTAGCTGACGTGCCGCGCGCGGTCGGCCCGCACGTAGACCACGCCTTGCTCCACGACGAGCTCCGCCACCGGCACCGCCAGCGCGACCGCCGCCAGCTCCAGTAGCACGCCCCGCGCCTCCGTCGCCGCCGCCCGCCAGAGCGGCCCAAAACTGCGTGTCGTCAATGAACCCCACGTGCCGGCATCGAACGGACACAGGTCCGTGTCGCCCATGACGATGTCGACGGCGTCAACCGGCACGTCCAGGTCCTCTGCTAGCATCTGCGGCAGCGAGGTGACCGGCCCCTGGCCCATCTCGATCTTGCCGGTGAAACAGGTCACGCGGCCGTCCTCGCCGATGCGCAGGAAGGCATTGAAGTCCGTCGGGATCTTCGGCCGCGCGCGCATCGGCCGCGCCGCTTCGGACTCCGCCGCGAACGCCAGTTCGTTCGCGACGATCCAGATCATGAGCCCGCCGCCGAGCTGCTTCAGGAAGTCGCGGCGGGAAGGACGGCTGCTGAAATCAGTCACCGGCTGCGAAGCGGGAGTGTTCATGCGCGGGCTCCTTTCATGGCTGCAGCGGCGGCCGCGATCGCATCCACGATGCGCGGGTGCGCCCCGCAGCGGCAGAGGTTCTGATCCATGCCTTTCACGATGTCCTCGCGCGTCGGCGCCGGATGCTGCCGCAGGAAACTGTACGCCGTCAGGATCATACCCGGCGTGCAGAAGCCGCACTGCAGCGCGTCGTGCGCCACAAACGCCTCCTGCAACGGATGCAGCCGGCCTTCGCGGGCCAGGCCTTCGATGGTGGTGACGCGTTTGCCGGCGACCGACTTGACCGCCACCGCGCAACTGCGCACGGCCTCGTCGTTCACGAGGACCGTGCACGCCCCGCACTGGGCGATGCCGCAGGAGTACTTGGTGCCGGTGAGGGCAAGATCGGTGCGCAGGACCCAGAGCAGCGTGCGCTCCGGGTCGACGTTCACGGTCACAGGCTGGTCATTGAGCTGAAACGCGAGGGTCGCAGTCATGCAGGGGCGGATATGAGGGTGACGAAGGCAGCGATCCGGGGACCCGGAGAGTGACGCAGCCGACCGGGGCAAGGATGCGCCGACGCGAACGTGATCCGGCGCTCCGGCGCTGAAAAACCGAAATTCCGCCGCCCCGGCACCACCCGGGATCGACTTGCCGTACGGTCCCGGCGTCTCCGGTATTCGGGCCGTGTCCTCCACCCCGTCCGCCCCCGAATCCTCGCCACCCGCCGCCCTCGCGGCCGGTCCGCGCTGCCTGGTCCTCACCGGCACCGCCCGATCGGGGAAAGCGCGCTGGCTGGTGGACGAGATCCGGCGCGTGCAGGCCGAGCGCCCCGGCACGCGTTGCGCCGTCCTGAGCGCCGAACTCAGCCCCGCCGACCTGAAGCAGATCGCGCAGGCGCTGCCGGAGGTCGCGCTGCACCGCCTTTTCCTGCCGTGCCTGTGCTGCCCCGGCGCCGCGAACCTCCCCGGCGAGGCAGTTAAGCTGATCGAGTCGGCGCGCGCCGACTGGCTCGTCGTGGAACTGCCCGTCGTCGCCGCGACCGGTCTCCTCGCCGAGCTCACCGCCGCGCTCCATTGGCCGCGCGAGTTCGTCGTGTGCCTTGACCCCGCCTGGGCCGCGGCCCGCGCCGCCGACACCCTCCCGCCCTTCCACGCCCTGCTCCTCCAGAGCGCCGATCGCGTCGTCTCCGTCCCGCGCTGATCCCCGCCACTGTCACGCAATACGTGACACCTTCGGGCCGGCAGCGGGCCGGAAACTGTCACGTAATACGTGACACTTTGCGCCGACTGTCCGGCGCATCCGCGCCCCGCGCCGCCCCACGTTTTACGAGGAGAAATGACCCGGTCCGCGCGCCGGAACGGCGTCGGAACGCCCGGACCGAGTGTCACGCAATACGTGACACTTTCCCGGGTCGCCGGACCGCCCGAGTGTCACGTATTGCGTGACACTTCGGGGCGCGCGCGGATACGCTGCGGAGTCCTGCCATGCCCCCCTCACCGTCGTCCCCCTCAGCGTCGCGCGGCGCCCTGCTTTCGCTGCTGATTTTCGCGGGCAGTGTCGGGGTCATGGGTTGGCTGCGGCTCGTCGTCTTTCGCCACACGCACGTCACGCTCACGTACGGCCTGCCGCTCCTGCTCTGCCTGTGGCACCCGAGCCGGCGGCTGCTGTGGACCATGACCAGCGCCTTCGTCGCGTTGTCGGCCTACAAGGCGTTCGCGATCCTAACCTTCGAAGCAGGCTACACCATCGCGGCGACCACAGCGCAGTGGGTCATGCAGCTCGTGAACATCATCGCCGTGGCCGCCGCCGTGCACGTGGTCCTGCGACATCGCGAGCAACTCGCCGAACGCCACCGGCAACTTGAATCGACCAACCACCAGCTGCTCGAGCGCGAGGCCGAGATCGCCCGGCAGAACGAAGAGCTCCAGGCCCAAAGCGAGGAACTGCAGGCGCAGGGAGAGGAGCTCACGACGCAGAACGAGGAGCTGATCCGCCGCGCGACCGAGGAGCAGGCCCAGACCGACAAGCTGCACGCCCAGGCGGCTGCGCTGCAGACGCTCAATGCCCGGCTGGTGCAGCGCGAGGCGATGGTCACCACGCTCCTCCAGGCCTCGCAGGCGCCCGGTGGCGGCGTACCCGACACCATCGCCGGCCCGTTGCTCGCGCTGTTCCAGGGCAACGCCGACGCGGTGGCGATCGTCGAGGCCGTCGGGGAACAGCTCCGGGTCATCGCGTTCGCCGGCCCCACCGACTTTGTCCCCCGCGGCGGCCCGCTCGCCGGATCCTTTGCCGCCGCGGTCATCGCACAGCGCCGCACCGCCTTCGTGGCCGACCTCGTGGCTCGCCCCGAACTCTCCGTGCAGGCCGGCCCCCGGGTCCCATTCCGCTCGGTCCTCGGCACGCCGCTGCGCCTCGGCGACGGCGTCGCCGGCGCGATCGAGGTGTATGCGTCAACACCGCGACCATGGACCGACGAAGACTTCCACGTCGTCGAATGGGCGAGCTCGCAGTGCTCGCTGTTCGTGCAGGTGCGGCGGCTCAACGCCGAGCTGCGCGCCATCAACTCCCAGCTCGACGGCCTGGTCGTCGCCCGCACGGCCGAACTCCGCCGTGTCGTCGCCGAGCTCGAGCACTTTTCCTACACCATCACGCATGACATGCGCGCGCCGCTGCGCGCCCTGCAGGGTTACAGCACGCTCGTGCTTGAGCAGAATGGCGACCGGCTCGACGCCGAGTGCCGCGCCTATCTCGACCGCATCAACGCCGCGGCCAGCCGCATGGACCGGCTGATCACCGACGCGCTCAGCTTCACCCACGCGGCGAAACAGGACCTCCCGCTCACGCCCACACCGCCGGCGCCGCTGCTCTGGGAGATGATCGCCTCCTATCCCAATCTTGGCCCCGCCGCGGCGACCATCGAGATCGTCGGCGACCTTCCCGCCGTCATGGCCAACGAGGCCGGGTTGACCCAATGTTTCTCCAACCTGCTCGGCAACGCGGTGAAGTTCGTCCCGCCCGGCCGCCGCCCCGAGGTGCGCATCCGGGCCGAGCGCCGCGGCGGCAACGTGCGCCTCTGGGTCGAGGACAACGGCATCGGGATTCCGGCAGAGTCGCAGCCACGCCTCTTCGCCATGTTCCAACGGCTCCACCGCGAGTACGAGGGCACCGGCATCGGACTCGCCCTGGTGAAGACCGTAGTCGCCCGCATGGGCGGCACCGTCGGCGTGGAATCGTCCGCTGGACAAGGCAGCCGGTTCTGGTTGGAACTGCCGGCCGCTCCCGCCTCCTGAACCTGCTCCCGTGATCCTCTACGTCGAAGACGAGCCGGATGATGCCTTCTTCATGGCCCGCGCCTTCAAGCAGGTCGCGGGGGCGCCGCCGTTGCGCGTCCTGGTCGATGGCGAGCTCGCCGTGGGCTATCTTGAAGGCCGCCCGCCGTACTCCGACCGCGCCGAGCATCCGCTTCCGCGGGTGCTGCTTCTCGACCTAAACCTGCCCCGTCGCAGCGGCTTCGAGGTGCTTGAATGGATTCGCCGGCAGCCGCATCTGCAACAATTGCCCGTGGTCGTGTTTTCCTCGTCGGGGCGCACCGACGATCGCGATCGCGCCACCGCCCTCGGCGTCCGGCGCTACATCCAGAAACCGACCTCCGGGCTCGGTTTCGTGCAGGTCGCCCGCGAACTCTGCGGCCTCGTCGCGTAGGCGCCGCACCGCACTCGGTCGGCCGTCACCGCTGGGCTGCCGGTTGAGCCCGGGCCCGGGCCAGCGCCTCCGCGAGCTGCTCCGCCGTCAGCGGTTTGCTGAGAAAATCGTCCATGCCCGCGTCGACGCACCGCTCGCGATCTTCCTCCATGGCATTCGCGGTGAGCGCGATGATCCGCGGCACCGGCCGCGTGCCGTGCTGCTCCCGGCGGATCTGCCGCGTGGCCTCAAGTCCGTCGATCTCCGGCATCTGCATGTCCATCAGGACGACGTCGTAGTCCTGCCGCCGGCACGCCTCGACCGCCTCCATCCCGTTGCCCACGGTGTCGGCACGGTGGCCGAAGCGCCGGAGCAGATGCAGCGCGACCTTCAGGTTCACCGGATTGTCCTCCGCCAGCAGGATACGGAGCGCCGGCACGTTGCCCGCCGCCGGGGCCGTTGGCAGCCGCGGGCTGGGCACCGCCGCCGGCGCCGCGATCCCGACCGCCCGCGCCAGCATCAGGAACAGCGTGGCCGGCTTCACCGGCTTGCTGGTCACCGCGTCGAAAAGCTCGGCCTCGGCCGGCTCCAGCCGGCGCCCGATCGAGGACAGGAGCACGAGCGGCAGCGGGCGTGACAAGGGCAGCGAACGGATCACCCGGGCGAGCACCAGGCCGTCCATGTCCGGCATGAGCAGATCGACCACGGCGACATCGAACACCTCTCCCGCCCGGAGGCGCTCCAGCGCCGCGGCGCTCGTCTCGGCCACGGTCGCCGTCAGGCCCCACTTTTCCGCAAGCGCGACGAGAATACGGCGTCCGGTCGGGTTGGCGTCCGCGACCAGGATGCGGCGCCCGCGCAGCGCCTCCGGCGGCACGGGGTTCGCAGTCGGCGGCGCCTCCGGCAGCCAATCCGCCAGCAGCGTAAACCGGAACGTCGCCCCCTGGCCCGCCTGGCTCTCGACCCACATGCGTCCGCCCATGATCTCCGCCAACCGGCGGCTGATCGCGAGGCCGAGCCCGGTGCCGCCGTACTTGCGGCTGGTCGAGGCGTCGACCTGCAAGAACGCATGGAAGAGCTTCCCCTGCGCCTCCGGGGCGATACCGATCCCGGTGTCGCGCACGGCAAAGATGAGCTGCGAGCGCTGGCCGACGCCCTTTTGCGGGCGCACCGACACCTCGATCTCGCCGCGCTCGGTAAATTTCAGCGCGTTCCCCACCAGGTTGACCAGGATCTGCCGGACGCGGGTGACGTCGCCGCGGATCGCCGGGGGCACGCCCGGCGCGAGCTGATAGAGCAGCTCGATCCGCTTCTCCGCCGCCCGCGTGGCAAACAGGTCGAGCGTGCTCTCGATGCACTCGGCGAGGCTGAAGGGCTCCGCCTCGAGGTCCATGCGGCCGGACTCGATCTTGGAGAAATCGAGAATGTCGTTGATGAGCGACAAGAGCGTCTCGCCGCTCGACCGGATGATCTGGGTGTACTCGCGCTGCTGCTCGTCAAGCTGGGTGTCCAGCAGCAGCGAGGTCATCCCGATCACGCCATTCATGGGCGTGCGGATCTCGTGGCTCATGGACGCGAGGAATTGTCCCTTGGCGCGATTCGCCTGTTCCGCCCGCGCGACGGCGTCGTGGGCTTCGTCGACCGCCGCCGCGAGCTTCGTGTTCAGCCGCTCGGCCTCAAACCGCGCCTGCTGCTGCTCGGTCACGTCCGCCACAATGCCAAACCAGCTCCGCGTGCCGTCGTCCTGACGGTGGATGGTGGCGCGCGCATGCACCCAGCGCGTGCCTCCACTCGGGGCCCGCAGCCGGAAAGTGTCATCCCAATCGGCCCCCTCCCGGACCGCCTTTTCGAACCGGCGAAGCACGCGGCGGCGATCCTCTCGCACGACGCAGCGCAGCGCATTGGGGGGCCGGCGCCGCGCCCCGCCCGCGAGCCCATGACCCAACAACTCCCGCGTGCCTTCGCTGACGAAGGAAAACTCGCCCGCGCCTTCCCCATGCACATCATACTGGAAGATCACCCCAGGCGCCTGCGCCGTAAGGGCAGCCAATCGCTGTTCGTTGGCCTTGATCTTCTGCTCCGCGCGCTTCCGCTCGTCGATGTCGGCCTCCAGACCCATGAATCCGACCAGCTTGCCAGCCTCGTCGTGGAGTGGCTGCACCTCGACCGCCACCCAGTAGGGGCGACCGGACTTGTGGTAATTGAGCACTTCCGTCCGAAACCCGGTTTGGGCAGCGATCGCCTCACGCATGAGCGTACAGGTGCCTGGATCCGTGCGTGGACCGTGCAGGAAGGCGCCCGGCTTGCGCCCCTTGACCTCCGGCAGCGCATATCCGGTCAGGCGGGTGAACCCCTCGTTGATCCACTCGATGCGCCCATCCGGATCCGTGATCACCGCCCCGTTGCTGGTGTGCGCCGCAATCATCGCGAGCCGCCGCGCTTCGGCTGCGCGCTCCCGGAGCGCAGCCGTCATCTGCTCGGCCAGCGCCACGGCCCGCGACCGCCCCTGGCCGAGCGACCACATGATGCTCATCAACAAGGCGGTCACGAGCAGCCCGCCCACGCCCGTTGCGATGGGCACCTTGTGATCGAGACTGGCTTCAAATTTGGCCGTCGAAGTCATTGCGACCGTCCAGTCCTGTCCGCCGATTTGCACGGTGCGCTCGCGGTGAAATGCGCGCCCGCCAAAGGGCTCGGCCACCCCGACGTCCTTGGCGGTCACGATCACGCCATCGGCATCGAGCAGCAGATGCTCGCCCGTGCGCTCGGCCCCTTCATAAACCTCGACGTCGATCAAGTCCTCCGTGCCGGTCGTGATGCCGGCGAATACTTCCCGGATCACAATCGGAGCGTAAACCAGACCCACCAGTGCCGCCGCGCGCTCCTGCGGCGTGCGCGGATTCGCGCCGTGAGCGTACACCGGAAGCAGATACAGAAAGCCCGGCCCCCCGCGGTCGGCCTGCACCAGCGTGATGCGGGGCGTCAGCGCCGCCTCGCCCGTGCCGATGGCATGCTCGATCGTGCGCCGCCGCAACGGCTCGGAACCCAGATCATAGCCGAACGCCCGGAGATTCGGCTCCAGCGGTTCGATGAACTTGATCACGTAGTGCACGGGCGAGTCCGTCACCGGATGCACCGCGAACGTCGGCGCCCCGTCCGCCCGTTCACGCGCGACAAACGCGTCGAGGTCGGCGTGCCGCACGCGTTCGACAAAGCCGAAACCGATCATGCCGGGGAAGTCCCGCTCCACCTCGCGCGACGCCACATACGCGCGAAACGCCTCGCGCGTGACGACCGGCGCCGAGGCAAAGAGTCCCCGCGTCCCTTTGAGCCCGTACAGCGCCTGGTTCATCCGGCGCTCCACTTCGTCGCTCAACCGCTCGGCCGTGCGAACGAAACGGAATGACGCCTCCGCACGCTCGGTACGAATTTCGTGCACCACCCCGATTGCGGTCAGCGCGAAGCCTCCCAGCAGCGTCACGACCAAAGCGACACCGGTTCGGCTGGAAAACCTATGCGCCGCCCGGATCATGGTCGCATTTCCGTCGCCGTCGACGCCGCGCGGCGGCCTCGATTCGCGCGCAGCGTGACCGCCACCTGCGGTCGGCGAAGACGGAGAGGGAGAATCAGGGCAGGCCAATTCACGCGGCGAGAACACCCTTACGTCTCAGCGAACCTCCCGCTTGAATCGACGGCGGATGTTACCGTCATCACGCCGGTCGCTACGTACTCCGATCGCGATCGCCGGTGGTTGGGCATAGGTACCCATACCATGGATTTGTATTAAGGGCCGTGCCGCCGTGACCGATTTTCTAGGATCATTGGGGACAGTGTCTTCCAGCGCCGTGCACGCGCCGCTCTGCCGGACCTGACCTGCTTCGCTCTACCCCGGCGAGGCCAAGACGCCAATCAGGGGCCAGCTTCGTCGCTCACATGAACACGCTCACCATCGGTAAACGCATCGCGCTCATCCTCGCCGCGCTCAGCCTCGCCCTGCTCGTCGTGGGCAGCTACGGCATCTACCGCGTCGTGAAGCTGCGGACGCTCACGCGCGAGATCGTCGAGGACGCCATGCCGGGCGTGGTCGTTCTCGGCCGCATCAACACGCGAGCGACCGAAAACCAGGGGTACGCGGCACGCATGCTGAGCCTGAAGGATCCAGCAGACCGCGAAAAACTGCTCGCCACGCTGCGCGAGTCCGCGGCCCAGAACACGAAAGACTACGACGCCTACGCAAAATCGATTACCACGCCGGAAGAACAGCGGCTCTACGAGAAACTGCTGGCCACCCGTGCCGCCAATCGCGAGCAACGGGACAAGTTCTTCAAACTGGTTGAGACGGACGCCGCCGCCGCCGAGCAGGTCTTCAACACAGGCCTCACCACGACTTACAACGCGTACTCCGACGCCACCGACGCCTCGCTGAAGTACAACGTGGACCGCGCGAATACGTTTGGGGCCGAGATCACCACCGATGTCGACAACACGATCACCTTCATCCTCATCGTCACCGTTCTGTCGCTCGCCGCCGGTGGTACCCTCGCGTTCTTCAGCATGCGGGCCATCCTCAAGGTCCTCGGCGAGGTGTCCGACTCCCTCAATGCCGGCGCCGCGCAGACGACGTCCGCCGCCGGCGAGGTTGCGACCGCCAGCCAGTCGCTGGCCACCGGCTCCACCCAGCAGGCCGCCTCGCTCGAGGAGACCAGCGCCTCGCTCGAGGAGATCTCCAGCATGACCAAGCGGAACGCCGAGAACGCCCAGAAGGCCAAGGACCTCGCCGGCACGGCCCGCCAGGCCGCCGACACCGGCGTCGCCGACATGTCCGCGATGAAGACCGCGATGGACGGCATCAAGTCCTCCAGCGACGAGATCGCGAAGATCATCAAGACCATCGACGAAATCGCCTTCCAGACCAACATCCTCGCCCTCAACGCCGCCGTCGAAGCCGCCCGCGCTGGTGAGGCCGGCGCCGGCTTCGCCGTCGTCGCTGAAGAGGTCCGCAACCTCGCCCAGCGCTCCGCTCAAGCCGCCCGCGAAACCGCCCAGAAGATCGAGGGCGCCATCCACCGCACCACCCAGGGCGTCGAGATCAGCAACAAGGTCGCCGTCAGCCTCGAAGAGATCGCCACTCGTTCCCGCCAGGTCGACGAACTCGTCGTCGAGATCGCCACCGCCTCCCTCGAACAGAACCAGGGCATCACCCAAGTGACCAGCGCCGTCGCCCAGATGGACCACGTCACCCAGTCCAACGCCGCCAGCGCCGAGGAAAGCGCCAGCGCCGCCGAGGAACTCAGCGCCCAGGCCAAGGCCATGGAGGACAACGTCCGCCAGCTCCTCGCCCTCGCCGGCCGCGCCACTGCCGCTGAAATCACCTCGGAGTCCACGCCGCCGCCCGCCCGGAAGTCCGCGCCCAAGGTTCCCGCGCGCGCCGCCGCCCCGAAACCGCATGGCCCGGCCATCGTGATGACGCCACCCGCCGCGCGCCGCAACGGAACCACCGTCCCGCCCGCCGACAGCTTCAGCGACATCACGCACTAGGCCGGCCGAGTTCTCACCTCCTTTTGCCCGTTGGGCCGTGCCTCACCGCACGGCCTTTTTCGTCGGCGTGCCCGCCGCGAAACACCTCACGGCGCTCCAACGCTACGGTATGGGAAAAGCGAGCCGCTAAAACCCTCACGACGTTTTGTTACACCCTTTAATGGTCGGCATTCGCGTCCCCTGATTCATCGCCCGCCGGCTTAGGCATGCCGACTTCCTGCCGATGCAACCGGTGGCAGGAGGCATTGCTCCACAATGCGTTGCGCAATTGCATTTGCATCTGCGAAGCACGCGCCCTCGCCACACTATAATCCGGAGCCGCCGCCACTTGGCGGCAACTTCGCGTCTGCTCAATGAAGACCATCACTATCGGTAAACGAATCGGCATCATCCTCGCCTCCCTGAGCCTCGCATTGCTCATCGTTGGCGGCTTTGGCATCTCCCGGGTTCTGCAACTCAGGAGCATTGCCGAAACGATCGTGGACGAAGCGCTTCCCGGAGTTGTGCTCCTGGGCCGGATTGAAGCCCGCGCCAATGAGATTCAAGGCCACAATGGTCGCCTGCTGAGCCTCAAGGACGCACCAAGCCGACAGCAGCTGATCGCCGCCATCAAACAATCGGTCGCAGACAACAACAAGGACTCCGAAGCGTACGCGAAGAACATGTCGACAGAGGAGGACAAGCGGCTCTTCGCCAATTTCATGGCGGCGCGCACAACCAACCGGCAGTCGCGCGATAAGTACTTCGCCTTGATCGAGACGGATCCCGCCGCCGCCGAGGAGGTGTTCAACACGAGCCTCACCGCCTCCTACACCACTTATGCGAAGGCCGTGGACGCACTGCTCGACTACAACACAACGCGCGCCAATCAATTCGGCGTCCAGATTACCCGGGACGTCGACAAAACGATCACGTTCATCCTGATCGTCACCGTCATTTCGCTCGCAGCCGGCATTGCCCTGTCGGTGATCACCATGCGGGCCATCCTCAAGGTGCTCGGCGAAGTGTCCGACTCACTCCACGCCGGCGCCGCGCAGACCACCTCCGCCGCCGGCGAGGTTGCGACCGCCAGCCAGTCGCTGGCCACCGGATCCACCCAGCAGGCCGCCTCGCTCGAGGAGACCAGCGCCTCGCTCGAAGAGATCTCCAGCATGACCAAGCGGAACGCCGAGAACGCCCAGAAGGCCAAGGACCTCGCCGGCACCGCCCGCCAGGCCGCCGACACCGGCGTTGCCGACATGTCCGCGATGAAGACCGCGATGGACGGCATCAAGTCCTCCAGCGACGAGATCGCGAAGATCATCAAGACCATCGACGAAATTGCCTTCCAGACGAACATCCTCGCGCTCAACGCCGCCGTCGAAGCCGCCCGCGCCGGTGAGGCCGGCGCCGGCTTCGCCGTCGTCGCCGAAGAGGTCCGCAACCTCGCCCAGCGCTCCGCCCACGCCGCCCGCGAAACCGCCCAGAAGATCGAGGGCGCCATTCACCGCACCACCCAGGGCGTCGAGATCAGCAACAAGGTCGCCGTCAGCCTCGAAGAGATCGCCACCCGCTCCCGCCAAGTCGACGAACTCGTCGTCGAAATCGCCACCGCGTCCCTCGAGCAGGACCAAGGCATCACCCAAGTCACCGGCGCCGTCGCCCAGATGGACCACGTCACCCAGTCCAACGCCGCCAGCGCCGAGGAAAGCGCCAGCGCCGCCGAAGAACTCAGCGCCCAGGCCAAGGCCATGGAGGACAATGTCCGCCAACTCCTCGCCCTCGCCGGCCGCGTCACGACCAAGACGACTGCGGCGGACGCCCCCGTTCCCGTCGCCAAGAAGGCCGCACCCAGGTCACCGGCCGGTGCGAACGGCGCCAAGCCACACGCGCCGGCCATTATGATGGCGCCGCCGACGTCGCGTCGCAACGGAAGCACCGTCCCGCCTGCCGACGGCTTCCGCGACATCACGCGTTAGCCTGCCGCCGCCGCGCGTTTCGCCCCCTCGCGTCGCGCCTCACCTCAGGAGATAACACGCCAGATTTGGCGTGTTATCTCACGTAACCCGCCAAATCTGGCTAGTTATCTCGGTCGGACGCCATTTGTCTTGTCCCGGCTGCCCACCCCCAACAGCAGGATTCACCTCGCCCCCTTCCCCCGCCACGCTCCCCGCCCCAGGGGCCGTCACCGCCCGCTCCGTCCCTTCTCCCCTCCCGCCCGCCTACACGCCACTTCCGTCCTTTCCGCTCTCCCTCCGTCCACTCTCACTTTCACTTTCACTCTCACTTTCAAGATGTCTCCCCGCCCCGTCTTTCTCGGCCTTCTCCTTCTCGCGCTGCCGGTGCTGCGCGCGGCGGAGGACCGCATCCCCACTCCGGAGCCCATCGGCCATTCCAGCGACGGCCATCTCATCGTCCGGCTCGGCGAAAAGGTTCAGGTGTATGAACTCGAAGCCGGCGAGAAATCCTACCGCCAGACCGCGTCCTTCTGGCCGGCGTCCGACGCTCCGCTGCGCGCGATGGTGACGGACGACGGGAAGTTCATCGTGACCCTCGACACGACCCTCGGCATGGGCCGGGGCGATGTGGTCGTCGTGTACGACCGGACGGGCCGCAAGGTGAAGAGCTGGAAGCTCGATGACATTCTGCAGCCGGAGGACCGCGCCGTCGTCATCTCCACGGCGCGCGGAGAATGGTGGCGGCAGGACGCCGTGCTCTACACCGATCCGGCGATGCTGGTGGTCGCCGGCCCGAGCGAGCGCTTCGGCGCCCCCAAGCGCCGCTACTGGTACGCCCTCGATCTCACGACGCTCGCCTGGGCAAAGAAACGCTAACAGGCCGCGCGAGACCGGCCGCGCATTCCCAAAGCTAATACATCGTTCGTCGGTCGTCAGCGCAGCCTGCAAAGCGCCTTCCCGCCGTTTTTGCGTCTGCGGTTCTCCAAGTCCCTTAAGTCCAAGCGCCCGGGCAACTTTGCTCCGCCTCGGGTCCAGCACGACGGAGCCACGCGCACGGCAGGAGCGGAGGGGCGGCGCATAAACCGCACTACATCCCGCGATGCGCCGGCCGATAGCACCGCGAATGAAACAATGGACGATCGGTAAGCGGGTGGTGGTGATGGCAACTTTTTTGTGCGTCGTGAGCATGCTGGTGACCCTCGGTAGCGTCGTCGGCATGCGCCTGATCGAGAACCGGGGCCGGGCGGTCAGCCAGAAGAGCCTGCCGGGCGTCATCGAGACCAGCACGATGAACTACCTGCCCATGATCAACATGGTGCGGCTCTATCGGCTGCTGGACTCGACCAATGCCGCGGATCGCGCGGCCATCGAGGAAGCGACCTTGGAGGACACGAAGAAATTCCGCGCAGCCGACAAGGTTTACGCCGCGACGCTCTCCACGCCCGAAGAGAAAGCCGAATACGACAAGCTCGGTCGCATCCACGAGCATTACCTCGAGTTGCGTCAGAAATACTTGTCGCTGGTCGAGACCGATCGCGAGCAAGCCAGGCGCGTGCTCACCATCGACATGGTCGGCGCCCTGACCGAGTTTTCGAACCAGACGCTCGCGATCGTCGCCCGCAACGCCCGGGAAGGTGAAGCCAACGGCAACGCGCTGGTCACGGCCGTGCGCCGCACGTCCGTCACGATCATCGTCGTCGGCGTCCTTGGCATCCTCCTCGGAGCCGCGATGGCCGTGTTCACGATCCGCACGACCAACAAGGCGTTGGGCAACGTTGCCAGCGCCCTGAACGAAGCGGCCAATCAGGTCGGCGGCGCTTCGGACCAGGTTGCCAGCGCCAGCCAGTCCCTCGCCGAGGGCGCCAGCGCGCAGGCCGCTTCGCTGGAGGAGACGTCGGCGTCGCTCGAGGAGATCGACGGCCAGACCCGTCGTAACGCCGAGAACGCCGGGAACGCCCGCACACTCTCCGACGACACCCGCCAGTCCACCGAGCAGGGCACCCAGCAGATGCACGAGATGGTCGCCGCCATGGCCGACATCAAGACCTCGTCCGACAACATCGCCAAGATCATCAAGACCATCGACGAGATCGCCTTCCAAACCAACATCCTCGCCCTCAATGCGGCCGTGGAAGCCGCCCGCGCGGGCGACGCCGGCGCCGGATTCGCGGTTGTCGCCGACGAGGTACGTGGCCTGGCCCAGCGCGCCGCCGTCGCCGCCCGCGAGACGGCCGAGAAAATCGACGATTCCATCGCCAAGAGTGCGCGTGGCTCCGAACTCTCCACCCGGGTCGCCGAACGGCTCACGGAAATCGCCGACAAGGCCTCCAAGATGAACCAGCTCGTGACCGAGATTGCCACGTCCTCCAACGAGCAGGCCCAGGGCCTCGCTCAAGTGGGAAAGGCGGTGACGCAGATGGACAAAGTGACCCAGGCCAACGCCGGCAGTGCGGAGGAAACCGCGAGTGCCGCCGCCGAAATGAAAGCCCAGTCCGCCACCATGCTCGAAAACGTGGACGCGCTGCTACGCCTCGTCGGCGCCAAAAAGAAGGACGGAGCCGCCGCCCTTTCGGCAACCGACGGGGAGTCCGCGCCTGCGCCCAAGTCCGCCCCTTTGACGTTCTCCCGCAACCGGCGCAGCGCCCGCGCCGCCCGCCCGGCCGAGTTCGTCAACTGAGCAGGCGATTTCCCAGCGCCTTTCGGTTCGATACAGCCGGAAACGCACTCGTGCGTTTCCGGCTGTTGTTTATCCGGCGACTCCACTTAGCGTTCCGACCCATGTTCACCACCCTGCGCTTTCCAGCCATCCTGGCGCTCGTGCTCCTTCCGGTTACGATCATCGCCCAACCTGGGCGCTCCGGTGCCGGACTACCTTCCAGCGTCACCGTCACCGCGGGCGGCGCTTCCGCCGATGACCTCAACGACGATTTCGGCGGCCGCTTCGGCGACACCCAGGTCACCCACGTGGCGGCCAGCCTCTCCCATCGATTTTCGCTCACCGATCGCAGTTCGCTGACGCTCGAGGGCGGCTATGAGCGATTCGACCTCGACTCCGATCCCGCCGTCGTCCCGCTGCCCGACCAGCTTCAGACCGTGAGCGTGCAAGGCATGCTCCGCCACCCGCTGGGTCCGCGCTGGAGCCTTCTGGCCAATCTCAAGACCTCGGTCGCCAACTCGGGCACCGGCATCGAGAGCGATGGCCTCGGCGTGAACGTCGTCCTGCTCGGGCTGTATCGGCAGACCGACACGTTCTCCTGGGCCGCCGGCCTCATGTACCGGTCGCTGGCGGAGGACGACTACCGCTGGCTCCCCGCGGTCGGCTTCGACTGGCGTCCCAACCAGACGTGGGCCGTCTCCGTCGGCTTCCCGCGCACGGGCGTGACCTACACCTTGAACGACCGTGTCCGCACCTCCCTCGAGGCGACCTTCCAGGGCGGCACCTTCTACGTGAAGGAGCCCGTCGGCGTCCGTCTGGCCGGCCCGCGCTTTCCGCTTCGCGACACCCTCCTCGACTACTCGGAAGTCCGGGTCGGCGGCACGGTCGAGTACCAGCCGCACCCCGCCGTCACGCTCACGGCGTCCACCGGCGTGGTCGTTGGCCAGAAATTCGATTATTTCGACCGCAACTACGAACTCTCCAGCGACGGCGCCACCCCGTTCGTCCGGCTCGCCGTGCGGTACTCGTTCTAGCTGCGGCGGGGCGGTTCCAGACCCCGGCGCCCCCCACGGTCGCGTGCCTGAGGCGGGAGCATGCCGGTTAATGAAGTGAGGCGGCCCGCACGCGCGCGGTTGAATAATAAGAGCTTGCGTTGCGAACTAGTCTCACGTGCAGTCCGCCCATGTCCAACGATGCCCAACTTTTCTCGGCTTCGCCGCCCGCGGCGGTTGCGGCGGCCGGGAGGTTCTTCGGGGTCTGACATGCCCGGACAACTCAACGAATATCCCGTTCGGCCCGGCCTGACAATCTGCTGGGGAACGATCCAAACTCATCCCGATCTGGTCGCCTCGGCGGCCGTCGACAGCGCAACCGCCATCCTGCTGTTCACGTTGCCGGAGTCAGGCGACCGCGCACAGGAGGTCATGCAGTTGACTTCTCCGCGTCTGCTCCGAACCCAAGCCGCCGGTCCGCTCGCCGCGGGATTATTCGCTGTCGCCCTGGCGCTCGACGACAGCGCCTGGCTCGAACTCGTCGGCGACGACCTAACCCCGGGTGTCGCACGCATGCGCGCCTTCGGCGGTGAGGCCAACTCCGATCTGGTCACGGTGGCGCTCTCGCCGACGGCGCGACTCGCGCTCGAATCCATCCGCCGGTGCCCGTTTGGCGGCACCTGCCGCTCCATGGCACTCTCCGCTCGCGCGCACGATCTGCTCATCGAGTTCTTGACCCGACTGGCCGACGACCATCCGACCCATCCGGTCGCCGCGACGCAGTTGCTCGAAGACCAGGTGCGCTCTGCCGCCCAACTGCTCGTCCAACACCTTGAATCGCCTCCTTCCCTCGCCGAGCTCGCCCAGCGGGTCGGCGTGAGCGAAACAACCCTAAAACGAGGGTTCCATCAGGTGTACCGCACCACCGTCTTCGGGTATCTGCGCACCCAGCGCATGGAAAAGGCGCACGCCGCACTGCAGAGCGGCACCGCCACGGTTCTCGAGGCCGCTGCCCTCGTCGGCTACAGCAATCCGTCCAACTTCGCCGCCGCCTTTCGCCGCCAATTTGGAGTGAACCCCAAGACCTTCCAGCTGGCCGTCCGCCGCTGATCGTCGCGCCTTCCTCAGGTGGAAATGGGCCGGGCGCGGGTGGAATTTTCCACCCTCGCCGTGCGATGATGGCCGCGTGAAATCGTACAACGCGCATCGTCCACCGCGCCGGCCCGCCGCCGGACTTCTTCGCGGCTGCCCCACGATCGCGCCGCGCTCCGGGCCACGCCGCCACCGGAGCCTCCGTTGGGTGTGAAATGCCGTTGTACGCCCGCCCACATCCCTCGCTATCGCGCCGCTTTGTCATTCCAGCCATCCTCGCCGTGCTGGTCCACGTCGCGTTGGCCATCGTTCCGACGCGTCCGGCTGCCACGTCCCCGAACGCAACCGTTCGCGGTGCCGCCCCGGCCCTCCGCATTGTCTCACTCTCACTCCGTGACAGCAGCCCCCCCACAGACGCATCTCAGCCTGAGAATTCGCTCCACGCTGCTGGCCCCTCCGGCCACGCGCCTAATGACACCCCTGCAATCACGCCGACGCTGCCACCCTGCCTCGGCCTCGCCGGCGATGCCGTAACGCAGTCCGCCGGCGACCGTCCGGGCAACGCGGCAGATTTCCTATCCTCAGAGGCCTTCATCTCCGGCTCCGCCCTGACCGCCTACGCCGCCCACGAACTCCGGGGTGCAGGTGGCCGGGCCTCGATCGCATTCCCCGAGCCCACGTTCTCCCCACTGCCGCCCTATCCTGAGCGCGCCCGACTCGAGCGCCGCGGCGGCACCGTCCAGCTCCAGGTCCACCTCTCTCCTCACGGTCGTCCGACTCGGGTGCAGGTCGCCGTCTCCTCCGGCTATGCCGATCTGGACGCAGCCGCGCGCGAGGTCGTCCAGCAACGCTGGCGTTTCCCACGCGCCGCGGTCGCCAGCTCCCGGCCACCGCTTCGCGTCACCGTCCACTTCAGCCTCCAAGACCGCCACGCCCTCGTGGTCCTCGCCGCCCGTTGACCGACTTCACTCCTTCCATGCTCCCGCGATTCCGCTCCCATTCCGTCCCACCCACCGCGCTCCTGCTGCTGTTGTTCGCCGCGGCCGCCCGCGCCGCCCAACCCTCCGCGCCGGTCACGCTCCCGCCTCCCGCCGCCAGCACGCCCTCGGCCATCGACGTTACCGTCTCCGCCAACGCCCCGGATCCCGTCGAAGCCGTGGGCAAGACCGTCTTCGCGGCGCCCGACGTTTCCCGCCAGACCACCGCCCGCCTCGATGTCAACGAGCTCGCCCGCACGTTGAACAACGTCCAGTTCGACGCCACGCGCGGCGCGCTCTCCGAGGACACCGTCCTCAATCTCCGACCCGCGCTCCTCAGCATCGCCGGCGGCCGCACCTACGAAAACAACTTCGTGGTCGAGGGTCTCAGCACGACCAGCATCACCGACACCACCAACACCAACGTGCACGCCTACGACAGCGTCGTGGGCCATCCGCAGACCACGTTTGTGTCTCCCGCCCTCCTCGGCGCGCTCACGGTTTTCGAGAGTGACGTTCCCGCGCGCTACAGCGGATTTACCGGCGGCGTCGTCAAGGCGGACCTGCGCGATCCGACCGGCGCCTGGGGCGGCGGCGCCGGCTACGCCCGCGCCAGCAGTTCCTGGATACAGTATCTCACCGCCCCGGAACACACGGGCGCCACGATGCCCGAGAAGCCCCGCTTCGAGCGCGAGGTTTTGGACCTCTACCTCGATGTCCCGATCTCCACTCGACTCTCGGGGCTGCTCGGCTGGACGCGCCAGTGGGCCGTCCTCGAGAACACCCAGCGGCTCGCCGCCTACGGTCGATCCACGCGCGCCGAGACCACCACCGACAACATCACCGCCAAGTTCGTCTATACCTTTGCCCCGGAGACGAAGCTTAGGTTCACGTCGCTCTGGTCGCCGTACCGGCAGGAGAACACCGAGCAGGATCTCAAGCTTCAGCACAACGACAGCTGGCTCAACAAGCTCGAGCTCTCGCGTCAGGTGGGCGGCACCGAGTTTCTCGCCTATGCCGCCCTGCAACTCGCCGACAACAGCCGCGAGCAGGCGCCCAATCTCTACACGTACAAGAATTTCGGCGCCGGTGATCAGGTCGACTGGGTCGCCGACACCGCGGCAACCGGCGCACGCGGCGGCAATGGCGACATGACCTCGACGCAGCGCGACCTCCCGATCGGCGCAGAGTACTCCCTCCCGCTCACCGCCACCGGCCGGCTCAGCGTCGGCGCCGACTATACGTTCACCCGCGCCCGCAAACAGCGCCCCCTCACCAACCACGCCTACCGCCACCAATCCACCTCCAGCGTCGTCAAGGACGCCACCGTCACCTCCGCCCTCGGCCGCGACGACCCGACGGTCCTCGAGGGCGAGCAGGCGCTCAATTATCGCCTCACCTACCTCGCTTTCGACGCCAACGTTCAGCTTCAGGCCGCCGACGCCTGGGCCCAGTGGACCGACCAGGGCCGGGTCTTCGGCCTGCCGTGGAGCTACCGTGCCGGGCTGCGCTACGACACCAACGATTTCCTCCGCAATCACGACGTCGCGCCGCGCTTCACCGCCCAGATCGAGCCGTTCCGCTGGCTGAAGCTCCACGCCGGCTTCAACCGCTATTACACGCACGCCATGCTGGCGTACCAGCTGCAGGAGAAATACCCCGACACCTACGCCCACACGCGCACCTACACGCTCGTGAACGGTCGCAAGGTTTACGGCGACGCGTGGACGCTCTCCCTGCACTCGCGCCCCGCGAACTACGCGCAGGCCGGTCTCAACACGCCCTACAGCGATGAGTTCTCGTACGGCCTCACGTTCGATCTTGCCCGGCTCGGTACCCTGCGCGTGGCGTTCCTCCGTCGGCAAAACCGCGACGAGTTTGTCCGCGACGAGGGCACTCGGCTGACCTACGTGAACGAGAAGACCGGCGCCACCAGCACCTACACGAAGTACACCGTTTCCAACGCCGGCTTCACCGACTACCGCAGCACCTCGCTCGAGTGGAAAAAGCACTGGCGCCACCACGAGTTTCGCGCGGGCGCCACGTTCTCCGACACCGAGACCTCCACGCCGGAGGCCAACTACTTCTCGGAAAACTACGACTCCGAGGCGCTCAACGAGCTCGTCTATTACCGCGGTGCCCTCGTAACCCGCCGCCAAGCCACCCTCGACCGGGCCAATTTCGCGCGCCCGACCTACGTCAACCTCGCCTGGAGTTCGTCCTGGTTCCAAGACCGCCTCGCCGTCGACGTTCTCGGCCGTTGGAACACCGCGTACGAGCGCGTCGATGACAGCGGCTCCACCATTGTCGTCGGCGGGCAGCGCTACGACCGGTACGACAATGTCCACGTGCCCGCCGGCATCATCAACGACCTGAGCCTGCGCTGGCGCGCCGTCGAAACTCACCGCGGCACGCTCACCGTCGAACTCAAGGTCGGCAACCTCCTCAACCGGCTGCCGTACTCCGAAGGCGCCTCGACCACCACCCCGTACCAGGAGGGCCGCTCCTTTTGGCTGCGCACCAGCTACGCGTTTTAAACCCCGGCCGCATTTCACTCCCGCTTCCGCATGAAAACCAAACTCACCTCCCTCCTCCGCCTCAGCGCGCTCCTCTTCCTCGCTGGCTCCGTCCGCGCGGCCGATCCCTCGACGGCGCCCGCCGCCGGCGTCCGCGAAGTCCTCACGCAAGGCGGCGCCCGCGTCGGCCAGGAGATCGTCCTCGAGGGCTTCGTCACCGGCGTCTGCCACAGCGGCGGCCGCAAGGCCTTCCTGCACGACCTCAATCCCGATTACGCCATCACGCTCCGCGTCGAGCGTACAGGCGAGATGAAGGCCTTCGACCAGGACCTCAAGGGCCGCACTCTGCGCGTCACCGGCATCGTGCGCGAGCTGCGCATTGACCAGGCGTACCTCGACGCGTGGGAGACGCGCGCCGTCGCCGCCCACGCCGCCAAGGAGAAGACCAAGACCGAAAACTGCAGCGGCGAGTGCAACGACAGCCTGCCGCTCGCGACCGCCCGCAAGCGCATCACCGCTCTTCGCGCCCAGCTGGCCAAAGCCGACCGCGGCTATCTTTCCTCCATCTGGGTCGACGGCCTCAGTTGGGAAGTGAAGCCCGACGCCCGATGAGGCTGCCGCACTGGCGTCACGTCGCCCGCGTGCTGCACCGCGACCTGGGCTACTTCTTCTTCGGCGCGACCGTCGTGTACGGCGTCTCCGGCGTGGCGATCAACCACCGCCACGACTGGGATCCCAGCTACAGCATCGTGCGCGTGGAGCGCACCGTGAACGCCGCCGATCTGCCGGCGACGTTCACGCGGGAGTCGGCCACCGCGCTCCTGCGCACCGCCGGCCTCCCCCAGACCTACCTCAAGCACTACACACCGACCGCCGACCAGGTACGGATCTTCTACCAAGGCGGCACCGCCACGCTTGACCGGACCTCGGGCAAGCTCGTCACCGAGACGCTGCAGCGCCGGCCCGTGCTCCACCTGTTCAACAAGCTGCACTACAATCCAGGCCGCTGGTGGACGTGGTACTCCGACGCCTTCTGCGGCGCGCTGCTCGTCGTCGCGCTTACCGGCCTCGTCCTCCTCCGCGGCCGCCAGGGCATCGGGCGGCGCGGCGGTGTCGTCACCGCCCTCGGCGTCCTCCTTCCCGGTGTCCTCATCCTCTCCTTCCTATGACTCCCGCTGTCGAATGCCGTGATCTCGTCCACTACTACGGCGACAAGCCTGCACTGCAGCACGTCTCGTGGCAGGTCGCGCCCGGCCGCATCTGCGGGCTGCTCGGCCGCAATGGCGCTGGCAAGACGACCACGATCAACATCCTCAACTCGTTCCTCACGCCGCGCGCCGGTGACTGCCTGCTGCTCGGCGAGGACGCCCAGCAGCTCTCGCCGGCCACCAAGGCGCGCATCGGCTACCTCATCGAGGGCCACGTGCAGTACGGATTCTTCAACACCCGGCAGATCGAGGCGTTCTACGCGCGTTTCTACCCGCGCTGGAAACCTGCGATCTACTACCACCTGATGGCCAAGCTCGACATCACACCGCGCCAGCGGATCGCCACGATGTCCTGCGGCCAGCGCTCCCAAGTCGCGCTCGGGCTCATCCTCGCCCAGCAGCCCGACCTTATCATCTTCGACGACTACAGCATGGGGCTCGATCCCGGCTACCGGCGGCTCTTCATCGACGTCATCCGCGACTACGCCGCCGACGGACAACGCAGCATCCTGCTGACGTCGCACATCATCCAGGACCTCGAAGGGCTGGTGGACGATATCGTAATCTACCAGCGCGGTCGCGTTCTCCTCGACGCCCCGGCCCGCTGCATCGCCACCGAGTTCCGCGGCTTCTCCTTCCCGACCACCCCCGCCGTCACGGAGTTCTACGACGAACGCGCTCACCTGCGCCTCGAGCGCGGCGAGAAGCGCTCCACGCTCTTCGGCTTCCTCGATGAGGCCGCCGCGCGCGCGCAACTCACTCGCCTGGGCATTCCACTCCCCGCCGACCTCCGGCCCGAGCCGCTATCGCTCGAAGACACCTTTGTCGCCCTCACCGGCAAATACTGACCATGTTTCGCGCCCTTTTCTTCAAGGAATGGATCAAGCTCCGCCTCTGGTGGACGCTCCTCGCGGTGGCGAGCCTCGTCTACGCCGGGTTTCTCGCGCTGCGCTTGCGCCACGTCTTCGCCGTGTACGACGCGCCGATGGTATGGAGCAGCTGGATCTACAAGGCCTACCTGTTCTTCGGGCCGTTCAAGTACGTTCCGCTCGGCCTCGGCGTGACGCTCGCCGTCCTGCAGTTCCTGCCGGAGGTCCAGCAACACCGAATCCGGCTCGTGCTGCACCTGCCGCTCGGCGAAATCCGCGCCGTGGCGCTGCACCTCGCCGCCGGCCTGCTCCTGCTCTCGATCCTGGTGCTGCCGGCCGTCGCGGTGCTCGCCGCCGTGAGCACGCGCTATTTTCCGACCGAAATGCTCACCACGCTCTGGCTCACCGCCCTGCCCTGGGTGCTCGCCGGCTACGCCGGTTACCTCGTCGGCACCGCCGCGCTGCTCGAGGCCTCGTGGCGCGGGCGCGTCATTCTGCTCCTGCTCGGCGCCGCCGCGCTGCGGCTGTTCTTTGAAGAGACGTTCTACCAGAGCTACCTGCGCGTGCTCCCGGCGTTCGCTGCCTGGGCCGTCGCTGTCGTCCTGCTCCCGCTGCACGCCAGCGACCGTTTTCGGAAAGGCCTCGTCTGATGAAACTCGCCGCCCGCGCCCTCCTCCTGCTCACGAGCATCCTGCTCCTGGGCTACTACCTGCCCGCCGGATTCTGGCTTGTCGCCGCCCGTCGCGACCGAGCGCCCGTCGTCTTCTACAGCTGCGTGGAGAACCGCTTCCTGTTCTCCCGCGCCACGCTCGACGGCGTCCGCTACGCCGACGCCGCCGGCCGCAGCTATGATCGCGACGAGTTTGAGCGGCTGCTTCCGCTGACCAACTGGGCCCAGCTCACCAAGGACGGTCGCATGCCCAAGGTGATCCAGGGCACCCCCGTCACGCTCGAGGCCGTCCGCCGCGCACAGTTCAGCCTCCGACTCACGCCGGACGCGCTCGACACGCCGCAGGTCCGGCTCTTCCCCCTGCTCGAGGCCGAGAGTGGCCGCGCGCGGCTCGAGCTGCCGTCCGACTTTCTCCGGCTCGGCGCGACCGTCGAGTTCCTCGACCCGAAGACCAACACCGTCCTCACGGACAAGAGCGCCCGGTTCGCCGCCGCCTTCGCCACCGTGGGCTTTCAGTTCCCCGTGCATTTCGCCGCAAACAATCCGACCAACCGCAAGCCCTACGACGAGGGCGCGTACCTCGTCGACGCAGCGCAAACGGTGTTCCATCTCCGCCAGGTCCGCGGCAAACCCGAGCTGCACCGTGTCGTCGACCTCGCCGCGCCCGAGCAGCGCGCCCGCTGGACCGACCTGCGCATCCGCCACCTGCTCGTCCAGGAGATCGACTCGCGCGAAATTCATTCCCTGATCGTCGAGAGAAACGGCGCGGTGACGCTCGACGTCGGCCCCGCGCACCGACTCGTCACCCTCCCCCTCCAGCACTACGTGCCGGCCGCTGCCGAGGTCACGATCCGCGGCAACCTCCTCCACCGGCTCGTCGTGGTCCGCTCCGACGATTGGCTGGAGGCCATCGTGCTCGATCGCAACTACGCGCTGGTCGATCGCCACGAGGAACGGCTCACCCCGCGCGATGCCACGTCCGCCGGCCGGCTCGCCCGGCTCGTGTTCCCGTTTTCCTGGACGCTCACCGACGCCTCATCCGGTTATCTCGGGTTCCACCTGCACCTCGGTTCCCCCTGGGCGTTCGCGCTCAACGGCGTCCTCCTCGTCGGGTGGCTCGCGTGGCGCTTCCTCCGCCGAGAACGCTCACCCGGCGCACGTCGCGACTGGCTCGCTGCCGGCGGCGTGGCGGTCACGGGGGTGTTCGGCGTCCTCGCCGCCATTCTCGTCGACCGCTAGCGGCAGTGCGGACCGCGGCTGGACGGACGGAAGGCGCGCAGCTAACGTGCCGCCTTCCCACCCCTGCCCATGCCTGCTCGTACCCTCCTGCTCTTCGGCGCCACCGGCGCCGTCGGAGCCAAGGTCCTCACGCTCGCCCTCACCGACGCTCGCGTTGCCCGCATCGTCGCACCCACCCGCCGCCCCCTGACGTCCGCGCCGAAGCTGTTCAATCCGATCGTCGACTTCGCCGACCTGCCCACCGCCGAATGGTGGCTGGTAGACGCCGGTATCAACTGTCTCGGTACCACCCGGGAGCTCGCCGGCTCCGCCGAGGCGTTCGAACGCATCGATCGCACGTTCGTCGTTGATGCCGCGCGCCGTACCCGGGCCGCCGGCACGCCGTGCTTCGTCAACAACTCGTCCTTCGGCGCCAAAGCCTCCGCCCCCACGCTCTACCTGCGCGTCAAGGGCCGCCTCGAGCAGGACCTCGACGACCTCGGGTTTGCCTCCACCACCCACGTCCGCCCTTCGCTCCTGGCCCACCGTCCCGAGCCGCGCCCGCTCGAGCGCGTGATGGTCGCACTCAGCACTCCCTTCGCGTTTCTGCTGCCGGCCAACGCCCGGCCAATCGCGGTGGAGGCGGTCGCCCACACCCTGCTCGAAGCCGCGCTTGCGGCCCGCCCCGGGCGCCACGTGATCGAGTCCGGACAGATTAGCCGGCCCTGAGCGCCGTCAGGCCGTCGCCGGCACCAGCCGCCAGCGATGGCGGCCCCAGAGATAGATCGCGTCGATCACCAGCCCCATGGCCAAGCCGCACACCGTGCCGCCGATGAACAGGGCCAGCAGCACACCCGTGAAACCGGTGCCAGGCTCGGCCGAAAGCACCGCGTCCACGAGCGCCGAATCCCGCGTTTCGTTGGGCAAGGCCATTTCCGCCGGCACCCGCCCCATCCAGCCGAGGATCTGCTTTCCGACCAGGTACGTGAAGTAGTACAGCGGCGCCGTGAGCGGGTTCGAAACGAACTGCAGCAGGCCCGCCACCATGAAGTTCGCCCGGAAGACGATTGAGGCCACCAGCGCCGCGAGCAGCTGCATGCCCAGGATCGGCCACAGCGTGATCACTGAGCCCAGGTAGATCGCCGGCCGCACGTGTCGCGACTTCATCGACCAGAGGTAACCCCGCTGCCGCGCGTGACCTGCAAAACGACCCACAAACGGATACCGATGAAAGACCGCCCGCCGGGGCGCGTAGCGCAACAGCTGCTTCAACCGGCGGATCCGGAGATGCTTTGCAGCTTGTTTCTTATGATGACTATCAGAGTACGTCACAGGGCGGCACAGAAGAGCCGCAACGCTCGCTGAATCTCCGCCGAGCGCAAGCCGGCGCTTCCCCCCTCCTCCCAACCTACCAGCCACCAAACGATACAACGAACATCCAACCCCTGGTCCGCCCCGGAGGGCAGCATCCCGACGCCGCCAAAACCAGGACACCGAGCGAACGAGGACTACAATTATATCTCACCATTAACAGGTCACTTACGGGATAATGTCCAGATACTCGCCGCATAATGTCCAGATACTCCGGGGGAAAATGTCCAGATACTCGGCCGGCGCTCCGCCCCTGGAGCGGGCCGGAGCCCGCCTCGACCTGCGGCGAACACGTACCCGGGCTTCGCCTCGCAGGCGTACCTTTCCCCACGCCCAGAGGTAAAATCCGGTCGCCACCCCCGCGCCAAACGCGCCGATCAGCCTTTCAGAGCATCGTGCCGGATCGTTCCACCCAACCCCCGTTCCCTCCCGGAAGCGCCTTCGAGAGTCTGACGGCGCCCCCACCCCCGTCGGTCCTGGCCGGCATGATGGAGACCTTGCCCTGCCTCGCCGCCGTTTTTGCCAGCCCCGGCCTGGAGCTGACGTACGCAAACAGCTCGGCCCGCGCCCGCTTTCTCAATTCCGACGTCATCGACCTCGAGCGGGTGCACCTGTCCGACCTGATCGGGCTGGCCACGCTGCAGCGCCTCGAGTCCGAGATTCTCCCCCAGGCCAAAGTCCTCGGCCACTGGTCGGGCAAGTGCGAGTTTCGCGATGCCTGGGGCAGCGAGTTCAGCGCGACCGCCCTCTTCGCCAAATACCGCGTCGAAGGCAAAAGCTACGTCTCGCTCCTGGCCCACCCTGCGCCCAACGCCGAGGTCACGACGAGCTTCACCGACCGCGAACTCCTCCGCGCGCTGCTCAACAACCTGCCCGATTCGATCTACTTCAAGGACTCCTCCAGCCGCTTCCTCCGCATCAGCCGCGCCCAAGCCGCCAAGCTGGGCCTCCGCGATCCCAACGCCGCCATCGGCAAAACCGACTTCGATTTCTTCGCAGCCCCGCACGCCAGCGCCGCGTTCGCCGACGAACACCGCATCCTCCAGACCGGCGAGCCCATTATCGACAAGGAGGAGAAGGAAACCTGGGACGACGGCCGCGTCGCCTGGGTCGCGACCACCAAGCTGCCGTTGCGCGACCAGGACGACAGGATCATCGGCACCTTCGGCATCTCCCGCGACATCACCGCCCGCAAGGCCGCCGAGGAGGCGCGCTGGAAGATGGAGGCGCAGCTCCAGCAGGCCTATAAGCTGGAATCGCTCGGGCGACTGGCCGCCGGCATCGCCCACGAGATCAACACGCCCACCCAATACGTCGCCGACAACACCCGCTTCGCCATCGATGCATTCGCCAAGCTGCACGAGGTGATCGACGCGTATCGCGCCCTCCGGCAATCCCTCGCCGCCGCAACCGCGGCGCCAGCTCCGGACGCGAGGTACGCTGAGTCCGTCACGGCAGTCGCTGCCACCGAGGCGCGCGTCGAACTCGATTACCTTCTCGGCGAAATCCCGCATTGCCTGCAGCAGTCCCTCGATGGCCTCGCCCGCGTTGCCCAGATCGTCCGCTCGCTCAAGGAGTTCGCCCACCCGTACTCGCCCCACCTGGAGCCCGCCAATCTCAACCGCACGATCGACACCGCCATCGCCGTCAGTCGGCACGAATGGAAATACGTCGCCGAAGTGGTGACCGAACTCGATCCGGATCTGCCCCCCGTGCCGTGTGTCGTCGATGAGATCAACCAGACCATGCTCAATCTCCTCGTCAACGCGGCCCACGCCGTCGAGGAGATGGCCAAGACGCGGCCGCAGTCCAAGGGCCGGATCACGGTGCGCAGCCGCAGGGAGGACGGCGTTGCCGTGATCGAGGTCGAGGACACCGGCACTGGCATCCCGGAATCGATCCGCGACCACATTTTCGAGCCTTTCGTCACCACGAAGCCCGCCGGCAAGGGCACCGGTCAGGGCCTCGCAATTGTGCACACGTTTATCGTGAAGCACCATCAGGGCACCATCGACGTAAAGACCGAGCTCGGCGTCGGCACGAAGTTCACCCTGCGCATCCCGCTCGTCGCCCCGCCCAGGGCCGACGCCCCACTCGCCAACCCCGCGCCCGGCAGCGCCACCGCGCCCGTCACGCCCGTCACCCTCCACGCCTGATTCCGCCATGGCCGCACCCGGCAAAATCCTCTTCGTCGACGACGACCCGAATCTTCTCGCCGCGTTTCAGCGCAACCTGAGGAAGCAGTTCACGTTCGATACCGCCACCGGTGCCCTGGAGGCGCTGCAGATGCTCAAGACCCAGGGGCCCTACGCCCTGCTCGTCGTCGACATGCGCATGCCGGAGATGAATGGCGTCGAGTTCTTCGAGCGGGCCCGCGTCCTCGCCCCCGACGCCGTGCGCATCATGCTCACCGGCAACGCCGACCAGCAGACCGTCGTCCACGCCGTGAACCGCGGCCAGGTGTTCCGGTTTCTCAACAAGCCGTGCCCGCCCGAGGTGCTCGTCCCGACGCTCGAGCACGGGCTCAAGCAATTCGAACTGCTCCGCATCGAGCGCGAACTCCTCGAAGGCACGCTGACCGGGGTCATCAACGTGCTGTCCGAAGTGCTGGGCATGGCCGCGCCCGAAGCCCTCGGCCGCGGCCAGCGCCTGCGCGACTCGATGCGCCGGTTCGCCGCCGCCGTCGACGCCTCGCCGCTCTGGGAGTTCGAGGTGGCCGCACTCCTGTCGTCGATCGGCTACGCCGCGTTTCCCAGCCGCCTGCTCCTCGACCTCAGCGCCGGGCAGGAACTCACGTTGCCCGAGGAGAAACTCCTCCGTTCCGCCCCGAAAATCGGCCACGACCTGCTCAATCGCATCCCGCGCCTCGAAGGCGTCGCCCGCGCCGTCCTTTACCAGCACAAGAATTACGACGGCACCGGGTTTCCCCTCGACGACTGCCACGGGGACGAGATTCCCCTCGCCTCCCGGATGCTCCGCATCCTCGCCGATCGCCTCGTGCTCGAGAACGACGGCGTGGTGAAAGCGCCCGCCTACGAGGCGATGGCCGCCCGTCCCGGCCGTTACGATCCCGCCCTGCTCGACGCCTGCTTCGTCTGCTTCGACGCCTACCTCATGCAGCCGATCGCGGCAGACCGACCGGTCAAGATGCTGAACATCGACCAACTCATCGCCGGCCAGGTCGTCGTTTCCGACATTACCACACATGACGGCATCGCCCTGATCAGCGCCGGCAATCACCTGACCGAGATGATGCTCGCCCGACTGCTGAATCATCGCGAACTCGGCGAAGTCAACGAACCGGTCTGCGTGCAGGATCCGGGCCCCAGTTCCACCGCGTCCGCCCCGCCGCGCTGACCGGCTGCGCGACGAGCATACCGCCCGTTTCGTGCGCCGTCCTCACGCACACTCGGGCACTTTCGCCGCCCATCGGAGCGTCCTTCCGCGGCAAAGCGCGTCGGGGTTCGAATCACGTTCCGCACTCCGGAAGCGCGGGGTCTCAACCTGCCCACCCCATCACGCCACAGTTCACCGCAGCCAGCCTTTCACGATGAAGAAGTATAGCCCGGCGAGCATCCCGAACACCACGACGAAGGAGACCTGCGGGAGCGTGAAGTGCCACGGGTTATCCATCAGGTTCATGCCCAGCAGACCGCCGATCACCGCCGGGATCAGCCCCAGCACGCTCACCACCGCCAGCACGCGCATCACGCGGTTCATGTCGAACGACACCACGTTCAGATGCAGATCGATGACCGCGAGCAGGTCCTCCCGCGTGTTCACGACCGTTTCGTACAGGTAGTCCGCCGACGCTGCCAGCCGCGCCAGGGCCGCCCGGACCGCCTCACCCGCGCCCACCAGCGGCGTACGCTCGTCGGCCAGCTGCTGCAGCACGGCCTTCAGCCGCCAGAGGTCCCATTGCGCCGCCGACAGCTGCTTCTTCAGCCGGAAGGTCTGCTCGAAGAATGCCGGCCGGCTCTCGCGCAACGGAATGTCCTCCAACGCCCGCAATTGCTGCTCGAAGCCGCCCACGAGGACCTCGTTCTCCTGCACCACGCGTTGCAGCAGCGCCGCCGCCACGCGCAGCGGGAGCGGCTCACCTTCCATCCCCGCCTCGCCCGCCGGCGCGCTCATCGTCTCCACCGCGGCCACGGGTGCCCGCGAGAAGGAAAGCACCCGGTTCGCCCAGAGCAGGATCAACAGCGGTCGCCGCTCGATCGTGCCTTCACGCTTCTCCGCCTCCGGCACCCACAGGAAGATCGCAGTGCAGTCGCGCGCGCCCGCCACGTGCGGGTGCGTGGCCCCGGCCAAATGCGTATCCAGGAAACCCGCCGGCAAACCGGCGACCGCACCGATCTCACGCGCGTCGTCCCCACCGGGGTTGCTGACGTGAAACCACCCTGCGCCGCCCGCGCGCAACCAGTCCAGCAGTCCCTGCCGCGTCGCGGGCACGGCCTCGCCCAGTTCGCCACCGGTGCGGCGCGTGATCCGGGCCGGTCCCGCCGCCTCCACCGCCTCCGCCCCGCCGCGCTGTTGGCGAACCACGATTCCGCTCGCCCGCACCCCCAGCGTGAAGAGCCTCACCAGCCGCGCCAGGCGCAACACCGGCGACGACCGCACCAGGTCCGAGACCGAGGGCAGCGCCGAGGCGAGCGGGATTACGATCGTCGCAAGATCGATCCAGCGCCAGGCATCGCACAAGAAGGCCCGCTTCGACGGCGCACTCGCCAGCGCCACGACGTATTCCACCGCAAACCACGCCACGATCGCCCACTGCGCCAGTTCGATCCCGCGCTCAGCCGGCGGCGACACGTCAAACAGCATCGGAAAGAGCGTCAGCGCGGCCGACATCAGCGCGAGGAAGCCCAGCAGCGCCTCGCCCAATAGGACGCGCGTCAGCCGCTGCGTCCAACCTGCGGTGCCAAATCGGAAGTCAGTTCCAATCATGGTCAGAAAGAGTTCTGCCCACTCAACACCCACTTGGGAACCGTGTGAAAGGGAAAGTGAGACGGGGATTGAGCATACGAATCCATATCGCTCCAGACTCCAAGCACTAGCGCGAATCGACCCCGGAATTGTCCGGACACCAACCACGGACTCGTCCTGGTGTGCATCCGAGACTCCGGGACGCTCCACTCTCGTTCTTCCGAGCCTTCCGCTTCCCCACGCCTGCGGCAGACCGCCCCCGGGCCGTCGGATTGCGTACGTGTTTTCGCTCCAGCTTTTGTCGCCAGTAATGTTGCGTCGCCTGCGCGCGTTGCCAGCGTGCGATTCCCCCGAACGGCCCCCCCGCATGAGCCGCGCCTTCTCTTCTCACGGACCGCTCGTCCAATCCGTCGCGCTACGTTACGTGTTCGCCTTCGCGGTCACGGCCACGACCGTCGCGGCTCGGTTATCGATCATCCCTTGGGTAGGAAACCGGGCGATTCTGATTCTCTTTGTCATCCCAATCACCCTGGCCGCCTGGGTCGGCGGAAGTGGGCCCGGGCTCCTCGCCACAGTGATGGCCGCGACGGCCGCCAGCTTCTACCTGCTCGAGCCAACCGGCAGCTTTGCCGTCCGCCATCTGGCGGATATCGCGCAACTCGCCACCCTGGCCGGCGCCGGCGCGATGATCACGTTCCTCATCGCCAACCTCCGCCTCGAACGCCGCCGCACGGCTGAAAGCCTCGCCGCCCTCGAACGCGCCACTGAGCACCGCGAGCGACTGGCCGCCATCGTTGGCTGTTCGAATGACGCCATCATCGGCAAGGATCTCGATGGCGTGATCACAAGCTGGAATCGCGGGGCCGAGCGGCTGTTCGGCTACACCGAGGCCGAGGCCGTGGGCCAATCGATCCAGCTCATCATTCCCCTCGAGTCACTCGCCGACGAGGCCAGCATGTTCACGCATATCCGGCGCGGCGAATCCGCCAGCCGCGTGCGCACCAAGCGCCGCTGCAAGGATGGGCGCACCATCAACGTTTCGGTCACACTCTCTCCGATCCGCAACCGACAGGGCCAGCTCGTCGGCGCCGCCAACATCACCCACGACATCACCGACCAGATCCGCGCCGAGGAACAGTTGCGGTTTCAGGAATCGATCCTGCGCGAGACCGGCCACATCGCCAAGGTGGGCGGTTGGCATTTCGACGCCCGCACTGGCGAGGGTTATTGGACCGAGGAAGTTGCCCGCATCCATGACCTGCCACCCGGGGCACCGATATCGATGGCTCAGGGGCTCAGCTACTACTCAGGCGAAGACCGCCTGCGTATCGAAGCCGCCATTCGGGCCGCCATCGAGGAAGGAAAGCCCTACGATCTCGAACTGCAGATCACCACGGCCGCGAACCGGCAGAAATGGGTCCGGACCATAGGGCACGCCCTGGCCGAAAACGGCCAGGTCGTTTGCGTGCGAGGCTCGTTCCAGGACATCACCGAGCGGAAGCAGATGGAGCTTGCGTTGCGGGAAAGCGAGCAGCGCTTCGCCACCGCGTTTCGCGCCAGCCCCGCCGCCATCGCGATCAGTCGGCGGAGTGACCGAACGCTCATGGAGGTCAACGACTCCTTCCTCCGGCTCTTCGGCTGCACCCACGACGAGATCATCGGCCACACGCTCGCCGAGCTTGGCCTGCTCGACGGCGCCACCATCGACCTCCTGCGCCGCCAACTCGACGCCACCGGCGAAGCTCGCGATGTCGAAGTCACGGTGCGCACCCGCGCCGGCGCCGCCCGCCACGTGAGCGCGTCGGTCAAGGTCATCACCTTGGGCGGCGAGGCGTGCGCCCTTTCGCTGCTGTTCGACGTCACCGCCCGCCGCGAGGCCGAGCATTCGCTGCGCGCCAGCGAGGAACGCTTCCGCCAGGTGGTCGAGTCGATCAGCGAGGTGTTTTGGATGACCACGCTCGAGGGGCGGGAAATGCTCTACATCAGTCCCGGCTTCGAACGGATCTGGGGCCGCTCGTGCGAGAGCCTCTACGCCCAGCCTGAATCCTGGATCGAGAGCATCCATCCCGCAGACCGCCCCCGCGTCGTCGAGGCCGCCGCGACCAAGCAGGCCGCCGGCACCTTCGACGAAACCTACCGCATCCAGCGACCCGATGGCACCGTGCGCTGGATTCATGACCGCGCGTTCCCCATCGCCGACGAACACGGCAGGGTCCATCGCATCGTCGGCGTCGCCGAGGACATCACCGATCGCAAGACGCTCGAAAGCCAGTTCCTGCGGTCGCAGCGCATCGAGGCAATCGGCACGCTCTCCAGCGGTATCGCCCACGATCTGAACAACATCCTCGCGCCGGCCCTGATGCTCGGGCCCGCGCTCCGCTCCAAGCTCACCAGCCCCGACGACCTCGCGTTGCTCGACATCGTGGAACGCGGTGCCCTGCGCGGCGCCAGCATCATCCGTCAATTGCTCACCTTCAGTCGAGGCATCGAGGGCCAGCGCGGCCTCGTCAACGCCCGCCATCTCCTCCGCGAGATGGCCGGCATCATGCGCGAGACGTTTCCCCGCGACATCACCGTCGCCGAACACGCCCCTGCCGACCTCTGGCCGGTCACGGGCGACGCCACGCAGCTTCACCAGGTCCTGATGAATCTCACCGTGAACGCCCGGGACGCCATGCCCAACGGCGGCAAGCTGACGCTCACCGCCGAGAACACCCTGCTGGAGGCCGGCGGGTTCACCGTCCACGTCAAGGGCAAGCCCGGCCCCTACGTTCTCCTCACCGTCGCCGACACCGGCGCCGGCATTCCCCAGGGCGACCTCGACCGGATTTTTGAGCCCTTCTACACGACCAAGGACGTCGGCAAGGGCACGGGCCTCGGCCTCTCCACCGTGCTCGGGATCGTCAAGAGCCACGAGGGCTTCGTGACGGTGTACAGCGAGCTTGGCCGCGGCAGCGTCTTCAAGGTCTACCTCCCGGCCGCGCCCCAGGCCACCGAGACCACGGCGTCCGCGCCAGACTCCATTCCCCGCGGGCGCGGCGAACTCGTCCTCGTGGTCGACGACGAGGCCGCCATTCGCCTCACCCTCCAGCGCCTGCTGGAAATGCACGGCTACGAGGTGGCGGTCGCCGCCAACGGCAACGAGGGCGTCGCGACTTTCCTTGCCCAGCGCGAGCGCGTGCAGGCGCTGATCACCGACATCATGATGCCCGAGATGAACGGCGTCGTCCTCATTCGAGCCCTCCGCGCCCTCGAGCCCAACCTCAAGGTGATCGCCATGAGTGGTCTGCAGGACACGGTCCGCCGCGACGAACTCAGCCAGCTCGGCGTGACCGAGATTCTCAGCAAGCCCGCCCTGCCCCGCCACATTCTCGAGGCCTTGCACCGGCAGCTCGCGCCGCCCGCCGCATCGGTGCCGCCCAGCAGCTGAGCGCTCCGACGCCATCCGCGGTGAACGGGAAAGTAGAAGCGAAAAGCTAAGGTTTGAATCCGTCTCGGCGCTGGCGATTGATGGAAGCTGATTTCCATGAGCGACACCCATGCTTTCGAGGTTCTTCACGGCGGTGCGGACCACCCCACCCAGCTGCTTTATTTCACAACGCCCAGCGTGACGGCCGATGGCCGGACGCTGGTGGTCGTACGCGAGGACGCCGGCAATCCAAACCTCTGGGCCCTCGACTTGGCATCGCGGCAGATTCGGCCGCTCACAAACAACCGCGATGGCGTGCTGAAGTCGTACGTCTATTTCCGCGGCGCGCCGAACCGCGGCCTCGGCAAGGCCAGTGTGAGTCTCGATCCCATGCGCGGCCGCGTGTTCTACCTGCAGGGCGACGACCTGATGCGCGTCGACCTCGCCGACGGCAAAGCACGAGCGATCGCGCGCGTGCCGGCGGGGCAGGTCACGGCCTTCACCCACCTCAGCGCCGATGGATGCCGGATCTGCCTGCCCACCACGGACGCACGGGCTTTGGAGGACGACGTGCCGGCGCCACAGCGCGGCGAGAACTTCGTGGCGGGAAAACGCAACGAGGTGATCACCGACAAGCCCGCGTACGACATCGACGAGCGCGTGCGGCGCGAAGGGCTGAGCTCGTGGCTACGCGTGTTCGACACCGAAACCGGCGCGCAGCTCGCCTGCGAGCGCGTGCCGCAGGCGTGGATCACCCACGTGCAGTTCTCGCCGGTGAACCCCGACTGGATTCTCTACAACCACGAGTGGCCGTCGGATTGCGGCATTCGCCGTCTCTGGCTGTGGGATGGCCGCACCCATCGCCGGCTGCGCGAAGAGGGCGCCGGCCGCAGCCGCGCCGACTGGGCCTGCCATGAGATGTGGGAAGCCGACGGTCGCGGCATCATCTACCACGGCAAGTATGCCGATGGCCGCGCCTTCATCGGCCGCGTCTCCCCGGCCGGCGGCGACAATGTGGAGATCGCGCTGCCCGCGCGGTATCAGCGTTACGGACACTTCACCGCCGGCACCCAGCATACCGACTGGCTGGTGTCCGACGGCTACTGGCATCCGGAAGGCGCGCCGGAGAACGGGCTTTGGGGCGGCGAATGGATTACTCGCCTGCAGGTCGATTGGGCCGCGCGTCACATTACGTGGACCCCGCTAACGCGACACCACTCGGCGTGGGATTGCCAGGACAGCCACCCGCACCCCGTGTACGGCCCGGGAGATAGAACGGTTTACTTCACGACCAATGTTGGCGGAGGCCGCAGCGTCGCCCGCTGCTCCGTCCCCCAGTAACGTCCGCCCCCTCCCGCGCGTCAGCTCAAGAGCGAGAGCCCTCCAACGCTTTCTCTTACTCTTCCTCTTACTCTTACTCTCGACCGTTTCCGTCCAGCACCTCCCGCCCGCCACTATCGCTCCGCCCCGGCCGTCCCCCGCCGCCGCCACTCTCACTCTCACTTTCACTTTCACTTTCACTCCGGCGCCTCGCGCCGGCCCCCCACTCCCCCATTCCCTCAATCCCTCATTTGATGCTCTCCCGAATTCTGCCGCTCTTTGCCTTCGGCTTCGTCGCGCTGGCCCAGGCGTCTGAGCCCGCAGCGCCCGATCCCCTGCCCGTCGAACCGTCCCGCAGCGGCTGGACTTTCTCGCTCCTGCCCAAATCCCTGCAACGGCATCCGTCGCTCGATTTCCACGTCGTCACCGAGCTCACCGCCGAGGGCCGGAAACGCGCACTCCCGACCGCTGAGCACCAGGTCTACTACATCGCGAGCGCCGGCAAATTCACCCAGCTCGGCAACAATACGCCCGCTGGCGAAACGCCGCCGGACGTCGGCTATCTCACGCGGGCGATGCACGGCGCACTGGCCGCGAGTCATTACACGCCGGCCAGCCCATCTTCGCCACTCCCAGCCATCGCGATCGTCTTCAATTACGGCTCGTTTGCCCGTTTCTCCACTGCCGCGGACGACTTTCAGCAGACTGTCGCCATCGAGCAGATGGCGCAGAGCGCAGCCGACACCGCGGCCCGTAACGGCACGGGATCCGGCGAATCTTCGTCCGGTCCGTTCATTCTCGCCGACGACGATTCCCGCGACGCCTCCTCGCTCCTGCGGATCGTACTTCGAGACCCGCACGCCCGCACCGATGTCCTGCACCGCGCTTCGCTCGTCGCGGGGGACAAGTTCTCCCAGGAACTCGCCGCCGCGATCAACCGCGAGGCCATTTCCCGCCAGTCCCGCGCTCCCCTGCTCTCGGGGCAGAACGACCCCGGCAGCCCGTTCCAGCAGTTCATGAACGCAAACCCGGAGATGATGGATCTCGTAGAGGAATCCTTTAGCAGCTGCTACTTCGTCGTCGCCTCTGCCTTCGACTACGCCGCGATGAAACAAGGCCGTAAAGTTCTCCTCTGGCGCACCAAAATGACCGTGAACTCCGCTGGCATCTCCATGAGCGAATCGCTTCCCAGCCTCGTTACCGCGGCAGGCCCCTACCTTGGTCGCGAAATGACCGGCGTCGTCACGCTCACCCGCAAGATCTCCCGCAACGGCAAAGTCGAGGTCGGCACTCCCCGCGTAATCGACTACAGCGCCCCCAGGGTCCCGTAGCCCCACCAACTCTTTCTCTTACTCCTACTCTTCCTCTTTCTCCCAAGGGATTGAGGGATTGAGGGATTGAGGGATTGAGGGATTGAGGGATTGAGGGATTGAGGGATTGAGGGATTGAGGCCGCGCCTGCCTTTTCGTAGCCGACGCCCTCGTTCTCGTTCTCGTTCTCCGTGCCCCCTCCTCCGGTCTCCGTGACCTCCGTGTCCGGCCCGGATGGATTGAAGGATTTCTTCATCCGTCCGACTCCAGCGCGTGATCGTGAGAGTAAGAGGAAGAGCAAGAGAACGATTCCTGTCGTCCCACCCGTCAGCGGCTCCCCCCCTTTCACTTTCACTCCCTACGAGGCGCACTCCGACGGACGCCCCCCGCGTCCGTGGAGACTTTTTTCTCCCCACCCCTAAGAAATCTGCCGCTGGATCGTGATTCCGAGCGGACCGACCGCACGCAGCGGGCCGGCCGCTCAATCACCCTCCCAGCACCATGCGCCAGGATTTCGTCATCGGCCTCGCCCTCTCCGCTGTCATCCACGGCACCGTCTTCCTCGAGGGGAAACTCTTCCCCAACCGGCCGCCGGCCCCCGTCGTGCGCGAGCGCCCCACACTCACGGTCATCGACATGCCACCGCTCGAGCCGGAGGAGCCCGAGATCGTCGAGACCACGAGCGATGCCGTCGCGCCCGCCGAGTTCGCGCCGCCCATGCAGGTCGACGTCCCGCAGGTGGTCACTGACACGTCATTCGTCCAGCGCATCCAGCCGCCTCCGCCGGAAAACGTGCAGCCCAACGCGTCACTGGTGAAGATTCCCGAGCACCGCGACAACACCGCATGGCACAAACTGCAGATCTTCGATCCCTCCAGCCTCGACCAGCAGCCCGTCCCGCGGGTGCGCACGCCTCCGCAGTATCCGTTTGAACAGCGCCGCCAGGGCGTCACGGGCGAGGTCCTCGTCGAGTTCATCGTCGACACCCAGGGCAATGTCCTTGGCGCCTTCGCCGTCCGCTCCTCCCAGCGCGAGTTCGAATCCGCCGCCGTCCAGGCCGTAAGCAAGTGGAAGTTCAAACCCGGCCGCCGCGCCGGCAGTGCCGTCAACACCCGCATGCAGATACCGATCGTGTTCAACCTCGACGACGCCTGACGCGCCTCGTCCGCCGGCGCCACACAGCGCCGGCCCTCCGGTGCCTCCGGCCACTTTCACCCCTCACTCTCACTTTCACTCCGGCGGCCCAGCCTCCGGCCACTTTCACTCCGGCGGCCCGCCGCCGGCCACTCCGGCGCCGTTAAGGCGCCGGCAATACCTGCGCCAGCTCGTCCCAGGCAAAGCGGTCCGCCATCTCCCGGAGCTGCGCGGCCAGCGCCGGCGCCTCCGCGCTCATCTCCGCCACCAAGGCCAGCACCGCATCGAGATCCGCCGCCTCCACCGCCCGCCGCAGCGGCCCCACAAACGCCGGCGGTACCGGCCCGGCCGGCCTCCGCACCCGCATGTCATCCTTCCTCGCCGCATCGTAGTCGTACCGCACGCCAAGCAACTGCCGCAGCCGCTCCAGCAGTTCCTCGTCCCGGAACGGCTTCCCCATGAAGGCATCAAACCCCGGCAGCGGCTCGTCGCCCTCCCGCAGCACACTCGCAGACAGGCCGATTACCTTCACCTGCCCGGTGGAGTCCAACGCCCGGATGCGCGTCGTCGCCTCCGAGCCTCCCATCACCGGCATCCGCAGATCCATGATCACGCCATGACATGGCCGCTGCTCGAATCGCGCCGCCGCCTCAAGTCCGTTGGCCGCCGTCGTCACGTCAAAGCCCACGCCCTGCAGCAACTCGACCAGCATCCGCCGGCCGTCTTCCTGGTCATCGACCACCAGCACCCGGCAGGCCGGCTGGTCAACGGCCAGGCGCAGGACCCGCGCGCGCGGCCGCAGCTCGCTCTCCGTCATCGCCTCCGGCGCCGCGCGCAATTGCAGCGTGACGAGGAACCGGCTGCCGCGCCCCAGTTCGCTCTGCACCGTGATGTCACCGCCCATCATCCGCGCAAACTCGCGACTGATCGCCAACCCGAGACCGGTGCCCGATCCGACCCGGCGGCCCGCGTCCGCCTGTTCAAATTGGCGAAACAGCCGCCCGAGTTCCTCCGACGCGATGCCCGGCCCCGTATCCTGGACCTCCGCGCGGACCAGCCAATGCCCATCCTCCTGCCGGCTCGTCTGGATTCGCACCGTGATCTTGCCGGCATCCGTAAACTTCACGGCGTTGCCCAGCAGATTGACAAAGATCTGGCGGATCCGCGCTTCGTCCGCGATCACCCGAGACGGCAGGTCTGACAAACCCTCGAACCCCAGCGCCACGCCCTTCGCCGTCGTCCGGGCCGCGAACATCGCGTGCAGGTCGCGCAGCAATGCCCTCAGGTCGCACGGACCAACCTTCAGCGTCGCCCGTTGCGCCTCGATCTTCGAGATCTCGAGCACGTCGTTCAGCAGCGCCAGCAGGTATTCGCCATTGCGATCGATCGTCTTCAGCCGCTCCCGCTGGTCCGGGGTCACATTCGCGTCGCGCAGCAGCAGCTGGGTGAAGCCGAGGATCGCGTTCATCGGCGTTCGGATTTCGTGCGACATGTTCGCGAGGAACACGCTCTTCGCGCGGTTCGCGATCTCCGCCTGCGCCTTCGCCGTCTGCAGCTCCGTGAGCCGCTTGCGCTCGGTAATGTCCCGGGAATTCAGCACGACGCCGCGGATCCCGGGATCGTGCAGCCAGTTCGTTCCCACCGTCTCCATCGTCACCCAGTGTCCATCCTTGTGCCGCGTGCGGTACTCGTTCCGATACGCCACCGCCGGGTTGCTGAGCGTCTGCCGCAGCGTGCTTGTCGCGACCTCCATGTCGTCGGGGTGGATGTCGTCAAAGCCGCTCCGGCCCAGCATCTCCGCCGGCGTGTAGCCCAGCACGGCTTCCACCGGGCCATGTACCGAAAGAAAACGGCCTTGGGCGTCGATCACCATGAAGAGGTCGTTGGAGTTCTGCAGGAGCCGCTGCAGTCGGCGCTCGCTCTCGCGCAAGGCCTCTTCGACCTGCTTGCGGTGCGTGATGTCCTGGAGCGTGCCCGACAGGCCCGTGATCACGCCGCCCGCATCACGCGCCGCCAGGATGTGGGCCTCAAGGTGACGCAGCCGGCAGCGATCCGGGTTCGTCCGGTGCTCAAAATTGCCGGGCACGCCCGTCTCGGCGACCGCCCGCATCGCCGCCCGCATCGGCGCCACGTCATCGGGGTGAATCATCGCCTCGACCTCGGACAAGGTCGGCGGCTCGCCGGGCTCGAGGTCGAAAAGACCGAACATCTGCCGCGACCAAAAGCCCGTGCCGCTCTCCAGATCCAGCGTCCAACTGCCGATCTGCGCCTGGCTCTGCGCCGCCTCCATCCGCGCCTCGCTCTCCCGCAGCGCCAGCTCGGTCTGTTTGCGCGCGGTGATGTCGTAGACGATCGACAACCGCATCGCCACGCCCGCGACGTCGACCGCGCGAGCGGAGATCGAGAGCAGCATCCGCCGACCATCCCGGCGGCGCGCCCAGAGTTCCATGTTCTGCACCTCCCCGCGTGCCCGCATCGCTTCGACCAACCGATCCCGCTCGGCGTTGTTCCACCAGAGATTCAGCTCGTCCGCCGTGCGCCCGATCACCTCCGCCCGAGAATAGCCGGAGACGCGCTCGAAGCCCTGGTTGACCTCCACCAACATGCCGCTGTCCATCCGCGCCAGGCTGATCGACGCCGGGACAAGATGGAAAATGCGGCTGAAGCGCTCCTGGCTCTCGCGCAACGCCTGCTCTGTCCGCTTCCGTTCCGTGACGTCCTGCCCAAAGCCCACCAGCCGAACGACCTGTTGCTGCTGGGCATCGAGCACGGGGACAATCTTGGTACAGAACTCCCGGACCCCCACGGGCGTCGGAATCTGTTGCTCAAACTCCACCGGCGCCCGCGCGGCCACGCAGGCGGCATACTGCGCGATCGTCTGCTCCGCCGCGGCCTTCGGCAGCAACTCCGCCACCGTGTGCGTCCCGTCGCGAAAAGCGGCGGCTGGCAGCCCCAACCGCTCCACGGCCGCGTTGACATCCTCGTACACGAACCGGTTTCCGGGCTCCACGCGTACCGCGAAGATCACGTCGCTCGTGTGGTCGAGAATCTCGCGCCAACGTGCCGCCGCCGCCGCCCGGCCGGGCATCGGCGTGGGGTCGGAGCCGGCAGCGCTGCCCGAATCTGGATCAGCGGCCGACATCAGCAGCGCTCAGTTCGCGCTCCGGCCCGCGTACCCGCGCAGGAGCGAGATTCACCGTAAAGGTCGTGCGTGACATGGCGTAGGAGGCGACCCGAGGTGCAGCCTACCCCGCCCCGACGGATCGCGCGGACACTAGAAGACTCCGATAGCCGTTGACCAGCTCCCATTGCCGGAGCGCCGCTACGTTGGCCGCCGCAATGGGTTCAGCCGTTCAGCGAAACTCGGGCCGCGGCGGCGTGAAGACCTGCACTTCGTCCGTATCGCAGACCGATCTCTCACGGTTCTACCCCTCCGCTCCCCGCCGCCTGCCGCCGGAACTCGCTGGCGTCACCTGGCCGCCGCCCGACGCCACCGTTGAAAGCCCGGCGACGGCCTGACCAGGCCCGATATTCATTCAGCGGCCCAGGTCGGGCAGCGTGGCGCCAAGCCGGCGCGCCGTCTGCAAATGCGGCGCCGCTTCGGCCCCGCGCCCGATGCTTGCGAGCGCTAGCCCGAGGTTGAGGTGCACCTGTGCCAGGTCGGGGTTCAGCCGGAGTGCCTGCTCAAATCGAGCGATCGCGTCGTGCGGCCGCCCGGCGATCAGCAGCGCGATGCCCAGGTTGTTGTACACTTCGGGCACCTCCGGCTTGAGCCGGATCGCCGCCTCATAGTGCGCAATCGCCTCCGGCTGCCGGTCAGCCTCCCGCAGGAGATTGCCGAGATTGTTGTGCGCCGCCGCGTAATTTGGATCCTGCCGCAGCGCCTCCTCGTACTGCGCCCGCGCCTCGTCGTTTCGGCCGAGCGCGCGCAGCGCATCGCCGAGCTTGGTCCGCACTTCCGCGCGTCCGGCCAGTGCCCGCAGCGCCTGCTCATAACGCACCATCGCCTCCGCCGGGCGGCCGAGGCTCAGCAGCGCGTTGCCGGCGTTGTGCTGCGCGTCCGCGAACCCCGGCTCGATCCGCAGCGCCGCGTCGTAGCACGCCAGCGCCGCCTCGAACCGTCCTTCCCGCGCGAGAATGTTGCCATAGTTGTTCTGCGCGGCGGCGTTGCCCGGACGCTTCGCCACGGCATCGGCCCAGATCCGTGCATCACTCTGGTAATCGAGATTTCGCCGCGCCGTCAGCCCGCCGCCGACCGCTGCCACCGCCAGCAGCACCCAACGCGCCCGGCGGCCGAGCACCGCCTGCACCGCCAACACGCCCAGCACCACCACCGGCACGAGCGCGAGGTACATGCGATGTTCCGCCAGCGTCTGCCGCATGCCCGGGATGAGCGAGGTCGGCGCCAGGATCGCAAAGAACCAAAGTCCCAGGAAGCCCACCGCGGGCCGACGCACCAGCGCCCAGCCCGTCGCCGCCACCAGCGCCGTCACCCCCAGCACCTGCGGCCACACTTCGCGCCATGCCACCCATTGGACGCCGTAATCGATGATCAATGGGCACGGCCACACCGACAGCGCCAGGTAGCGGCACAATGCCTCGAACTGCGTCGCTGCATACGCCGCGAAACTCACGCCCACGCCCAACCCCGCCGTGCCGGCCCGGCCCGCGCCGCCCCCCACCAGCACCGCCAGCGGCAACCACGTCGCCGCGAGCAGGAGATGCACGCCCCGCCGCTGCCGCCACGCGGCCCGATAACTGCCCGCCACGAACGTGCGGTCGTACAGGAAGACCAGCAGCGGCGCGGACACCATCACCTCCTTGGTGAACATGCCGAGCAGACAACAACCCACCGCCAACGCGAACCAGCGCTGCGACCCCGCCTCCACGCCACGCACGAAGCCGTACAGCGTCAGCAGATACAGCAGGCCCATCAACGACTCCGCCCGCTGCACGACGTAGGTCACCGACTCCGTCTGCAACGGATGCACCAGCCAGAGCAGCGCCACGGCAAACGCGATCCACGTCGCGTCGGCCGCGGGACGCGTCACCGGCGCCGGCATCCCGGCGCGCGCTCGGCTGAGGCCAGCCAGCGTCCGCCGCACGAGGCCGAAAAGTGTCAGCCCGGCGACGACATGGATCAGCAGGTTGACGGCATGATAGCCCCCGACGACGTCACCGCCCAGGAACCGGTTCACCGCAAAGGTCAGGTTTAGAAAGGGGCGGCCCGAAACCGTGAGCGCACCGCCCGGAGGCGCCAGCGCGGTCAGCCAGTTTGCCAGGGTCGGATTCTGCGGGATCGACAGCAGGTCATCGAAAATGAACGGCCCGCCCAAGCTGTTGGCGTACGCCGCCACCGCGGCAAAAACGAGCCCGACGCCGGCCAACCGAACCTGCCAGGTCTCGCGGGCCCGCGCCGTGGTGGCAATCACACGCGAGGCGGAACGCGGCACGGCGGTGGGGCGTGACGGCATGCGATGGACGGCGAGGACCGGGACAACGCGCGGCGCTTACGGGCGCCCGCGCAGCGCGATGAACAGCACCTGGGCCGGCTGCTTCGTCTGCCAGTCACCCTGCAGGTGCCACTGCGCGACCTTCGCCCAATCCATCTTGCCATCCTTGCCGGGATCACGCGTCGACACGGCAAAATCGCTCCGCTTGAGCCGCAGCCAGACGGGATAGCCCGGCGCCAGCTGCGCCACGCGCACGCGCCCCCAACATTGCGTGCCGTCACCATCACTGAACGTGATCGTGTACTCCGGCACCTGGTTGTCGGGCTGCACCGCGAGCGCCAACTCGATGTACGTGCACGCGGCGAGATCGAGCGCCGGCTGGAGGTTCTGACAGAAGCCGCCGTCGCCCTGCGCGCCTTTTGTCGCCAGCACGCGAAAGCCGGCCTTGGGTGCGACGGCGAACGCGTTCTGCCACGTGCCGTAGCCGTAGACGTTCGGGAGCATCTCGGTGAAGTTCGCGATGACGATCGGCGCAGCGGGTACAGGAGCCGCCGGGTCGGGGGTCGCGGCAGGAGCTGCTGGCGCAGCGGCGGCGACCGATGCCAGCGCGAGCGAAGCAAGCAGAGTGAGGCGGACGCAGGAGATCATGGGGAGTTGGGGTTGAAGCGCCGCGAATCCTGCGCCTGGCCCCCACCCGAGGCAATCTCCCGAGCCGTCCTAACGTTAGGGCACGGCCGCCGGGCGCGGGGCCCCACCTTGGCCCCGTGCGCCGCTCAGCTGAATCGCGAGCGTTGCGCCGCCAGGTACCCGGCCATCGCCCCCTCGGTATCCGGACGCAGGTTACCCGGCGGCTGCACCCGCCGGGCCTCGCGGTAAAGCGCGACGGCGGCATCGAGCGCACGCCAGCAGTCCGCCCGATCGTATTGGGCGATCGTCGCCGCCAGGGCCGGCACCGCCCCCGGCACGTCCAGCTCCACCCGCCGAACCCCGCGCTGTCGCTTCCCCTCATTGCGCGCCACCATCGGGCCCAGCACCTCCGCACGCAGGTGGGCGAGCATGGCGTGCGCCTCGAAGAGCTCTCCGCGGGCGATCTTCGTGGCGCCATAGTGCACCCAGATCCAAAAACGCTCCTCGAACCATTCGGGGGTGTGCGCCGGCCAAGCGGCCTCGCCCCGCTCCAGGACCGCCGGCATGTCGCCGACGCGGTCGTACGCCACGAGCGGAGTTTCCACCCGCCGCCCCAGCGCCTCGCGCGTGACGAACTTCAGGTCCACATGCAGCACGGGCGGCCCGTAGAGGCAGATCAGCAACCGCGGCTCGCCGACATGCTCGCCCGTGAAGGCCGCCAGCAGCGGTCCGAGCGATGCCGCCAGGGCGCGCCGCTCCGCCATCACCGTGGCGTATCCGTCATCCCGGCACACGACGATGAGATCGACATCCGAGTGCTCGTCCTCGCTGCCCGTCAGCGACGCGCCCGCGATGAGCACCGCGTCAACGCGCGCGTCGCGCCCGAGGCGGGCGATCGCCTGATCCAAGAATGCCGCCTGCGGCGAAAGCCTCATCGTCATGCGAGCGACAAAATCCCGACCACCCCTCACGGCAACCCGCGGCACTCGCTCCCAGCAGCACAGTCGCGCATCCCCCTTGGGGGTACGGTCCTTCTTCCTCGCCCGCCAACGCCGCGATCAGCCGCCCACGCGACACTGCCCTTGCACCCCGGCATTTTCGTCTCCCCCTTTCTTGCGCCGTGGCGCCCGCCACGACGTAAGGGGAAAAGGATTTGTGTGCCCCGGACACTTCGGCCAATTCCCCTGCGCGTGCACCTCCAGCTTCGCGGCGTCACCAAACGATATGGCAGGGTCATGGCCCTCGCCGACTTCTCGCTCGAGCTCCCGCCCGGCCGCATCGTCGCCGTCATCGGCCTGAACGGCGCCGGCAAGACTACCCTGCTCCGCTGCCTTTCCGGCATCGTCGCGCCCACGCGCGGCGAGGTGCGGTTTGACGGGCAGCCGTTCCAGCGGCGGCAGCTGGACCAGCGTCAGCGCCTGATGTTCCTGCCCGACTTCCCCGCGCTGTTTGCCGGCATGAACGCGCTCCAGCACATCGCCCTCGTGCTGCGCACCTATGAGCGCGACGACCCCGGCGTCGACGACCGAATCCTCGCCGCGTTGCGTGACCTCGACCTGCTCCCGCTCGCCGAGGCGCCGCTCGAAACGCTCAGCCGCGGACAACTCTACAAGGTCGCCTTTTCCGCCCTGCTCGCCGTCGCACCCGAGCTCTGGCTCCTCGACGAACCGTTCGCCTCGGGACTCGATCCGCAGGGTCTCGCCATCGTGAAACAGCGCGCCCGCGAATCGGCCGCCGCCGGCGCGACCATCATCTACTCGACGCAGATCCTCGAGATCGCGGAACGCTTCTGCGACCTGCTGTGCGTCATCGATCATGGCCGGCTCCGCGAAAGCTTCACCCGCGAGCAACTGGCCGCGCTGCCCCCCACCGGGCCCGACAGTCTCGAAGCCCGGCTGCGGCAATTTCGGGAGCCCGCCGCATGATCACCGGCGATCGTCAAGTGGTCCGGCGGCTGCGCCGGCGGGTGCGCGCCGCCGTCAAGGCCGATCCCGCGCTGCGCCGGGAGCGCCGGCGCGTCGGGCGCCGCCGGCTCACGCGGCCGCTCTCGATCGCGTTGTTGCGCTGGCTCGTGCCGTTTGTCGTCGCAAGCGCGGCCGTCTCCAGTCCGCAGCCTGCCGCCGTCCTGCCGTACCTCGTGCTCTGGACGCTCGCGCTCACGCTGCTGCGCGCGGGCCAGTGCGCCGACCTGTTCCATTCCGGCGCGTCGCTCTGGATCTTCTCCTTCCTGCCGGCCCGCGATGAGGCCGTGTTCCGTCACCAGGTCACCCTGCTCGCGCGCACCGCCGTCTGGCTGGCGGTGGATTGGCTCGCACTCGGCGTGGTCCTCGCCGCCCGGACCGGCACGCCGGCGGGATGGGTGGCGGCACCCGTCTTCGCCCTGGCGCAATACCTCACCGCGCTCGCCGTCGCCTGGGGTCTGGCGCGCTGGCGGCCCCAGCTCCCCTTCGGCACGATCGGCGGGCTGTTCGCCGGCGGCACGTGGCTCCTCCTGCAGTTCGGCAATGCCTTCGGCGCGCGCTTCACCACGCCCCTGCTGGGGACGCTCTCGCTCGCCACGCCCGGCGGCTGGCTGGCCACGGCTCAGGCCGACGCCGTCGCCGGCGGCTGGTGGGGCTGGCTCCTGGTCCTCACGCTCGGCACCGCCAGCGCCGTGTGCCTCTGGCGCGCGCTCCACGCCGGCGAACGAGATTTCCGCGTCGGCGCCCTGCTGGACGAAACCGAGTCGGCGAACGAGCCCAGTTTCGCCGCCGAGGAGGACGCCGCCATCCAGGCCGCCGATGCCGCCGGCAGAGCGCCGTTTTCTCCCGACCTGTTCGCCGCGCCGGGGAGCAGCGAGACGCCGCACGCTGGGGACGACGGGGCCTGGCGTGAGCGCATCGACGACGCCCTGACGACCGCGCCGGGGCTGGCGCTGTTTCGACGCGGCTGGCTCGAGGCCGGCGTCACCCGGCTGCTGTCGCCGCGGCAGCGGGTGCTCGTGGACTTTCTCCAGCCGCAAGGAGCCCGGTGGGGACGGATCTGGCTGTTCGCCTTCGTTTTCGCGCTCGCCGCGCCCTTGCTGCGCGCCGCCGGCCAAACCGGCGAGTGGCTCGTCTGGTTCCCCGTGGTTGCCCTCATCGCCGCGTTGCTTCCACCCGCCATGGGCGGCTGGACCGGCCTGCAGGGTGTCATCTCGTCCAATGGCATCGTCGGCATCCACGCGTTCCTGCCCATCGGCTTCGGCGAACTCTCGGGGACACTTCTGCGGGTGAGCGCGCTGGGTACGATCGCCGCGCTTCCGATTCTCTGGATCGCCATCCAGTTCGGCTTCGCGCCGACGCCACTCTCCGCGCTGCAGACGTTCGGGTTGGTGGTGCGCGCGGCGGTGGTCGCGTTCGCGCTCATGCCCGTTTGGACAATCCTCTCGATCTCCAAATCCACCAACGACACCTCCGGGCGCTGGTTTTTCACGCTGGCCGTGCTCTTCGTCCTTTCGATCGCCGTCCTGGTCGCAATCACCGTCGGCGTGGCGCTCTTCGTCGCCGAAGCGGTCTGGGCCGCGCTCGCGCTGTCCGCCATCCTTCTCGGCACGAGCGCCAGCCTGCTGGGACTCTACGGTTGGGCCTGGGGCCGCGGGAAGTTCGACCTGATCGCGCCGCCGCCACGGTGAGCCGCGCCCCTCTTCGTCATTCTGACGCCCTGACCGCCTGGGTCAGGGCGTCAGCACGACGGGCGGCAGTGCCCGCTCGATTTCGGCCCGCGCGGCTTCGTACTGCGGCGGCAACTTGAGCGCCGTCCCCAGCGCCTCCGGCGCCTCGTCGATCGCGAACCCTGGCACGTCGGTCGCGATCTCAAACAGGATGCCGCCGGCTTCACGGTAGTACACCGACCGGAAATACGAACGGTCCATGACCGGCGACACCCGGAACCCGGCCTCGCGCAGACGCTCCTGCATGGCCTGCTCGGCGGCATCGTCGGCCACGCGAAAGGCAATGTGATGGATCGTCCCCGCGCCGCCCATCGCCCGCGCCTCGGCGGTCTGCCTGATCACATCGACGAACTGGCCGGAACGCGCCTCCGCCACCGCGAAGCGCGCCCGGTCTCCCTCCCGCCGCAGCAGCCGGTAGCCCATCAACGCCGTCAGCAATTGCTCCGTGGGCGCCGGGTCAGCGACGGTCAGCTCCACCGTGTGCATCCCGCGCACCGCGTGCTCGACCGGCACATTCGTTCCCGCCCAGCCCAGGCGGGCGTCGTCCGCCAAGGCCACCAACTCCACCGGAATGCCGTCGGGGTCCCGAAAGGCCAACACCTCCTCCCCGAACCGGATCGCTCGTTCCGCCGTGATGCCGGCGGCGGTGAGCCGCGCCCGCCAGAAATCAAGCGACGCCGGTGGCACCGACAGGCTGATGCGCGTGATCTGCCCGCCGCCGACGCGGCCACGCCGCGCCTCCGGCCAGGAGAAGAACGTCAGGATCGAACCCGGCGATCCGGCCGCATCACCGTAATAGAGGTGGTAGGCCGACGGATCGTCGAAATTGACCGTTCGCTTCACGAGCCGAAGTCCCAGCACGCCGACATAGAAATCGACGTTGGCCTGCGGATCGGTCGCGATCGCGGTGAGGTGGTGGAGACCGGAGATGGAAGTGGGAGCCACAGTTTGCATGCCCCACTCTACCCGCACGGCCACAGCCTGTGAACTGCCCCTTCCGCCACGCCGCCATGCGCTGCCCGCATAGCCGCACGGCGGGAGACTCACTCCGCCCGCAGCACGGTGAGCGGATCCAGCCGCGTGGCCCGGCGCGCCGGCAGCAGCGACGCTGCCGCGCAGGCCGCCGCCAGGAGGGTCGATGCCCCGACGTAGGCCAGGGGATCAAGCGCTGTCACCCCGAACAGCATGTGCCGGAGGGCCATTCCCGCCGCCGCGGCCAGCGCGAGCCCGCCGACCAGCCCAGGCCACGTCAATCGCCACGCATCCTGCAACACCAGAATCCGAATGCCGCGCGCCGTCGCCCCCAGCATCAGCCTCAGACCGAATTCCGGTCGCCGGCCGGCGACCGCAAACGCGAGCACCGCGTACACTCCGGCCAGGCAAAGCATCACCGCGAGAGCGGCGAAGATCGCCACCAAGGTGAGCCCAAAACGGGTTTGCCACGCGCCGGCCGCGTAGACGCTCGCCGCCGTGCGGTGAAGGTACGGCACCGCATGAAAATCGATTGCCGCCACCGTGCGATGGATCGTCTCCGGCGCGACCAGCCGCCCCTGCCGTCCCCGCACGAACACGGCGGCATCCGCCGGCGCCGCAAACGCGAGCGGCAGATAGAACGTGTCGATCACCCGGGGCTGCGCGCCATGGCTCAGCCAGTCGCTCACCACGCCCACGACCTCCCACCACGCGTTCCCGTACGGCTCCAGTTGCACCCGCTTCCCCAGCGGATCGGTCCCGGGCCAGTACTTCTCCGCCAGGCTGCGGCTTATCACGACCACGCGGCGCGTGTCGGTACGGTCGTCGGCTCCCAGCCACCGGCCCGCCAGTTGTTTCAGCCCGCTCGCCTGTAGCATCTCGGGCGAGACCGCCCGCGCCAGCGCCCGCTTCGTGGACTGCGCGACCACCGTCGTGTCCCCTTCCACCAGGAAACCCGCATAGGAGCCAGGCACCACGGGAAATGAGTAGTCGCTGACCGCCGCCGACGCGACCTCCGGCAGGGCCTGCAACGCCGTGACCACCCGCTCGTAGTAGCGCGTGCGCGCCTCCCGGCTCTCGTAGCCCGTCCCACGCAACCCGATCCGCAATGTCGCCAGCGACGCGGCATCGATGCCACGATCAACCTGCTGCAGCGCCTGAAAGCTCCGCACGAGCAAACCCGCGGTCACGAGCAGCGCCAGGGCCAGCGCCACCTGCACGCCCACCAGCACGCGCGTCGCCGCGCCGGCGCTGAGCGAGCCGATCTGCCGGCCGCCATCGCGGAGTGCCGCCTCGAGGTTGAGCCGCCGCACCTGCCAAAGCGGCACCAGACTGAAGGCGGCCGCCACGACGAGGGCGAGTCCGAGCGCCGACCACACGACCACGGCGCCCACGGAGGGTGGCGGCAGACGGCGGAGCGCACTCTCCACCGGCAGGAGCAGAGAGGTGAGCGGCGCCACCCACGCCGCCAGCAACAGGCCCGCGACCGCGCCGGCAAGGGTCACCCAGAGTGACTCCAAAAAACACTGGCGAAACAGTTGCCACGGGCTGACCCCCAGCGCGAGGCGCACGGCAAACTCGCGCCGACGGCGAATGCCCTGCGTTACCAAGAGGCAGCCCACGTTGACGCATGCCACCACGAGCACCAGCGCCACCGCCGCCTGCAGGAGCAGGAGGTGCCAGCGAAACCCGCCCACCAGCACTTCTCGCAGGGAGAACGCGAAGAATCCGCGTTCACCGTTCGTAGCGGGAAAATCGCGCGCCAGCGTGCGCCCGAATGCGACCAGTTCAGCGTTGAGCGCGGAAAGCGATACGCCCGGGGCGAGTTCACCGAAGACGAAATGGCGGGGGACGTTCCGCTCGGCGCGATTGAAGTCCCGCGGCAGCAGCGCCAGCCACGCCTGTTGCCCATTGCCCACGATCGGTAGCGCCAGCTCGGATGGCGCGACGCCCACCACCCGATAGAGCGTCTGGTCCAGGTCGACGTTGCGGCCGACGATCCCGGCGTCACCGCCAAACCGCCGCTGCCACAGCTCGTGGCTCAGCACCAGCGCGCGCTGGCCATCCTGTTCGGCGTTGCCCGGATGGATCACGTCGCCGCGCGCGGCCCGCACCCCGAGCAGCGGGAAGAAGTCAGGGGTGACGCGCTGGACAAAGATCGATTCGAGCGCGTCCCCCGTCCGCAGCGTGACCGACTCGTTGCGCACGGTCGCAACGCGCGAGAGCGTGCGGGTGTGCTCCGTGAGATCGGCGGCATTGGCGAAGCTCACGCGCGACCCGACGAGCGGTCCGGTCTGGAGCGGATACTCGCCGATCACGACCAGGCGCGAGGCGTCGCCATACGGCAGCGGGCGCAGCAGATAGCTTTCGATGAGCCCGAGCACGAGGAACGTGGCCGCAAACGCGACCGCCAGGGTGGCAACAATGCCGAGCGTCGGCAGCGGACGCCGCACAAGGACGAGGAGGCTGTGGCGTAGGTTCAGCATGAACGCGGGGGCTGCCCGCCCTTCGCAGACGTCGTGCCAGCGTCGGACACAAAACGTTAGTGCCCGTGGTCAAGAAGCTTACGTTCGATCCAGCCAGCCTCGGACGTTGCCACGGCCGCTGAATTCGGGACCATTCCTTCCCGGGAATGGGAAGATTCGACCGTCGTGACCGCACGTAGGTAGAGCCCCAATACGCCGCGTCATCGCTTCTCCAAATCGAGCAGCCAGTCGCCCTTCAGGTCGCGGTACGCCGACAGCCCGCGGTCACCGAGCTTTGCGCCGAGCCGCGTCGCGGCCTCCTTGGCCAGGCCTGACAATTGTTGCGCGCGCTCGGACGCCGTCAGCTGGGGATTCGCGCGGATGGACTGCGCACGCTGCGTGATGTCGTCCCGGATCGAGTTAATGTGGCCGATCGTCGAGAGCGGCAGTTCAAGCCGGCCCATCAGCCGGCTGAGTTTGTCGCCTGCACTCTGCTGGGCCTGGACATAGTCCGCGTAGCGCTCCGATCCCAGCGCCGCTTCCACTTGGGACGTCAACTGCGTCTCCGCGGCCCGGCGCGCCAACCACGGCGCCATCCCGCCAGCCGAGAGTTGCCGCTCGATGGGCTCATAAAGATCGAACAGTGCCTGATACTCTGCCTCCGTCGGCTGAAAGAGCGCGAGCCGGGTGCGCAGCGCCACCGCCGTCGGGCTACTCCGGAGCGCGTACTCGCGGTACTCCTCGGGCGACAGCGCCGCCCGAAGCGCCGCGTCCTGCTCGGCCTTGATCTGCGCGTAGGCCTGCCCCTGAGCGACCATCACTTGCGTGTTGGCCTGCCCCTCCGCGGACAGCGCCAGCACGCGGTCCTCAAACGCCGCCTCGATATCTTCCGCACGCTGCAGTTTCTCCAGCGGCAGGTTGCCATATCGTTCACGCGCTCGGTCCGCCGCATCGGCGTCCTCCGCCAACGGCACACGCACCAGTCTCTCCAACTTCCGCCAAAGTGGCGCGAATTCGCGGGACGCCGCGTTCGCCTTCTCCTCCGCCTCTCGGTCCTGCGGCCCAAACGCCAGCGACCGCCAGTAGGGCGGGTCCTTTGCCGGGCTCAGCACCGACTTCAGTCGCTGCTGCCGGCGAGTCATTAGGACCGTCCGCGCAATTTCCTGAACCTCGCGGGCCGGGAAGCCCGCGGCCCGCAGTCGCGCGACGAGCGTATCCAGATCTTCCGATTCGATCTGCGTCCAAAGGAGCGGTGCCGACGTCGACGTCTGCGCTGCCGCCGCCGATGGCGTCCGCCGAGCGCCGATCTCCGACGTCGTGGCGCCCGCCGTTCTCAAACCGGTTACTTCGGTGTCGGATCCGGCGGCTCCGTGCCAAAGCGCGAAGCCCAGGGCCACGTTCCCCGCCAGGGTGGCGGCAAGGAGGAGATTTGTGCGCTTCATCGCCCGCCTCCCTTCGTCGCGCCCTGTTCCAGCTTCGGCAGCCAGTAGGGCCCGAACATCGCCTCGTAGCGCTCCAGCCCGTCGGCCCCGAGTTGCGCCGCGAGCTTCATTCTCGCCGCGGCCGCCAACGCCGAGAGCCGGGCGGCGCGCTCCTCGGCGGGCAAGTTCTGGTCCTGCTGCACGAGATCGGCCTGCTTCATAGTCTCCACCTTCACCTGCACGACGCCAAAGGCGGAGTCGCCGCTCAACCCCAACTGCTTCACGAGACTCACCACGCCGCCGTACGAGCCGTCGGTCACCACTTCATAGCGGGCGTACCGCTCACTCCCAAGCGCCTGGGCAATCTGCGCGCGCAACTCCGGGGTCGCCGCGCGGCGCCGCGCTTCCTGCTCGGCGCTCGTGTCGCCGGATCCAAACCGCGCATCGAAGGCGAGCTGCAGCTTCACCAGCGCCCGGTACTCCGCTTCGGTGGGTTCAAAATTCTGCAACCGCGACCGCGTCGTGGTGGCCGATGGGCTCGAGCGCAGATCGTACTCCGCCAGTTCCTCCGCGCTGAGCACCTTGGCCATGTCCGCCCGCTCCTGCTGGTCGAGGTACGCCTGCATCCGCCGGTCCTCCGCGAGCATGACGCCTTTCGCCCGGTCCCACACCTGGGCTCGCAGCTCGCGATAATCGTTCTGAATCGCCCGCAGCGCCTCGCCCTTCTCCGGCGGGAGATACCCGTAGTTCTGTCTTTGGAAGGCGCTCTCATACCACGTCCTCACCGCACCCGCACCCTCGTCACCCACGAGCGCCCGCAGCTGCTCGGCCTGCTCGCGGTTGATTCGCCTCAGTTCCGCCCGGCCTTCGGCGTCCAGGCTCGAGAAGCTCCCGGAGTACGCCGGGCCGCGCCAGTAGGGCACCGGCGCCTTCGTGCGCAGCGCGCGCTTCTGCTCGGCGTAACGCGTCGCAATCCGCGCCGACGCCAGCGCGCGAACCACCGCCGGCGGAAATCCCTGCTCCCGCAATCGCGCCACGAACGTGCGGTCGTCCGCGTCCGCCAGTCTGCCCCACACCTCCTTGCTCAACATGAGAGGCACGGACTCCGGTGCGCGCGTCGGTTCCGGCGCGACAGGGATTGCCGGAGCCGCGGCGGGGCGGCGGCTCAGCCACGCCGCGCCGAGCGCGCCGTTGGCGATCAGGGAAAGAGCGATCAGGGTGACTCGAACGTTCATGGGGTCGCAGCGGCATGGGGCCAGGTGCCGCCGCGAACGCGCAGTCTCTGCCCACGGTCCCGCTCAGAAAAGGTCAAAACCGCCCGCGATCACACCAGGAACGCAGTACCGCAGTCGGTGACTGGCCACGGCCGGCAGCGGCTCCGTTCCGCCCCCGCACCACTCGTCCACGAAGCACCCGTCGTTCTACTCGGGGTGCCGGCCGCGGGGCCACCGTGTCGCGCTCACCGCGCCGTCGGCCAGACGCGGATCAGGATTACGCCGTGCCGCGGTACGGACGCCACGAAGCCGCCGTCGGAGGCGGGCAGGTCCAGCTGCCGCCAAACATCGCGGACCCGAGCGGGCGGCTCCAGCCCGAGCTCCGCCCAGCGGAAGGAAACCTCCTGCGGGGCCGCCGCGAGATTGAACAAACCGATCGCCCGTGAGCCGTCGGCGAGTTCCTTCACCCATACCTGCTTCCGGCCGTTCACGAGCGTCTGCGCCGCCTGCCGGCCAAGTTCGTCCTGGTTGATCTCGAGCACTTCGTCGTTGGTCAGAAGGCTCAGCGTGAACGCGTCGAGGTCGTCCAGCGGACAACCGATCAGGATGGGCGCCGCCAACAGCGACCAGAGGCTCACCTGCGTGTACTGCTCGTCGGGCGTCAATCGCGTCGGCTGCATCACCGGTCCCCAGGGGCGGCCGTTCTTGCCGACGACGAGCGTATCCGGATCGTTCCAATGTCCCGGCCGGGCGAACTCGCGCCATTTGTCCTGCGTAAACCCGATGCTCTTGATGCTCACCCAGGTGTCGCGGATGTCGCCCGTGGTGCGCCACGCGTTCGCCAGGCGCGAGAGCGGCGCGGCGTTTCGAAAGGGGGCGGCGTTGGATAGACTGTAAACGATGTCGCGTCCCGACGCCCGGAGCGCCTTCGCCATCCGCTCCGTCTCGGGGACTTCGTTCCAGCGCCAGTCGTACTTCAGGTAATCGAAGCCCCACTCCGCCCACTGCTTCGCGTCGACCTCCACGAACGAATACGCCCCCAGGCCCAGCGGCTTCACGTTGTTGCCGCTGTAGTCGAAGGCCCCGGTCCACTTCGTCCACGTGCCCTCCGGGTTGTCCGCCGATCCGCCGGCGTAGTTGGCGTAGGACGTAATCCAGGGTGTCGAGTAGATGCCCGCCTTCAGCCCGAGCGCGTGAATGTCGGCGCAGAGCTGCTTCATGTCGGGAAACTTCTGGTTCGGTTGCAGCGCGTGCGTCGGCGGCCGGCGTTCGCCCTGCCAGGTGTCATCAATATTCACATACACCCAGCCGTGCTGCGCCAGACCGGTGGTCACCATCGCCCGCGCCGAGGCGAGCACCTTCTCCTGGTCCACCTCGGCCTCCCAGCAGGTCCAGCTGTTCCAACCGAGCGGCGGAGTCAGCGCGATTTCTTCCCCTACTTCGATGCGCAGCGGCTTCCGGTCTGTCCCGCGCGCGTTGGTCGCGATCAGCGCCACGCGATGCGTCCCGGCCTTCGGCACCACGCCGCGAATCTGCCCGGTGTCGCCATCGAGCGTTAGCCCGGCGGGCAACCCCTCGGCGGCGAAACGCATCGGGCGCTCGCCCGTCGCCGCGATCGTGAAGAGGAACGGGTGCCCCGGGCGCACGCCAAACACGCGCGCGCCGTTGATCCGCGGGGTCGACGACGCCGGGGGCGTTAGGATGTAGGCGTCCTCCTTGCGGCCGGGCACCGGCGCGGCCTTGGGCGCCTCTCCCGTGTAGGCGACACTCGCCTCGACCCAGTTGACCGGCGCCTGGTGAATCCCGTTGCCCGCATCTTCCGCGACGAGCGTCACGATGCGCTTACCCGCAATCTCAAGCTCGATCGTCTCGGCGAGCTGACCGGCGACCAGCCGGCGGCTCCAGACCGACTCGCCATCCGCGAGCACTTCGCAGGTCACGACGGCGTCCCCCAACGCGATGTCGTCGAGGCCGACCTTGGCCACCAGGCGCTGGCCGCCGTTCACCAGGAAGGCCACCGAGGTGTCCGTCTGCACGCCCAGGCCGGTCGCGAACGCCCGGCCCGCGATCCGCAGCGGCTGCCCGCGAACGTTCCGGTTCACCTTCGGGCGCAGGTCATCGGCGTCCGCCTTGGCGCCATCGATCAGTTTCTCCAGCGGGACGGTTTCGGCCACGGCCCAGGAGGTCAGAAGCAGACAGCCAGACGCCGCCAGGACGGAGAGCAGACGGGGGAGGTTCATATGCGGGAGAAGCCAAGCCGACACCAAGGCGCCACGTAGCGCAACGGGTGCCACCGGCCCGGCACGGCGGCCAGCGCGCCTTTGCCGGAACGGGAGCCCGACGCGCGGCCGGGCTCCCGCATGAGATCAGAACGAGAACGTCGACATCACCTGCCACGTCCGACGTTCGCCGATACGGTAGGCGACATTCTCGTGCGTGTTCAGGTCCCCGATCACGACCGGGTTGGCCCGGACCGGGATCAGCAGGTTGTTGTCGAGGAGGTTGCGGACATTGAGCTGGATCTTCCAACCCACGCGGTTCCGGAAGATCCGCCGCTCGTAGCCGAGCCAGGCGTCGAACGCGATCTCGTCGGGCCCCATGAAGGGATGGTTCACGTCGGTCACGAGCCCGAGCTTCGGGTCCTGAATGACCGGGTACCCGATCATGACCTTGTCCTGCCAGCGCGCGGCGCCGCCGATGGACCAACCCTTGAGGCGGGCGTAACTGAACTTGTAGTTCGTCATCAGGTTCGCGCGCCACTTGCGCAGCTCAGCGACCGGACCGCCGGTGGAGAGAATCGCCGTGTTGAGCGGATTGATGATCTGCGCCTCCACGAGGGTCTGGCCGGTCCAGACGTTGTTGTTCAGCGGCGCGGACCAGATCGCCGGCTTCGTCCACTCCTTCATGCGCTCGGCGACGAGGGCGGAGACGGTCGCATCGGTCGCACCCTGCACCGCCTCCTGCTTGGCCGCGTTGAACATGATGCGCCAGTTGCGCGTCGGGTTGTACACGCCTTCGATCTCGAGGCCCTTCGACACCATGCTGGTGATGGCCGTGGTCGTCGTACTCGGAGCGGTGTAGGTGGGATTCGTGTACGTTGTACCGTCCGCCGTGAGCCCGCCGTACACCCAGCCCCAGGCCTTGAAGTAGCGGTCGGACAGCGCCGGCAGGCGCGTATCCAGCGGCCCCACATAGCCGGCGGCATTGAGCGTCGCCTGCGGCACCCACGTGTAGATGAAGTCCTCGATGTAGGCGACCTTGTTGACCAGGCCCGCGACGCGGCGGTCATTGATGTTGTCCTGCTTCGTCTCGTAGTGCGTGACGCGCACGCTGAACTTCTCGTCGAGCGCACTCAGCCGGACGGCGTACTCCTTGGTGGTACCCTCCTGCGGCCCAAGCGGGTCGCCGAGGATGTTCATGCGGTACCCCGTCACCTGAAAGTTCGCGGAGTCGTTGTAGTAGAAGGACACGTTCGGCCGGCCCGGGAGCGAACGCAGGTAGCGCGCGGGCACATGCAGCGCCAGACCGTAGCTGAAAGTGCTCTTCTCGGCTGCCCCCTTTGGGTTTACGGGCGCGCGGGAGGTGTTGACGGCGCCGGTCACCGGGTTCTGCGTCGCCGGCCAGGAGCCCTCGAAGCCTTCCATCTTGTCATGCCGCCAGCCTGCCGTGGAAACGAGCGTGCTGTCCCACCAGTTGGCCTGCCAGACGCCCGCGTAGGTCTCGGCGTTGTTCGCGGTCACGCGGGAATCCCGGGCCAGGTGTGCGTAGTCCGGATACTGGTAGATCTTCGTCGGGACCTGCACCCACTTCTTGTTGTTGCTCGCCTCGCGACCGACCGTCCACGGCGAGAACTCGTCGGGATACTGCGTCTCCACCTGCACGCCGGAGATATGCGCGCCCTTGGCGCTGGCGGCGTTGGCAAGCGAGGGTCCGAGATACACCACGGTCGTGATGGTGCGGTCGGCCCAGCCGGTCCCGCCGTTGCCGCCGCGCCAGCCCATCGCGGCCATGGCGGCATCGCCGCTCATCAGCTTGGCCTCGTTCTTGTGGTCGGTGTAGAGGCCGGTGACGGTCTGCGTGCCAAGGAGCCGGCCGAGGAAGCCGGGACGCTTGCTGAAATCGTGCTTCAGGAACGCGGTGGCGCGGGCCGTCTCATACTTGGCGTGGTCGTAGTTGAACGTGCCCTTGGACGCGATGAACGGCCGGCCGAAGTTGGGGTTGGTGCGGCCGTCGGGCGTGACCAGCTGGGGATCGATGAAGATGTTGTTGGCGCGCCACCACATGAACTTCCGGAGGGTGGACTGCTCCGCCTCCTGGTAGTCGTACACGAGCTCGATGCCGGCATTGCCGTCCAGGAACAGCTGCTCGATGGCGGCGTTGGCGGTGTTGAACTGGGACTTCGTCGAGCTGTTCGGGCCGTCGATCAGCTGCGTGCGATAGTCGAAGATGGAGCGATCGAGGATCTGCCGGCTCATCATGAACGGCGCGAGCGGGTTTAGGTAGATGCTCTGCGCGACCTCGCGGCTGCTCTTCGGCGCCGAGTAGTACTGGGCGATGGTCGAAGTGGACCAGGACGGGAAGCCGTCGACCGGCGTGTACGCGTTGGGACCGGGATAGATCAGGCCCGTGTTGGCCTCCCACTGCGCGGCCATCCCGGAGACATTGTTGCGCGCCATCCAGTCTTTGTACGCCGCGTCGTTGTTGGCGGTGGTGACCTTGGCGGGTTTGCCGAAGTCCCACCACGTTGTGAGGCTGTCGACCGGCGGATCAGTGCGCGGCAGGCGCTGTTCCACCTGCCCGGACTCGCCATTGATGCGGATCGTCGTGGAGCGGAATGGACGGAAGGTCGCCGCACCATACGTGCGCCGCTGGTCGCGGAAGGTGAACTCCTGCTCGTAATAGCGCCGCTCGTTCATCCCGATCAGCCGCACCGCGAGCTTCCCCTTGAGGAGGACACGATCGATATCCAGCGAGGCGCGGTAGGAGCCATAGCTGCCGAAGCGCGCCTGCGCCGTGCCGCGATTTTTGAAGGAAGGTGTGCTGAGGCTGTTCTCGATGATGCCGGCGGGACTGCCGAAGCCGAAGAGGATCGCGTTGGCACCGCGGTTGATGGTCACGCTCTGCGTGTTGTAGGCGTCCATCGGGATGTACGGGCTCGAGAAGAAATTCCGCGTCAGGTCCGCCGCGGCCAGGCCGCGCACGCGGTTGTTGCCGCCGGAATCCCGTGCGGTCGGGCCGGTCGTGATGGCCTCGCGCACCGTCTCGCCCTCCATCGCGTACTGGCCGGTGGTCATGTTGGAGAAGTTGCCCGCCACGCCGGCAACTTCGGTGCCGGTCGTATAAACCAGCAGGTTGTCGAGGTTGGTCGCGGCGAGATCGTCGAGGAGATCCTTCGTCACGACGCTGACCGATGCGGCGATGTCCTTTAGCGGCGTGCGCAGACGTGTGCCGGCAAGCGAATCCGTCGCGGCATAGCCGGTGTCGCGCTCGCTCGAGACGACGAACGGGCTCAGGACAATGGATTCGTCGCTGGACGCACTTGCCGCCGTCGGCGTCGGCGTCTGCGCCCACAGCACCGGCGCGTGGAGCAACGCGGCTGCGAGCAGCGCGCCGCCCCACGGCCAGGGACGGCGCGTGGAGCAGGCTGATGGAACGAGGTGCGACTGGGCGTCGCACCGATGCTTCGCGGCACAAAGCCGGCGTGCAGGCGGGATAATTCCTGAGCTCATAGCGGGGCGGATGGGTTCGGCCGAACCACGAGATGGGGTCGCGTTTCAGCTGATTGCGTAACGTTTCGTCCGTCATTACAGGCCAAGTCGACAGGCAGCTGTCAATGATTTCCTCTCTGTTCGCGGAAACGTAACGCTGCCGCTATCGCTGGCCGTACGCCGCAACGGGCTCTCAACAGGACGGGAATCCACTGCGACTTCACGCAACCGGGAACGCACGATGCAGCATTGGTGAAACACGTAATTTTTTGTTGCACCAAAACGCGATCCCGGGCTGCATTCATTCACCCGCGGCCCCGCCGAGACCCCTTCGGCGCCGTCCCGCCCTCCCCGAACATGTCCTCAACCGCCGTGCCCTTAAACCCTCCGGATCTCGCTGCCCTCGCGAAAATCTTCGCGACGGACGGCTCTTACGTTGCCGGTGCGCCGCATGGCACGGGTCATATCAACGACACGTTCGCCCTCACCATGGCCCAAGGTGACCGGCGCATCCGCTACATCCTGCAGCGAATCAATCACCGGATCTTCAAGGACGTCCCGGCGTTGATGGAGAATGTTGAACGCGTCACCGCTCATGCGCGCCAGCGGCTCGAGCGCAGTGGCATCACGGACACCGATCGCCGCGTCCTTCGCGTCATCCCCACCCGCGCTGGTCGCGCGTACCACGAGGATGCGGCCGGCGGGTTCTGGCGCTGCTACGCCTTCATCGAGGGCGCGCGGACGCATGACCTGATCGAGACCCCCAGGCAGGCCTACGAAGCGGCCCGGGCCTTCGGCGAGTTTCAGAGCCTGCTCGTCGACCTTCCCGGCGGGCGGCTCCACGAGACCATCCCCGCCTTCCACGACACGCGCCGGCGCTTCGACACCTTTCGCCGGATCCTGCAAGAGGACCCGCGGCAACGCGCCGTCACCGCCGCCGCCGAGATCGAATTCGTGCTCTCCCGCGAGCCGATGGTGGACGTCCTCCTGAACCTGCAGCGTCGCGGCGCGATTCCCGAGCGCATCACCCACAACGACACGAAGCTGAACAACGTGATGCTCGACGACGTCACCCAGGAGGGAGTGTGCGTCATCGACCTCGACACCGTCATGCCCGGCTTGGCGCTCTACGATTTCGGCGACATGGTCCGCTCCGCCACCAACGCCGCCGCCGAGGACGAACGCGATCTCGCGAAGGTCACCATGCGCATGCCGATCTACGAGGCGCTCGTCGCCGGTTATCTCTCCTCGGCCGGAAAGTTCCTCACGGACGCCGAGCGCGCCCACCTCGCCTTCTCCGGCAAGCTCATCACCTTCGAGATCGGCCTGCGCTTCCTCACCGACCACCTCGAGGGCGACGTGTACTTCAAGATTCACCGCCCCGGCCATAATCTCGACCGCGCCCGCAACCAGTTCGCCCTGGTCCGGAGCATCGAGGCGCAGGAAGCGGCCATGAACGCCGTCGCCGAGCGCACGCCGGGCGCGGCATCGCGGACTTCCTGATACGCCGTCCGCGCGTCGTCAGCCCCCTCACCTTCTCCACCCGATCTGCGTCGCCCGCCGTATCCCCATCGCGCCGGCGCGCCCCCCTCTGTCTGCCTATGCCCCTCGCCAAATCGCTCCTCCTCTACGTCCTCACCTCGGTCGCCATCCTCGCCGCGTCGGCGGCTGAATCGGCGGCTGCATTCCACCTCGACGCCAAGGCGTTCTCCCTCGGCTTCGCCGACGGCCGCGTCGTGCGGTCCGCCGACCTGCGCGCGACCGCCTCCGGCTCCGCCTCCGCCCAGCGGTATGTCTCGGCCGACGGCGCGTTCTCCATCGCCGTGGCGACGACGACCGTCGACACCCCGGCCGTCACCTACACCCGCACCCGCCTCACCCTCACCAATACCGGCACGGCCGATCTGCCCCTCACGCAAGTGGTCATGGTGGACACGGCGGCGGCGGCCGACGTGAAAGCGGCGGGCGACGTCAATGGTTCGCCGCTGGTGGCCGGACGAACTTTCTTTGGCGTCGAGCACCCGTTGGCGCGAAACACTGTCAACGGCGGCAAGGTGCAATGCCTCCTCCCGGTCATGCAACCGCTCCGGGCCGGCGAAACCCTGGTTGCCTCCTTCGTATTCGGCACGGCGCCGGACGCATCCCAGCTGCGGCGGGCGTTTCTCGCCTACATCGAGCGCGAGCGGCCGCGCCCCTACGCCCCGTTCCTGCATCACAACACGTGGTACAATCTCGGATACGGCAACACGTTCTCCGAGGCCCAGGAGCTCGCGCTCATCGCCACCGTGGGCCGTGAGCTCGTGGCGCAACGCGGGGTCAAGCTGGACGGCTTCGTGCTCGACGACGGCTGGGATGACACGCACTCGCTGTGGCGCTTTCACGCCGGCTGGCCCAACGGCCTGAAGGCGATGGCGGCCGCGACCGCCCGCTTCGGCGCCTCACCCGGCATCTGGCTGTCGCCGTGGGGCGGCTACCAGGAGGCCAAGGCGGCGCGCATCGCCGCGGCCGCCCCCGAGGGCTTCGAGATCCGGGACGGCAGCTTCTCGCTCGCCGGCCCCCGCTACTACGAGCGTTTTCGCGAACTCTGCGCCGCGGTCGTGCGGGACAACGGCGTCGCGTACTTCAAGTTCGATGGCATCGGCCCCAAGAAGACGGGAATGATTGATCCGGCGGCCGGGCGAGACTTCGACGCCATGCTGCGGCTCGTCGCCGAGTTGCGCGGCCTGAAGCCCGGGTTGTACGTGAGCCAGACGACCGGCACCTGGGCCTCGCCTTTCTGGCTGCTGCACGTCGACAACATCTGGCGCGGCGGCCGCGACCACAGCTTTGCGGGCGTCGGCACCGACCGGCAGCAGTGGCTCACCTACCGCGATGCAGAGACGTTCAAGAACGTCGTCCAGCGGGGCCCCTTGTTCCCGCTCAACTCCGTGATGAACCACGGCGTCATCTACGCGAAACTCGCCAAGAAACTCGGCACCGCCGAGGGCAGCGACTTCCGCGACGAGGTGCGCTCCTACTTCGGTTGCGGCACGCAGCTCCAGGAGCTCTACCTCTCTCCCGAACTCCTCAGCACGCGCGACTGGGACGACATTGCCGCCGCGGCCAAATGGGCGCGCCGGCAGGCGACCATCCTGCGCGACACCCACTGGATCGGCGGCGATCCCGCGCGCCTGGAGCCCTACGGCTGGGCCGCGTGGTCACCCGATGCGGCCGTGATCACCCTCCGCAACCCGGCGGCGCAACCGGCCGAGTTTCTCCTCGATGCCCAGATCGCCTTTGAGCTTCCCCGCGGTGCCCGCAGCCGCTTCCACGTGATCAGCCCCTACGCCGACGCGCCGGCGCCCATCACCGAGCTCCACGCGGGCAAACCCGCCCGAATCTCCCTGCGCCCCTTCGAGGTCCTCGTCCTCGAAGCCACGCCTGAACGATAGGAGCGCATCTGCACCGTCGCACGCGTCACGCCGGCGTGGCGCGACGCGTGGCTCCGACGAGAATTCGCTTGAAAGCGAGAGACGTGTCCGCCGAGGTTGAGCGCCTCACCGCGTCTCGCGCGGCGCGTAAATGACTCCCGGTTCAGAACATAACGAATCCGCCTCCGCCGTGGACAAGCCCGGCAGCGCGGGTGAGTTCCCCTCGGGCCGCGGTAGCGCGGAGTTGGAGAAGGCGTTGCGCCAGATTGCCACCGCCAAGAGCTGGAACGCCGCCGAGCCGCTGCCAACGACGCGCGAGATGGGCGAGCATTTCGGCATCTCGAACGCCACCGCCTGCCGCCTGCTGATCCGCCTCAGCGACGAGGGCGTCATCTGGCGGCGCGACAACGGCCGCTACTACCTGAACGACAGCCGCCGGCTCGTCGAACTGCACAAGCCCTACGCCTGCCTCCTGCGCCGCCTCCAGAACTGGAGTCGCGTGTACCAGGCGGTCATGGGTGGATTCAGCCAGGCCTTCGGACGCGATCCCACCTCGATGCTGTTCGTGCACAACGAGACGCTCGTGCGGCACGCGGACACCGCCCATCCGCCCGTGCACGCCACGGCCGCCGAGCAGCGGAGCTCACTCGCCGAGTTCTTCCAGATTCATCGCAGCGGGTTCCGCGGCATTCTCCTGGACGAAGTCTGGGACGACCGCGTGCTCGCGGAGTACGCCACCGAGCTGACGAACGCGGTGATCGTCTGCCGCCCCACGTCAATCGCCGGCCTCTCGAGCGTCTCAGCCGACTTCGAAGCGGGCGCCCTGCTCGCGATCGGTCATCTGTATGCCCGCGGGTTCGACGAGATCTGGATCGCCGTCCCCTACGCGGACTCCGTCGCAATCGAAAACCTGCGTGATGCCGCGACGCGGGCCGCCACGATGCTCGGCGCGGGCATCGCCGAACAGAATGTGTGCCCGGTGGCGTCGCCCGACGACCGCGAGCGTTTCATCGCCCGACTCAAATCCGCCCGGCGCCGCATCGGCGTGTTCTGTCTCGAGGACAACATCGCGCTCATCCTGCGGCAGGCCATCACCGCAGCCGGCATCGAATGCCCCGCCAACGTCGGTCTGCTCTCCGGCATGGGCACCGACCTGGTGACCGAACGACGCATCTCGTCGCTCCGCATCGATTATGAGGCGATCGGCCGCACCGCCGGCGAGATCATCACTTCCGGCCGCGTCCAGCAAATCACCCTCCGCCCGCTACTCGTCCCGGGCGAGACGACCTGACGCTGAGCGGGCAGCGGGATGCCGCATCGCTCAGGATCAGGCCGGCACCCCGGCGGGCTATTGATAAGGCAGTTCGTACACCTCGACTAGCGCCAGGCCGGCGGCGTCCTCGACGCCTCGCACCATGGCTGTGTACACGCCCGGCGCCAGATCGACGACCAGCGCTGCGTCCTTCGAACCCGGTTCCAGGGAGAAGGCTCCGGTCGCCTTGAAATGTGCGTCCCACGCCTCCTTCGAGGTGCCCCAGTCGTCGTTCTCGGCGATGATGGTTCCACCGCGATAAACCTCCAAGCGCGGGTTGGCCAGCGGGCCGCTGACGCCCAGCGCGCTGAGCCGCGGACCAATGCCGCGTATCAGCAGGCGCTTGTACCGGTCTCCGGAAACCACAAAGCCGGCGATGAGGACTTGCCCAGGCCCGACGTAGGCCCGCCCCGAACTGTTCACCAGCCGCGGCGCGCCCTTCTCCGACGGCTTCGTGTCGTCGTAGATCTCCAGCAGCGCAATCCCGGGAGCCGCTCCGGCCGTGTTCACATGTACGCCGTACGATCCGGGTCCGAGATCCACGCGCAGCGCGGCGTCCTTGCTGCCGGGCGTGAGGGGGAAGGCTCCGCGCCGACTCGCCTCGTCGGCGATTGACTCGTCCCAGTCGTCGTTCTGCTCCGTCGTGCCGGCGGGCCGAAACAGGAGCATCTTGGGGTCGGCGAGAACCTCACCCGCGCCCAGGCCCAACGCCTCGAGCCCCGGGCCGACCGCTCGCGTTAACATGGAACGTGAGCCCGACGCGCCGCCGATCACGAATCCGGCAATCAACGTACGATCCCCCTCCCCGGCCGTGGCCCGGATCGACATGTTTGCCAACCGCGATGCGCCGCCGCTGGTCACGGGTTTGATCCGCGCCAATCCCGTCACCGCCCGGCCGTTGATGGCCGTGAAGCTCCCGGCGAGCAACGGCCTGCCGTCAGGCAACAGGTGCAACCTCAACGTGACGGGATATGCGAGGTCGAATCGGGCGAGAAAGTCGGTGTCGCGAACGCCATCCGGGTCGTACCGCGCAAGCCCCGAGACCGATGCAACGACCAGCGATCCATCCGGGTTTAGGACCATGTCGATATTCCTGGGCGAACTCGTCATTGATCCGCCATGGAAGCTGACGCGACTATAGCCGGGATCTTCAAGAGCGGACGCAGTGAGTCGCCCAGCATAGATATCATATTCGCCCCAAATCTCGTTCACGAACGAGACGTAGTGAATTTTGCCCGCGACGATCACAAGTTGTTCAATCGGCAAACTCAGGGTCCGGACCGGAAACGATGCGTCCACCAAGCCATCGGGCAGCAGTCGGATCAGTTTCGAGCCGCGCACGCCGATCGCTCCGGTCCCACCGGTACTCTGGTATGTGCTCGCGGCAAGGAACACGCGGCCGAGGTCGTCGTGGGCGAAGACAAAGCTGCGGTAGTCCGGGTCCCAGGAACCGACATGGGGTTCGGCGAGGACGATGGTCTGAGTCGGAAACCCCGCGTCGGGCGAACCATCGGGCTGGTTGCGGGAGATCGTTACGACGTTGCCGTTCAGCGTCACGTTAAGGGAACGCCCGTCCGTCAACCAAATGTTGCCCGGGAGCCGAGTACCGAGCGGCACGATCGTCCCATCGGATTTGACCAAGGTGTACGCCGGGGTACCGGCGTTGCCGCTCGGCGCAAGCGTCGAGACCGTGGAAATAAGCACGTCACCATTCGGCAGCACGCGCGGGGTGGTGCCGGTCGCGAGCCGCAAGCCCGCCGCGACCAGGTTGAAGGTTTCATCCAGCGATCCATCGACGTTCAGCCGCGCAATGCCCTCCTGCGGCTCGTCTCCGGGATAGAAATACATTTCGGCCCGAACGAGAAGCCGACCATCAGGCAGGATATCGACCCTCCGCGGCTCCGTGACGATCGGCGTGGAGAAAGTTGGATCGATGAGGTCGCCAGGGGTTGGCGCTGGGCGCACAGAGAGGGGGAGCCCGCTATTAGGACCGGTGGTGGAGCCATACGCGTTTGATACCTTGCATTGGTACTCCACCCCGACATCGGCTGGCGACAAGGGGCCCAGTGTCAGCGTGCTCGCCGTCGCGCCGGCAATCGCCACCCCACTCCGCAACCACTGGTAGGTCTTGGGCGTCGCACCGTTACTCGACCACGCCGAGAGCGTCACACGATTGCCGACGTACAAGCCGGGACCAGACACGGTGACGTCAATAACACCAGGAGATGTCTGCGGCGGCACCGAGCGAAGGATGACACCCTCAAAACCGACGGCCACGACTTCATTCGCGCTGGCCGCCACCGCCGCCAGGCGCGCGGCCGGGTTGTCGACCTTAACGACGTACCCGCGGCAGAAGATCGGCTCCAAGGGGTTCCCCCGCCCGCTTTGGCCGACGCAGATCGTCGTGTCGTTGAACCGAGTGATGCCACGAAAGTACGCGTACCAGTCGGACGGTGAGATCCAGGGGTATGCGACAGTCCAATGTCGCGGATCGGTCGCGGTGGCCGTCAGCTCAGACTCGCCAGCGGCAAAGAAGGTTGTGCCATCACAGAACAGCGCCTCGACGTTGCCATGCGTCAGGATTCCCCGGCGCTTGAAATGAACGCCGTCGGTCGTCACCAGAATCGTTTGGTTCCCGCCGCCCAGTACAAAGCCAACATCAGCACGGTACGCGACGGCGCGAAGGAATGAGGGAGCGCCGCTCGCCGCGGCGGACCACGTCACCCCATCCGCCGACGTGCTCACAATCCCCTGCTCGCCCACCGCGAGATAGCGGTCGCCCCCGAACGCCACGCCGTTCAGGCGGAGGTTGGTGCCCGAATCGCGTCGCGTCCAGGTGGCGGCATCCGGCGACGTGAGGATCGCACCATTGTTCCCCACCGCCACGTACTGACCGCCCCCGTAAGTGACGGCGAGGAGCCATTCGCTCGTCCCGCCGTCTCGCGCCGCCCACGCGGAGCCGTCGGTCGACGTGAGGATCGTGCCGCCCACGCCGACGGCGACGAACTGGCCGCCACCGTGGCACACGCCCCAGAGATCGTTCTGCGTGTGCGACGTCACCGTCGTCCAGGTGGTCTGCGCCCTCGCGTGGGGCGCAGCCCAAACCACGACCGCCAGCATCGCCCACATTCCGAGGGCCCGGCAGGTATTGCGGAACCACTGATCCAAGACAGCTCGTCGCGAAGAGGTTTGCACATGTCCTGCGACAACTTGGCCGTTAGCACCCGCTACTCGTCACGCGAGAAGGCGGCGCAAGACTTGGCACGCGGAGTTTTCCCTCGCTCGGACGGTCTGGAGGCCGGGCGGTCGCGTCAGGATCCCGTCTGGAGCGACCGCAGATCTCTGCTAGAGTCCCGGCCATGCCACTGCATCGAAAGAACATCTTCCGGCTGCCGCCGCCACCCCCGACGACGATCTACGTGCGGCACGGGTACAACCGGGTGCTGGCGGAGGAGTTCGAGGCGCTGAAGCGGAAACGCGTCGACCTGGTGAAGGACAAGGTGGAGGCGCACAGCCAGGGCGACCTGCGCGAGAACTTCGGTTTCAAGGCGGCCAAGGAGGCGATCCGCGCCGTCGATCGGAAGATGACCGCGCTCGATCGTTTCGTCGTCCGCAACACCTTCATCGAAGTCGATCCGGCCACCTGGCTGACGAAGCCAACGCCGACGGTGCAGCTCGGGCACGTGGTCACGGTCGAGAAGCAGGACGTCGGTACAAAGCGCAAACACCGGTTCACGTTTCTCGTGGCGACCCATGGCGAGACGGCGACCGACGCCGAGTCCGGCATCGAATGTCTGCCCCACAGCTCGCCGCTGGCGACCGCGATCCTGGGACTCACGCCCGACACGCCGACGACCGTGACGCTCCCCGCCGGGGAGGCCGTCATCACCGTCCGCGCGATCCGCAATCCCACCCAGGCCGAACTCGACCGCCTTCTCTCTCCCATCGCCCCGCCCGACGTCCAGGACGACGAAGGCGAGTAACCGGCGACAGCGGATATCGCCCCGACGGCCTCGCGCTCTGAGAGCACCGGCTCAGTGACCAAAACGCGGTCACGAGCACCACAAGCGGGCGAAACTTAGCCCTTCGCTTTCGCGGCCTTCTTGGCGGCCACGATGCGGTCGTTCTTAATGCGGCGGGTTTTTCGTTTCTTAACGTTGTGGGTGCAGGGAGGCATAGGAGCGACTCAACCGGCGGGTTGAGCAAAAGCCAGTAGAATATACCTGCTCCACCATTCCTGAACGGCTAACGACTGGGGAAGAGCGTCGGCGCAGCCGCCTTGCTTGGTGGTTGGCAGCGGCAAGGAACGTTGCCCATCGGCCGCAAACGACGCTTTGATGACCGTCCAAACGAACATGGAAAATGCGCACCAGGAGAAGTTGATTCTCAATGTCCATGCATCAGCGCCGGGATTGACCGAGCGAAGCATTGGCGCAGCGCGAACCGCGAGCGGAGCCACGAGTTATGACGCGTTCTCCACGTTTGCGGAGCCTGCCGATGGCATGTCGGTGGTGGACCTCGCCTGCGGGAACGGGCCGCTCACCGAGATTTTGGTGAAGCGCGTCGGGCCGGGAGGCCAGGTGACGGCGGTCGACTTGAGTGACGCCGAACTGGCTTCGGCGCGTATCCGCTTGGCTCACGTCGCTACCGTCCGGTTTCTGAACGAAGCGGCCGACCACCTTTCACTTCCTTCCGGCTCCGTGGATCTGGTCGTCTGCCATATGGCCTTCATGTTATTCAGCCCCCTGAATGCGGCGGTTGACGAGGTCGCCCGCGTCCTGAAACGCGGCGGCAGATTCGCCGCGGTGATACCCGGCTTGCGAGAACCCTCGGCGCTCTTTGCCGCCTGTGCGGCTGAGCTCAAGGCTTCGCTCGCGTCCGAAGGACTGGAGGGCGAGGCCATCAGCGGCAACGGGGTGCGAATGGCGGACGTCGACGACCTGAAGCGCATTTTTCCCGCCGCGCAGTGGCGTACCGACGAGGCGATCGCCACGGAGGCCATCGCAGTGGCTGTACAAGCCGCGCCGGAAGTCTTGGTCGAGCGAGTGGCGCCGGCCTTTTACAGCTATCAGATCCTCCCGGAGGCCAGCCGCCGCAGGTTGAGAGAGAGATGGCTGGCGCTATTCCGCACGGCGAGCAACGCACAGGGCGAGACTGCCTTCGAATTTCCGCTGACCGCGTTTAGGATCACGCGGCGCTGAACGAAGGTCGATCGTAGCGTGCGATTGCAGCAGGCCGCGGGCAGCAGCGGAGCTAGACTAACCAAACCTGCAGCCGGGGCGGCGACCCCGGCTACACCCACGCCCAATCCTCGGCGGTTCCGCCGCCCGATGCTGCCCCGGCCGATCCCTCACATCTTCAGCAGCCGCCGCACCGTCTGCCCGAGCTTCTCGCCGCGCGCATCCGTGCTCACGAGGTTGCCCTGCTGATCGAGCAGGAACATCGCCGGAATGCCGGAGATGGTGTATTCCCTCGCCAGCGCGTCGTTCCAGCCCTTGCCCTCGAACCGCTGCGGCCAGGTCACGCCCTCCTTCGCGACGAGATCGATGAACTTCTTCCGGTCTTTTTCCGCGTCGAGCGACACGCCGATCACCTCGAAGCCTTTGTCGTGCAGTTCCTCGTAGGTCTTCTTCACGTTCGGTATCTCAGCGATGCACGGCCCGCACCACGTCGCCCAGAAATCAATCAGCACGACTTTGCCGCGCAGCTTCTTCAAATCCACCTCGCGCCCATCGAGCGCCGTGAACGTCAGCTCGAAGGGTTTCTTGGACAACTCCGCGAAGCGCGCCCGTGCCTGCACATATTCGCGCGCCGCACGATTCGGGCTGTCACTGAATCCCGCCAGCACCGCGACCTCGTCCACCGTCCCGAGCTTCTTTCGCAGGCTCACGTACATCGGCAGGATGCCGCGGCCCGATTCGCTCTCCGGCCAGCCCGCCAGGAACTTCTTCATCGCCGCCTCCACCGCCGGCAGATCGACCGGCGTGCCACCCTCGAAAGCCGCGCGGTAGTTCGCATTCATCACCTGCATCATGTCGCCGAACTCGAGCTGCTCGCGCACCTCATCCGGCACATCAGCCGCCGCGCGCATCTCCTTCTCGATCGCCTCAACCTTCGCCGTCCACGCCGCCTCACGCGCCGTGTCGCGCACGACGAGCTTCTCGTCACTCGAGGCGTCGTAGCCCTCGCCGATCGACTTCACGAACCGCGGCAGATAGCGCGGCAGCAGGAAGGCTGCACGCCACCGGCGCGGATCGGTCGGATGTTTCTCCATGAACGCGACCGCTGCGTTGGAGAGGCTCTGGCAGTAGTTGTCATACCAGAAATACTGCGCCGCACCCTTCGTGCCCTCAGGGGGGCGGCGGGCCTGCAATGCCAGCACGGCGTTGAGTTCGACCTCGACCGGATCGGACGAGGCCGGCGCCGGCATGTCCGCGGGCGCAGCGGCCAGCCGCACGACTGGCGCCACCACACCAGCGATCGTGCCGAGGAGAAGCAGGCGGCGCGCCCAGAGCGCACCGCGGGAGAGAGAGGAGAGAAACATGATCAGAGTTGGAGGATTGATGGTGCGAGGGTCACTGCCGCGGATGCCGCACCGGGCACCGTAAGAGGAAATCCAAAAAACGAGAACCGCTTCTCCCGCCCGAGCCGGGATGCCGTGGGAGCGGGAAATTTGGGGCCGGTGCCCGGCTTTCCCGCTCTCCACGTTCCGGTTCGGGGCCGGGTTAGAAACTCTTTTTCACCTGCAGATACACATAACGCTGACGCGGATCATCGGCGCCGTCGTAGAACGCGCCGCTCGAGAGGAACGCCGGCTTGTCGTTCAGCACATTGAGCATGCCGAGCGTGAACTTCGCGCCGGAGAACCAGGTCTTCCAGCCATCTGCGGCGGCGATGCCGTAGGGAATCTCATAGCTGGCCTGAAGGTCCCAGTGCAGATACGCCGGGATGCGGCCGCCATCGAGCGACGATGCGCCCGGATAGCTCTCGGACGGAGCCGTGGTGCTCGTCGAATGGTGCCCGACGTAGCGGCCCGTAATCGTGGCCGACCAACGCCCGCGGAGCCAGGTCGCCGAAGCATTCCCGCGCCAGCGGATCGGACCGCTGCCGCCCGCCGTGTTCACGATCGGCGCGGTCGGCGTCGTCGCGAGGAGGAACTTGTTCGTGAAGCTCGCCGAGCCGGCGAACTCGAACGTGCCCACCGCCGTCTTCACTTCGTTGTAGCGCAGGCCCACGTCGATGCCTTCCGTGTCCGTCACCGACGCGTTGAACGCCCGTGCGTCCACCGCCGTGATGCGGCCGAGCCAGCCCGCGGGATCGCCCGCGCCGGGCGCCTGCCGCGTGATGAGAAAGCCGAAGGCGTCCGGATTCGCGATAATGTCCACGAAAGAGGTCGAGACGACCGCATCGGTCTTCTTGATCTTCCAGTAATCGAGATTGAGCGTGAGATTTGGGAGCCAGCGCGGCGTGAGAATCACGCCGAAGTTGTCCGACTTCGCCTTCTCCGGCGTCAGGTTCGGATTGCCACCCTGCTTGACCGCAATCATCGGCGTGAACTGCATCGTGTTGCCACGCTTCGGATCGGGGAAGTAGCCGCCGACCGGAAACTCCGTGGTCGGCGCGCTCACGTCCCACCAGTTGGGCGGGTAGAAACCTTCCGAATACGACGCGCGCAGCGCGACGTCGCGTGTCACCTGCAGTTTCACCGCGACGACGCTGCTCGTCGCCGACTGTTTGTTGGTGAAGGGCTTATCTTCCGAGTTCAGGCCACTGCTGGTGTCGAGTTCCCGCGAAAGGCTGCCCTGGAGATCGAGACCCTCGATCGGCAGCGGCTGCCACTGCTTGCTGATCACTGGCACGCTCACCTCGACGGCACCCTGTCGGATCTTGCGCGTGCCGGGCGTGCTGCTCGACGAAGTGTCCCAACCGACGTTATGGATAAGCCGCGAGGTCGCATCGCTGCCGTCCATGAGCTGACCGGAGACAAAATCCCAATGTTGATACTTGCCCACCGCCGAGGCGCGGAGCGGTCCGGCCGGCAGGTTGAAGACCTCGCCCATCACGCGCGCATTGCCCTCCCATTGCAGGCCGTGCGAGGCGCTGCGGCGCACCGTGCCGAAATACTTATCCGCGTCGGCCTGGCTGATCGGATACTTGGTGTGATCGCTGAAGAGCGGATAGATCGCGCGCCGAACCTCCGCCGGAGCGGACGGGCCGGGATCGGCGTAGGGATCGAGATCGTTGAGATCGATCAGGTCCGTCGACGGGTTCTTGCTGTTGGTCAAGCTGTGCGAGTAGTCGAGCACGCCGTCGACCGACCATTCCCAGCGCTCCGTGATCTGGCCCTTGAGTCCGAGCACCGCGCGGGCCGACTCATCCTTATAGAGGATTGAGGGATCGGGCAGGTCCGGCGAATCGAGAAAGACGGTTACCGCCCGGCCCGCGAAGCCCGGGGTGACGTTGTTGCGAAAGGGATTCAGCGGGTCGTCGGCATCCAGATACTCCACGAGCTGCTGCGGCATCGAGTAGGACTTCCGGTTCTGCCCGACGGTGAACTCGCCGTAGGCGTTGAGCTTGTCCTTCACGAACTCGTGTTCGAGCTGGGCGTTGACACTGAAGGATTCGATCGGCTCGTAGAGAATCGAGCGACCATAGCGCGGACTCAGCGTGGGCTTGCCCGCCGTGGCCGTAAACGACCCCGGCGTGAGTGCCAGCGCTTGGGCCGCAGTCAGGCCCGCCGGCACGCCGGCATAGCGCACGCCCGCGGCGCCGGGGATGCCCAGATCACCCGACGTGGCACCACCTTGGATCAGGATGGTCGCCGGCGAGCCCGCAAACGCCGGCAGGATCAACGTCTCGAACAGCCGCTGGCCCTGGGGGTTGACGGCGGTCGAGTCCGGACCGTAGCGGCGGAAGGCATCGTCGAGGTAGTCGCGCTGGTTGGCCCGCAGCGCCTCGCGATGCTGGTAGCTGAGCGCGTAGGTGAGATTGGTTTTGCCGCCGTTGAAGCTCCGGCCTTCGAGATACGTCGCGCGATACTCGGTCGCGCCGCCGTCGGTCGAGGTGCCGAAGTAGGTCGTGAGATCGCGGCCGGTGTATTCCTTGCGCAGGATGACGTTGATCGCGCCGCCGAGCGCGCCCGCGCCGTAGATGGCCGAGCCCGCGTAGGGCAGGATCTCGACGCGCTCGATCGCCGCGATCGGGATGCGCGCGATGTCCGCGCCGCCGTTCGACCCCAAGCCGCTGCGCGGCAGTGCGCGGCCATTGACCAACACGACCGTCTGCGACGAGTCGAACCCGCGCAGGCCGACGGTCGAGGTGCGGGAGGTCAGCCCGCCGCTGACGTTGGAAAAGCCCGCCGGGGCCTGCATGAACGTCGAGGCCGACGAGGTCTGCGGAATGTAGCGGAAGAGTTCCTCCAGGCTCGAGACGCCCATGCGCTCGATATCGAGGCGCGTGACGACCTCGTGGTAGAGCGGCGCGTTGGCGCCGGCCTGCAGCAGGCCCTTATTGTTCAGACCGTCGATGCGCGTGGTGGAGACGTCCACCCTCTCGAGCATGGTCGGCCGGCCTTCCGTGAAGGGCGGTTCATTCTCCGTGGTGTTTTCTTTTCGCGTTGCGGGTGCGGGCTTCGTGACGGTGAGCGCTCCGCTTTTCGGATCCTGCACGACCACCAGGCCGGTCTCGGCGACGAGCTGCTCGAGCGCCTGGCGGGGCGTGTAGTCCCCCTTCACGGAGTTGGTCTTCACGCCCTCGACCTTGTCCGCGCTGTAAATGACCTCGACCTTCGCCTGCTTGGCGAAGCTTTCGAGGGTCGTCTTGCCGGCTCCCGCCGGGATGTCGAATGATCGCGGTGGAGGCTCCGCCGCGCGAAGCCCGAACGCCAACGCGCTGAGCGCAAGGAGGCACGCTCCGCGGGGAAAGCGCCGCCAAATCCCCGAGATCGCTCCGGAGCGAGCGGCCGTATGATTGAGTCGGACGCGCGGCGTAGTGCCGACTGTCCCTGTGATATCGTGGTAGGTCTTTCCCATCGTCGTGCTGGTTGGAAGTGCCGAACGGAGCGGTTGCGGAAGACGTTCGGCTCGTTTCGCTAGCACGTTCCGTTCCGAGTCGGGAGCGGCGACGTGGGTAGAAATCGCCACAGACCTATCGGTGGTGCGTTTGAAGGGGCCTGTCTTGCGCAATTCTCCGCCAGTCATCTGGTCGGCGGCAGTACTCACACTGCCTTTTCGAGGACTTGTTATTATCTAACTAAACGAGGCGACTATCATCCGTGTACACCTGCTTTTAGGGGGAAATCCGTGTCTCCGAGCGGCAATCACAAGTTTCTATCTTACAGGTCATTACAATGCGACTTATAAAGCCATTAAGATCCGCTTGATTCGCATCCCGTTCACCGGCCTTCGTTTGACGCTGGTACAGGTAAACGATCAGCCGACGCGCCAGTCGTGAGTTCGCATGAAAAGTAGATTCGGAATGCGTCACCGGAGCGGAGCGATGGAGATACAGATCGTAGCTCACGTCACATCAAGTCCTCGACTGACTGAGCTGTATTGTAATCGAACATGCCGGCCACGGGCCATGAGCAAGCCGTGCTCGGACGGTGCGTCGAATGGCAATCCGGGCTGGGATCGAACCAATGCTCCGTTTTCTGGAGGTGTTCGCCGAGGCAATTTCTTCGGAGAGTGCCAACACCGCCGACGCACACCTGCGCGCACGGGGGGCCACTCTAGCCCAATGCAGCAACTCGGAATTGCACTGCCGATCCAAACGGAGGAGCCTGCCGCGGTGAGAACGACGCGCTATCGCTTCCGGGCCATCCTCCTTGCCGTCGGTGTCTCGTCTTGGACGCCATTCGTGCTTATCGCTGACAGTCCCGCTCCTGAACTGACGAAGGTCACGACCTCGGAACGCGGATCGGCATTCGTGAAGATGGTGGCAGGCGGAGAAACGGGAGTTCCTTATGCCGCGGTCTACTCAGTTTCTCCTCACGGAGAGACGCGGGAGGCATGGCGGGCCCAAGGCTGGTATTCACATCAGGTGTTTTTGTCAGACGACGCGCGGTTCCTTGTCCGGATGGGGCCGTGGCACGATGGCAGCAGACCCCAACCCGGGCATTTGGCCGTCGCGTTCTACTGTGAAGGCAAGCTGCTCAAGGAATACTCAACCGTGGATCTCTTGAAGGACGCGTCGAAGGTGCTGGTTTCGGCCAGCCACTATCAATGGCTCGCCGATGACGTCGGTCGATCGTTGCCAGACCCGGAGATCGCATTGCGTCTTGAGGAGTACGACAAGAGCTTTTGCCTGACGACCGCCGACGGCTGGCACTACACCTTTGATCTCTCCACTGGCGCGATACGCAGTACCCGAAAGATCGACGTGCCCGTCGGTGACTGGTCGTCAAACGCAGATATCGCGCGTCTCGGCGTCGCGCTGATGCTGATCGAATTTCCCTGTGACTACACGCAACTCAGACGGCTGCTCGGGTTGGGCCGTGTGGATTCGGTTTCCGGCTCTTGGTCGGACGGCGTCGACACGCGGCTGTGGGCGATAAGCGAGCCGGCGGCGCCAAATGGGTTCACCGCGTTGGAGGTAACGATAAAGGACTACGACTACAAGGGAGGTCCCGACGGCGCCGGAACCGGAACGGTCACCGGCGCGCGGCTACTGTACGTTTCGTGCGCCGGCCTGCGCTACGCGTTTTATCCGCCACGGCACCTAGAGAGGCTTGTACAGGACTTCAAAGTCGCTAACCGGCGTGGAAACAGGACTCCGTCAGAAATGGCGGCCGAAATCATGGAGGGAATGAACGCGCGGCTGTTGCTGGATTACTGACAACTTACGCTGACCGGGCCAGCCATTGACTGGGGACGGTTCAAGGAGAACTCGAAAAACTCTCGGGGGCCGATCTTGTCACCAGCCGGCGCAACGGGAACCGACGCTACTACCGGGCCAACTCAAGCCACCCGCTGTTCCCGGACCTGCAGCAACTCGTCCTCAAGACCACGGGCTTGCGCGACGTGCTCGCGGAGGCAATTCGGGGCATCAAGGGGATCGAAGTGGCATTCGTTTTCGGCTCGCTTGCCTCCGGCGCTGGCAAGGCGACGAGCGACGTGGGCCCTGAGAAAGGCCACGGACGCGGTCGGCCGTGAGATAAATCCTGTGTCGATGACCGCCGCGGAGTTTCGGAAGCGGCGAGCGAAGAACCCGTTCGTGCTGGATGTGCTCGGGAAGGAAAAACTCTTCGTGTAGGGAGGCGCCGATGACCTTGAGCGACTGGGCTAGGAGCGGGGTGGCTCAAACCACAGCAGCCGTCCCGCGACCAAATCGCGAAGATCTTCGGCGTGTTGATCGCGACCTTGAGGATTCGAAGCGAAATCTGTCCCACACGGTCGATTCAACATCGCCTACAACGCCGCGCTCCAGCTCTGCTCGATTGCGCTGCTCGCGGAGGACTGGCGACCCGACAAGCTGAACGCGCATTACCGCACCACTGCGTCGCTGCCGTTGATATTGGGCAAAACCTGGCCGGACGGCGCCGACTGCCTTGATGCCTGTCGTGCGAAACGGAACGGGCTGGAGTACGACGCCGCCGGCCGCGTGAGTGCCGCAGAAGCGAGGGAGCTGCGGGAGTTCGCACTTGAGCTTCGTGTCGCCGTGGTCGACTGGCTCGGCACCGCACACGCTGACCTTTCGCCGTGGGCGAAGTGACTGGCTGGAAGTTCGTTCCGGGATCGACCTGACTCAGCGCGGATGCCGATCGCTGAGGGAAGTTGACCGTGTAGCGAAATGCTACAGAGTTCGCCCATGAGTTCAATCCCCCTGCGCATCGATTCGGAGTTGGTGAACATGGCGAGAACAACCGGCGCGTTGTTCGATCGGCCTCCGACCGCGCAGATCGAGCACTGGGCCAAGCTGGGGCGGGTGCTCGACAGCGTGCTGGTGGGCGAAAGCGTCGCGAAAGTGAAGCAGCGCGGAAATGTCGCGGATCTCGATCAGGTCGTAGCGTTGTCGCAGTCCGAAAAAGGCCGAAAGAAGGCTCTCGCGCTAATCGCCAAACATGCAGGACCTGTTTACGAAGCGGATACGACGGCACCCGATCTCATCATCGAACGCAGGGCCGACGGATCAACTCGACGCGGACGGTTTTCGAACCGCCAGTTCATTCCCGTCGAATAGAGTGCCGGCATGGAACCGAGGCTGATCTTTCTCGCCGGCCCGAATGGCGCAGGCAAATCCACGTTTTTCGAGACCTTCCTCAAGGACACCGGGCTGCCATTCGTAAACGCCGACCGAATCGGCGCAGCGCTCGGAATTTCGGATTCTGAGGCCGCCGCAGCAGCGGATGCGGCGCGGTCGCAACTCCTGGCCGAGGAAATGTCCTTCATCACGGAGACCGTTTTCTCTGATCCCGTGGGCGCGAAACTTCAGTTTCTGCGCGATGCGATCGCGGCCGGCTACCGCGTGACGGTCTATTTCATCGGCATCTCCAGCGCTCAACTTTCCGGGGCTCGGGTGGCTCAACGGGTGCGCGCCGGCGGTCATGACGTGCCGCCGGAACGTCTCGAGCGGCGCTTCCGGCAGTCCCTGGAGAACCTCAGACAGGCGCTGACGTTTGTCCCCGAGGTTCACGTCTATGACAACAGTTCAGCCGAAAATCCATATCGGCTCGTTCTCAGCGTCCGAGAAAGCCGCTCCGTCCGCGCCGATCCTCTGCCGGGTTGGCTGAAGCCGGTCATTTCGGGTTAGTCTCACTCGATGAATGCGAGCGCCGCCGATTCACGATTGGATGAACTCCGCGCGAAATTGGCCGAGGTTCGCTCGCAGGCCTCGAAGCTGGTCCTTCGGCTGGCCATTCAGGCGGCTGAGGCAGCCATGCGCTCCGCGAATTGGGCGTGTTTTCAGAACCGATGAGTAGGCTCATCGCGAACCGCCGCGAGCTGGACTCTAGTGCTCCGCTTCCTTCGTAGATCGCTGCGTCGAGGACTTGGCCCTCTACGACGAAACTCCGCACCTCGGCTGTTAATGTCACGGGCTCCGCAACCAAAACCGCAGTGTCCGGCGGTAGACCGCGGCATTCGGCGCTGAGTTCTTCCGGTGAGGAGTAGACGGCGCCGCGAAATTGCTTCGGCGTGACCGGCTTCACGAATGCCGGAAGCGTGGTGAGAGCATCAGTCAATGTGCGTCGCACAATCTGGCGCTGAAGGAAGCGCGATGGCACATGTAGCAGCAGATCGTCGGCGGGCGAGCAGAGCGCGAGCCCGAGCTTCTGCTGAAGCACCAAACAAAACGAGTCCGCTCCGTAGACGCGCACCGTTGCGGGATCGAATACCGGCGGATCCCAAAACCGGCCCAAGCGGTGCACCTCGCCACCTCCCCGGGCAAACGCGTCGGCCAATGCGTCCCGCTCGATGTCCGGCTTGTCGGAGATAAGCAGGTTAAGTCCGGTGGTGCTGGGAGCCGTCATGCGGCATTCATCCTGGGGCAGGTAATTTCTCGACTGACTCGTGAGCAGTAACGAGTAGCAACTGAGTCCGGTGGCATTCTGGTGGGTGAATCACAAGCAAACTTTCCGGCACGAATTTCGTGGCGGTTACATCTGGTCACCAAAGCGCCGCAAGGATGGTGCACGAAATATCTTCTATGATTTCATGCGGATGGTCCGGCCGGGCGACGTTGTTTTCTCGTATGCCGATGGTCTGATCCATGGCTCTGGCGCAGCGAAAACCCACTGCTACACGTCGCCCAGGCCAGACGAGTTTGGCCACATTGGTAACGCGTGGGACGTGATCGGATGGCGGGTGGACGTTGAATTCGCGGCTGCGGCTAACCCGATCCAGCCGCGCGCCGTCCTCGATGAGATCGGCCCCCACATCGGTGTTCGCCACTCTCCGCTCAACGCCGACGGGACCGGCCGTCAGGCCGTCTATCTCGCGGCCATTCCGGATGTGCTCGGACATATCGTGGCGGAGCGGATCGGCTTCGTGGTCCCAGCTGTTCAGGTTGCCGAGCTGGGTAGCGGAAACAACATCGAGGTGGAATTGCCCGGGATCGATGAGTGGGAGCAGGTCGAGGAACGAAAAATTGAGTCATCGGAGTTGCCGCAAACGGAACGCGCGGCCCTCATCAAGTCTCGTCTGGGCCAAGGTCGGTTCAAAACTAACGTCAGCCGCTTTGAAACTCGCTGCCGCGTTACGCAGGTTTCAAACCCCGTCCACCTCATCGCGAGCCACATCAAGCCGTGGCGTGAATCGAACAATGAGGAGCGTCTAGCTGCGGGGAACGGGCTGCTGCTGACACCCTCGATCGATCATCTCTTCGATCGTGGATTCATCTCCTTTGCCGATTCCGGCGAGACACTAATCTCGCCCATCGCAGACGTTGATTCTCTGCGGCGCATGGGAGTCGACCCTGGGAATCCGCCTCGCGTCGGTGGTTTCAATTCGGATCAGAAGTATTTTCTCCAGCACCACCGAACGTCGATTTTCCTGGAGGGCGTGAGCGCGTAGAACAACGGCCAGCTCATTCATTCGCGATTCGCGAATAGCGAATGGGAATGCGGCGACGACGTGGCCTTGCCAACGTGCCACGCCTCGCTGGCGTCAGAGACGTGGAACCAGCGCGATGGCAGTCGGCGAGTAACCTGAAACGACCGGAATAACCTTACGACCGTAAGGTTTATCCGAACAGTTGGGCCGTGCGGACCGTCGGTTTTGCCGATCATTTTGCCGATGTTTAGAGCGCTTTTTCACGCTGGGAATCAAATGCTTGAGCGCGGAAGAGGGTAAAAATTTGTCGGCGTTTTTGCCGGTCTGCTGAAGGATGGCCAGGCCCACTTTGTTGGGCGAATTAAGCAATCAATCATGATTGCTTAAACCCTCATCTTGGACCTTAGTGATAATATGTTATCGCTTAATACGGAAGCCGACTTGCTGCGGACTGTAGCCGACGCTGTCCGTCAGCACCGCTTGGCCCATGGGCTTCGGCAACTCGATCTTGGCCAAAAAAGCGGCGTAGCGATTGCGACCCTGCGGCGTTTCGAACGCTCCGGACAGATCAGCTTTTTGGGGCTGGCGAAGCTGCTGACAACACTCGGCCTCACCGACGCGTTTATCGCGTCGTTTCAGCGGACGCCGGAGACTCCGGCGAGCGCGCGAGAATTCATGAACGCGAGCGCCCAGCGCCGGAAACGCGCACCCCGGCGTTCCGCCTAAACCATGGACAAGAACCCATCATCTGTTCGCCTCGCTTTTCTCGGTCAGCCGATGGCGACGCTGATGCATCGCGAGGAAGACGGCGCGCATCTCCTCGAATTCGAAGCGAGCTTCCTGCAGCTCGGGCACGATCTTTCGCCGATCGCATTTCCGCTCGAGCAGATGGCGCAGCCGCGGGTATTCCGTGCGGGTGACTCGCCGTTTCCCGGCGGACTGCCGGGGCTCATCGCGGATTCGCTGCCAGATGCGTGGGGCGAGCGCGTGATGCGCGCGGAGCTGCCGCAGATCACGACGGTCGTGGGCAAGTTGGCAGCCATCGGTCGCCGCGGACCCGGCGCCATCACCTTCGAACCAGCGCTCGGACCTGGCCGGGACGCGGACGCCTCTTCCGTCGAGCTGGCAGTGCTCGCCGAACGCGCCGCCGCCTTGGCTTCGGCCAAGCCCGCGCCACTCACCACCGATGACGTGAACGCTGCATTGGCCAAAGGCGGCAGTTCGCTTGGGGGAGCATTTCCCAAGACGACTGCGCATTTGCCGCTCTCGGCCGACGTAACCGACAAACGTGAGATTCTCGTCGGCGGGCCGACTCCCGTCGGCCACGTGCCGTGCATCCTGAAGTTCTCGCCGGCCGACTCTGATGGCGGCGGCGCGGTGGAATTCGCCTACATGAAGATGGCGAAAGCGGCTGGAATTCGGGTGCCGCGCACCTGTCTCGTGAACGACGGCCAACGCCGGCATTTCGCCGCGGCGCGGTTCGATCGATACATCGCGAGCGATGGAACGGTGGCGAAACGGCACGTCCACACGTTGAGCGGCCTGCTGCATCGTCGCGCGTCCGATGGCCAGTTGGACTATTCGGATTTCATGCGCGTCGCCCGACGGCTCTGCGGCCACGAGGAAGCGGTCGAGTGCCTACGACGCGCGATCTTCAATCTTCTCGCCGTGAATCGCGACGATCACGGACGCAATCACGCCTTCCTTTACGACGAGACCACGCGCACCTGGACACTCGCGCCCGCCTACGACCTCAACCCAAATGTCGCGAACATCCTGATCGGTTTGTCGTGGTTCGGCAGCGCCGCGATCCCACAAACGCTCGCCGATCTGAATCGCATGGCAGAGCTGGCCGGGATTCGTCCGACGATGGTCCGGACGATTTTCGGTGAAGTGGAAGAGTCCGTGATCGGTGGTTGGCGTCGCGTCGCAACCGAGTGCGGCGTGCCGCCGGAGATCGTCGCCATCTGGGAAAAAGAAACGCTGATCCAGACGCGCGCTCTGCGCGCGGACGTGGCAAAACGCGCGGCTAAAGGCCGGCAGAAAGGCGAGCAGTAGGCCGTGTTGGCCCGTGATTTGGTTGCGGTTTTGGGCAGCTGGAGGGCGCGATTCATGAGCGCCAACGAGCGCACCGGCTTTGCTTTCTTGCCATTAGTTGCCCCGAGCCGGGGGCGCGGGGGCGGCGGCGAGCGCCCCGCTTTTTCGGGCGGCGGCACCCTCGAGGCGAAGCCGAGCCGCCGCATCGTGGGGATTTTCGGATCGTGCGTCGCCTACCGCGATCACGGTAGGCGCCGACCGCGGCTTGAGGCGATAGCTGGGGACCGGTTTGAGCGACTTGGAAACCCAAGAAGTCCTTAGGGTATTGCGTCTCGAACCAACAAAGTGCCCGAAGTGTGCGACCACGATGCAGGCGCTTCTTCACCTCGGACGCGCGAAGAACGGAGCAGACTCGCGCACGAGCTACCGGAAAATGGGGAGGCACTCTCGCCCGGATTCGGTAGGCGCGGGCGATTGAGCGCGCCGCCTACGGCGGCGAGAGTGGTGCCGTCATGAATACCACGAGCGCATCCGAACTTGAGTTTCGCACCATGAGCGCCGTTGGCGGCCAGCACCCGGAGACTCCGCCGCTGGCGACGCTGGTGGACGCGGCAAGCGCGGGTTCGGTTTGGCCGCGCGAGCCGCACCGCGACGGGACTCGTTCGCGAGCAAACACTGCACCGAAATCGAAGGCGTTGCGGAACGTGGGCGATGCCGGCGCGGTCGAGACCTTGCTGAATTTTGCCGAAGCGGCTCGGGTGCTGGGGATTTCGTTGCGGCAGTTCCGGCGGCTTGTGGATGGCGGCCGGGTTGCTTTCGTGAAGGTCAGCGAACGGGCGCCGCGGATTCGGCCGAGCGAGCTGCAACGGTTCCTCGAAGCATCGGCGGTCAAATACTCGGAGGTGCAATCATGATCGAATACGTTTTCAGACCCTCGCGGATCGTGAACGGAAAGCGCGTCCTCTCGCGCGTGTTCTGCGGCCGCTATTCCCTCGATAAAGGCGCGAAGCCAGTCCGCGTGAGCCTCAACACCCCCGACCGCGAGGTCGCACGGCAGCGACTCCGCGCAATCATCGTCGAGAAACAGCGCGAGGCGGAAGGCATCGTTGCGCCGAAGGCCATGCGCGTCGCCGCTGGCACGCAACTCGGACATCTGGTTGACGACTACGAAGCCGACCTGCGCGGCCGGGAGCTGAACCCAAAACACGTCCGCGACACGACGACGCGAGTGCGGAGGATGATCACGGAAAACAACTGGAAAGTTTTGAGCGACATCCGAGCGGACGCTTTCGTGAAGTGGCGCACGAGCCTGAAGCTCTCGCCGAAAACGAAGAAGGAATTTCAACTCTCCGCGAACGCGTTCCTGAACTGGCTCGTCCAGACCGCCCGTCTGATGGTGAACCCGCTCGCGAAAGTGCCGCACGTCGAGACGCGCGGGAAGCAGGTGCGGCCGTGCCGCGCTTTCAGCGAGGACGAGCTGCGGCGGTTGTTCGCCATCGCCGGCCGGCGCCGGCTCGCCTACCAAATGCTGCTCTACACCGGCCAACGAAAGAGCGAGGTCCGCGCGCTCATGTGGAGCGACGTGCATCTCGACGAGGCGCAACCCTACGCGCTGTTTCGCGAGAGCACGACGAAGGACAAAGACAAGCGCGCGGTGCCGCTGCGGCCGGAGATCGTCGGGCAATTGAAAGCCTTGCGCCCGAAACCCGAGGAAACGCACACGCTCAGCAAACCGATCTTCTGGTTCCGCTGGCCGACCTACGATCTGCTCCGCGGCGATTTCAAGCGGGCGGGCATCGAGCGCGTCGATGCGCTCGGGCGCTCGGTTCATTTCATTCCTTCCGCAAGATCTGGCATACGCTCGGCGTCCGCTACGGCATCAATCAGCGCGTCGCCCAGGAAGTCCTCGGGCACTCCGACGCGAATCTGACAGCCAAGGTCTACACCGACGTGCCGGCGCTGGCGCTGCACACTGAGCTGGCGAAGCTGCCTTGGATCGACGCCACGCTGGCCGCCAAGGCACCGGCCAACACTCACACGGGATCAGCGATACCAGCGTCCAATTTGGAATACGCACAAAGAGACGCACACGTTTTTGTGCGTTCTGGGCATCCGGCGTCACTTGCTGACCTTTGCGATCAATTCGTCGCCTCGGTCAATGTCACTGACAACGAGGGGTTTAGTCGCGTCCTGTCATCGCTCGTCACTTCCTGGCAAAAGGACGAAATGGCTGCCCGGGCTGGGATCGAACCAGCGACCAAGTGATTAACAGTTATTGAGTGGACACTTCTCATCACTTCGCTTCTATCGCGTAAAGGCCGGTACTCGTGCCGAGTTACCAGCGATTTACGGGACAATGAATGCGAAGTTGAGCGAAGCAAAAAGCGGGAGTGAGAAGCGAAAAAGTGGCGGAGAAGTGGCGGAGCAACATCAGGTGCGCCGCTCCAAGCTCCACGCCGACTATTGGAAAAAGCGGCTATTCCACGAGGGGTTCACTCGTGGTGGCCGGCGGCTACTCTCCGGGAATTGGTCGGTTCGAATTAAGCACCAGGGCAGGCGCGGGGCGTTCGGACTCAACACACCAAACGCGGCGGCGGCGGCGGCAAAGGCCCAACAGATTTACGCCTCACTCGTCTCCGCCGGTTGGGATGCGACGCTTGCGAAATTCAAACCGGATGCCGTCAAGAAACCTGCGGCCGGAACGGTTGGCCAGGCGATTGGCGCCGCTGCCCAACTCGTGACGACGCGAAAGCAGTCGTTTGCCCAGGCCGCGTTGCGGCTCCGCCAAATCGCGGGCGAACTCGCCGGCATTAAGCGCCCCGAGAACCCGACCGCATACAGGTCCGCCGAGTTTCTTGCCTGGCGTGCGAAAGTTGACGGGGTTCCACTCTCCATAATCACGGCAGCCGCGGTCCGCGAGTGGCGCGACAAGCGCATTGCCGCACGCGCAACAAATCCGGTGGAGAAGCGCGCGGCAACTATCTCCGCCGACTCGACCATCAGGATGGCGCGCGCGGTATTCTCGAGGCGAATCATGGAGAGCGGGCTTGCGTCTCATGTCACGCTGCCGAGCCCCCCACCCTTTGCTGGCGTCACTGTTGGCGGAAGCACCAAGCGCTTCGCCGGACGGATCAACGCAGGACAGTTGTTTGCCAAGGCACGCCAAGTGTTGGAAAAGGAAGAGCCGGAGGCATTTCGCGCCTTCTGTCTCTGTGTGCTCGCTGGACTGCGGAGAAGTGAGGCTGACCGGCTGGCGTGGTCGCAGGTGGATCTTGCTGGGCGAGTCATCACGATCGAGCGCACCGAGTGGTTCGAGCCGAAGTCGGAAGAAAGCGCCCGGACAATCGACTTGGATGAAGTCGCCGTCGATATCCTTCGGCGCGCGAAATCAGACAACCCGGACCCCGTGTTTGTGCTCAAGGGCGGCGCACCGAAGCTGCAAACCAAAGCCGCGCCCGCGTACCGCTGTGATGCTTCGCCATGGCGCACGTGGGAAAAGTTAACAGAATGGCTGAGGGCCAACGGTGTTCACGACGCAAAGCCCATTCATGTTTTGCGGAAGCTCGCGGGATCGCTCGTTTTCCAGGCTCACGGGCTTGAACAGGCACGTGGATTTCTGGGGCACGCATCTATCACGACGACGAGCGACAGTTATCTTGTGAGACAGCGCCGAGTCACTGTTTCAATTCCAACTCCAAGCGACGAGGTTTCGCGCGAGGCCGGAAAGGCAGGTGGCATGTGAACGCGCGCCGCAAAACCAAGGCAAAAAAGCCAAGCTCCCGAAGGCCAGGGCGCCCCGAGAATAGCCGCAGGATTCTGACGAAAAAGGGTGCCGACTACTTCGATAACGAGATGCGGGCTCGTCTCGGTGATCTTCACGACGCCCCGCCTGGTTCCTTCTGGGCTGAGCGAGTATGGATAGATCGTCACCCCCGGGGCACGACTCTGCAGAAACGCGCGGAGGCACAGCATACGACCCCAGAGGCTTTGATCGTGGAGGCGAAAGCGCGCCCGCTGGCAGATTGGGCCTTGGCTCAGTTGATCGACGCCATCGACCGCCGAGACACGCAATTCTTTGAAGACGCTGCGCGCTACCTGCGGCGGCTCGGGTCCGACGGTTCACTTAACCTGCACGACCCGTGGCGATCTGCGATTCTTGATAGCATCGATTGGAGCGGCCGAACCAAGTACACAGTGACCGGCCTAATGGATTCCGTTCCGTGGAGGCGCTTTGGCTCCGGGTGCCCTGACTGGGGCTACCTGAAGAAGATGTGTGCTGAATTGGGAGTACCGATGCGGCGCGGCCGACCGCGGAAATAAAGGTTCCATTTCCGGCAATTCTTGTCCGATTGTCGGGCGAGGTGTTGCGCGGTCTTGTCCGCGGCATGGAAGACATACCGCGCAGTAGTAACACCAGTGACAGGTTGGTTGATTTCCGGTATTTCAACGAAATCACCGGGTCGCGCTGCAAGACCTCACACACCGCGCGACAGTACGCCAAGCGGGGGCTAATCAGGGCTGTTCGGCTCAACGCCCGGGTGCTCCGCTATTCCGAAGCGAGCATTCGACAGTTCATCGCCAATGCCACGGATGGCGGAAGGGCGGCATGAACCGCCGCGAGAACCGCGCGAGCGGCAGCACACACACCAAGGTCGATCGCATTGTCACCTGGGCGCGATCTCAGCGACTGCCGCACGAGTTGACACCCAACGCGCTGTTGAGTGCATACCGTGAAGCCACAAGAACGGCCAGGGAACGGCGAGGGGGGCCGCGCCATGAAGGCCGATGACCTCCCCCACCAATACCCCCTTTGCCTGCCGCCGATGCCAATGGAGCCGGCCGGCACGCGCTCCGAAGCCCTGGCAGACTTCTACGAAGCCGACGAGGTAGACCGGCCGCCGCAACGCGAGGTGTTGCGAAGGATCGAGCGCATTCGCCGCGAAGCCGGCGAGAAGGGGGCCCAGTGAATGCGCGGGACATCCATGACGGCCCGTGGTGCTGGCAGAGCAAAGGCGCGCGCCGCATCATCCGAGACGCCTTCGACGCGACGAACAACGTCGCTACTGCGCTGGCCGTGTATGACGCGTTGACGGAGATCGCGAGCGACAAACAGGCAGAGTCTTTCGAGACAACGCACGCATGGATTCAGCGGCTGAGCGGCGTTGGCGTTAGCACCATTAAAAGGCACCTCCGCGTCATGGCCGATCTCGGGCTCGTCGAGATCAACACGCCGGCCCTTCGCGCACCGTCCACCTACCGACTCCTTTCGATAGCCAACCATGGGCCAACGATAGCCAGCAGTGGGCTAGCGTTAGCCAACGGAACCCAAATCGCTCCGTTGGCTACATCAGAAGAATCAGAGAAGAATCACATGAAGAACGGGGGGAAAGAAGGCGCTGCGCGCCCCGCCCCCGCCTCTGTGCCCTTTCCTTGGTCTTCCCGATTTGATCTACCGCCCGAGTTGGCTGAGAAGCTGGCGACCGCCTTCCCGAACACCAACGCCGCCGAGGCCACCTTCTGCGAGATCCGCGGCCGAAAGCTCATGCATCGGGACTCATACCCCGCTGCCGATTGGCCGTCTGTGTTTCATGCCGAGGTCGATCGCGCTCGCGAGAAGGGTAATCCCGGACGATCCGGCCGCCACTTCGACAATGCTGAACCACACCCCGGTGTAACCGAGAGGACGGCGGCGGCTATGCAGTCGCGCGAGGGCGCCGCGATTCCCGAGCCTGCCAATTGGAGGCCGTGGGTGCGGGAGAATGCGGTCAACCCAGACCTGGCAGACCAACGGTGGGAGCAGTTGGACCGCGTGCAGCAGCGGTACCTGGCTGACAATGTGCCGGCTTCGTATGCGCCAAAGGAGGCCGCATGAAGCGCCCCCGTCGATTCCTTCGCGTTTACGGCATTGGGTCCGCGGGCAAGCCCTCGGCGTCGGTCTGGCCATTCTCGCCACGCCACGGCCACGGGGCGGCGTGCGGCGGGCCTCGGGCGCGAGTCGGTCACCCCCGGGGGCGGGTCAAAAGTCTTCAGGCCACGGCGCAACACCGAGTGGCTACAGTCACTCAAAACTCGCAAGGTTTCTGCAACAGCCCCCTTTTTGATGCGTCCGGGTGGTCCGCACAACTCGGTTTTACCCTGGGCGGCTTCGGCTGGGCGTGACTCACGACATGCGCCCACGTGATTCCAGTTCACTGCCAGCGGCCGTCCGATGGGTTACAGAATCCAAGGCGCAGAAGTGGAGGCATGATCGTGCCATGGCGTTCTTCTTCGCCACGTGCGGCGCCAACGCGTTCCCGGGGTGCGAAACGATGGCCGACGTGTGCGCGCGGCTCGGCGTATCAGAGCGGACGATGCAGGCGCACCTAGAGGCCCTTCGCATTGGATTCAGGCTTTATGCCCCCCGTCACGTGGCGACCGACCTACCGGTGCAAACGGAACACGAGTTTGCGGGGCAAAAGAAGACAGAAGAATCGGAATAGCCGATGCCTACACATTTTCAATCCAGTCAGTTTGCGCATCCATACATTTAGCGGAGGGGCCTCACGCCGGCCCAATGTAACCAACAACCAACATGTTTAAAACTAAAACCCAGACCGAGAAGGCCGTCGAGATCCTGCGCGAAATTGCGAAGTCCAGCGCACCACACCTCGCGATCATCAACGCGGCGCGCGCGGAAGTTGAGGCCGAGTGCGGGAAGAATCGCGCAATGAACGAAGCTGAACTCGAGTTCCAGTGCCGCGAATCCGGCGAACTCAACAACGCGCGCCAACAGTTGATCCGACTGCGACTCGAAGCGGAACGGGTCGCGCAGCCAATCATCTCCGAAGTCGCCGCGCTCGAAGCCGAGGTTCGCGCGACGCACGCCGAGAATATCGAGACGCTCAGACGCAGCGTGGTTGATGGCACGATCGCGACCCTTGGCGAGGCGCTTGCGAGAAAGTGCAGCTACATCGCCCCGCAGGTGATCGCTGAGCAGGAGTTCCAGGCCGCAAATCACGCGTCGACCTGGGCCGAGTCGATGCGGCGGCTGTTCGCCGACGCGAGCGATTTCGACGGCCGCAATATTGCAGAACAGATCGCACTACAGGTGCCCCGGATTCAGGCAAGCGTGCTGGTGGTGCGGCAGCATAGCGAGGAGTTGCGGGCCGCGCATGGGCGTCCCGCGGCGTGATCATCTTCAGGCAACCAAACCAACAAACCGACCAATATTATGTCACGATTTCCAAGTATCTATCAAATCGCCGTCGAGTCCCGCTCTGCGGTCGGCGCGAAATATCTCACCAGGGAGCAGGCCGAGGCGCAGGAGGAGCTGCGGACTCGCGTTCCGTTCGGGAAAACGTCCGGGATCATCCTGCCGTGGTACGAGCACCGCGACCTTTCGGCGACCGGGACCACTGCCATCGCAGGCGACCAGGGCGGCATGACCATCTCCACCGAAGTGCCCGAAATCGGCGCCGCGTTTCGCGATAAATTGGTGCTCGAGAAAATGGGCGCGCGCGTGTTCGGGGGCCTGCAGTCAGAGCTGCACTTCCCCCGGGCGCTCGCTGCAATATCTGCGGATTGGATGAGCGAGAACGCCTCGGGCGACGGCAAGACGTTCAACTTTGGGCGGCTCGCGCTCGTGCCGCACCGCATCACGGCCTGGATTGATGTCTCCACCCAGCTTCTCCTGCAGGGGTCGCTCGTCGAGCCATTCCTTCGAAGCGAGCTTATGGCGGCACTCGCCACGGAGATTCAGCGCGTTGTTATCTCGGGGACCGGCAGCAGCAGTCAGCCCATGGGCATCCTAAACACGCCGGGCGTCCAGACCCTAGTGGGTGGTGTTAATGGTGCCGCCCCGACGTACGACAATCTGTGTGATTTCGAGTACGCCGTTGCGAACGGGAAGGCCGACCGCGGCAATCTCGGGTGGCTCGTCTCTCCATTGACGCGAAAGAAGCTCCGGAAGACCGAGGGGTTCGCCGGCAGCGGGAAGCCGATCTGGGAGCCTACCGCCGCAGACTCGCTCCTCGGGTATTCGGCCGGTGTTACGACGGCGGTGCCCGACAACCTATCGAAGGGTTCCGCGTCCGGCGTATGCAGCGCGATCGCCTTCCTGGAAATGAGCGAGGTGATTATCTGCCTATGGGGCGCCGGCGTCGAAATTAGCGCAACTCGCGCTGGTCTGCACAATACTGGGCAGACCCGGGTTTACGCATCAGCGTATGCTGACGGTGGTCTCCGGATTCCGGGGGCGGCTGCCGTCATGGTTGACGCGCTTTGCGCCTGATCGCCATGTGGGTCACACTTGACGAGTTTCGCGAGATCCATCCGGCGTTCGCCGACGAGGCGCGCGCGGTGTTTGGGACCATTCAGACCCGCAAAGTCGCTGCCGACGGTCGCGCCGCCGTGCCGCTGGACCTTTTGGCCCGTGCGTGTGTGGTCTGGCGCGCCGATCAAACGATGATGCGGCGAGACGGCTCAATGAAGTCGGCCCCGCAGTTCAGGCATGCCGATTACCAGGGCGGTCTCGCCGATCTCCACGCCGAAGACGTCGCGACGGATACGGCCGCACGCCGGCAGGCCATACTTGAGCGACGCGGGGTCCCGTCACCACAACCGACTCCCAGATTCCCGGCGATGCGAAGCGCCGTGCCATTGATATGACTAGTTGCGGGTGCGCCCCCGGGAGCAGAACTCCCGGGGGCCAAACCGCCAAATCGCCACCGATCAATCCAATGAACGTTCCCGTTTTGCCAAAGAATCCCGACGAGTGGGAGGGAGTGACCTTTACGGTACATCTCGACCGGCCCCGGACGCTTCGAATCACGCTCCCTGCACTCAGAACCTTCGAACAGAAGATTGGCCGGGCGATCGTCGACGGCGGCCTAAGTTCGCCGGAGCAGCTGGCCGTGTTGATCGAGGTGCTTTCGCGCGCGGCCGGTGACCCGATTGACGCGCGAGAAGCCGTGGCGCTTCTGGATTCCCGCAGCGTGCTCGAAATCCACGGTGGGTTTCGCCTCTTCACGAGCGAGGTGTCTCGGATGCGCGATCTCGCGCAGGCGTGGGGCCCGGCAATGCGGCTGATCGACGCACCCGCCTCAACCGACAACTGACAAACAAACCGTCATGGCAAAATCACTACCGCCAATTTCCGCCAAGGTCATCGCCGACGCCGAACAATATGTCGCTGAGCTGAAGCGTGCCGATCGCGCCACCAAGACGTTCGGGTCGCAGGTTGACAAAGAGCTCGATGCGCTCGGCAGGAAGGTTAAGCGCAAGTTCTCGCTAGCCGACATCGGGACAAGCGTCCTGTCCGGCCTCGGCCTCGGGTCCGGCTTTGCGATTGCCGAGAAGGCGATCGACCTAATTGCGAGCCGCTACGCCGACGCCGCAAAGGCGCAGCTTATCATGGAAGAGAGCGCGGCGCGGCAGCTGGCGATCACGAAGGAAATTCTGGCCGTCGGGCAGACCGATGAACAGCGGCTCGACTCGATGATTGCCGAGGCCACTGAGCTTTACAAGAAGCGCCAGGCACTGCTCGAGCAACAGTACGACACGATCACGAAGACGGACCGCGAGGGCAACGAGTTCACAGTCAGCACGCCGAGGGCACGCAGTTCCGAGGATGAGAAGAAGCTGGCCGACCTCACCGCCGCCTACGACAAACTGCGCGTGTCCGTGGCAAAGCTGCGGAAGGAACTCCAGGACAAGGCCGTCACCGAGCGGGCGACGGAGGCGGAGCGGGATCAGGAAGCACGCATTCGCAACGGTACCGCGTATCTCCGGGAGCGTGAAGCTGCCTTTGATGCACTACTCAAGAAGCAGGATGAGCACGCGGATGCGACCGCCCGCGCAAACAAAGAGGAAGAAGTGCTTGCCGATCGGATTCGCGCGATGAGCGATCCGCTCTTCGAGTACAAGAAGAACCTGGAGGATCTTGAGAAGGCGCGGGCGAAACTGACGGCCGCAGAGTATGCGGCAGCGAAAGTTGCGATCGAGAACAAGGAAAAGGCGCGGCAGGTGTCAGACGTTTCCAGCGAGCTCGACGACTTTTTCGGAAACATCGATCAGGCATCGCGCAAGTTTAAGGACGTGACCAATGGCGCGCGCGCGTTCGAGACCGAAATGAACCAGCTGTGGAACAGCATCTCCGACCGCGCCGGGCAGACGTTTGCTGATATGCTGCTAGAGGGTGAGATGACGTTTGGGAATCTTGCGAACATGGTCTCGCGTGCGGTCATCGAAATGGTGAGTCGCTTGGCGATCATCAACCCAATCCTCAACGCGCTATTTGGTGGTGCGACCGGCGTGTTGCCGGCGCTGTTTAGCATTGGCGGTGCGGTTGCTGGTGGTGCTGCCGGAGCTGCTGGCGCAGCAAGCTCTGGCGGTGCTGGCATCATAGATGCGGGCGCATTTTCGACGACGATGGCACCCGTTATGGCATCGGGCGGTAGCGCAGAGGCCGGCATAACGTATCGGGTAAACGAGGACGGTCAGGAGTTTTTCCGGGCGTCCGTCGGAGGAACAATAATCCCAGTCGGCGCGAGTGGGCATCTTCGAGGCGAGTCGCAGCCGACCAAGGTCTTCAATTTTACGTACCATATTCCGGCCGGCGTGACGCATGCCGAGTTGTTGCCGATTCTTAAGGCGCAGGAGCGGCGGACTATTGCAGCACTGCGCGACGCGGACCGGAGGGGCATCTAATATTATGATCAAACCATTCGACGGATTGCGACGGACGTTCAGAAAGATGGCGGCGCTTCTGCGCATCGCTTGCGCCCCGGGTGTCACGCGGATCTCGCGCGACGTGTACTCTGATAAGGCGGATATTGGGGGCCCTCGCGTACTGCGCTATAGCGACGAGGATCAGCAGCGTCTCTTCCCCGGCGATCGCGGGCTAGAGCACGCTGCAAACGCAAATCGGCCGCTTCCCTGGGGGCATCTGCAGGAGAATGACGGTCATGGTTCTGAGGGCTAAGCCATGGCACCAGCAGTAGGATGGGTTGCGGCAAAAGTTGCGGCTTGGTGGGCAGCGGCATCGCTGGCGACAAAGGTATTTGTCGTGCTGTCGATCGCATCAACGGCGTACTCCATTACGTCGTCGGCGCGTGCGCGAAAAAAGATGCGCGCCATGTTGGACTCGCTCAAAAATAGCGGGCAGACAATCACAGTACAGGAGGCGGCAGGGTCGCGTCACATCGTTTACGGCACAGCGCGCAAGGGTGGTAACCGCGTGTTTGCACACCTCACGGGCACAAAGGGAGAATACCTGCACGTCATCATCGCGCTTGCGCTCGGAGAGTGTGAGTCTATCGGCGACATCTATCTTGGTGACGACGTTGTGCCGCTCGACGCCAGCGGCAACGCCACCGGAACCTACTCCGGATTTGTCCGCTGCAAAAAGTACACCGGAACCACTACGCAGGTTATCGGATCATCGACGCTCGCGGTTGAGGCTCCTGGCATCTGGGACGCGTCGCATAAGGGTTCGGGTATCGCGGCAATTGAGCTGCGGTTCAAATACGATTCCGATAAGTATCCCAACGGCATTGAAAACATCAGCGCGATGGTCAGCGGTCGGAAGCTGTATGATCCGCGCACCGGCGCTACTGCATTTTCGAACAACCCGGCCCTTGTCGTCCGCGACTATCTAACGAATCCACAATATGGATTCGGCGCGGCCGAGGACGAGATTGATGACGCGACAGTGATTGCTGCGGCCAACGTGTGCGACGAAGACGTTGGACTTGTCGGCGGCGGGACCGAAAAGCGCTATACCTGTAACGGAGTGGTTGATACGTCGAACATTAGGAGCGAAATCCTGCTGCAGCTAACGAACTCAATGGCTGGCTGGGTTGTGTACTCTGGCGGTCGCTGGCGTGTGTATGCCGGCGCCCACCGTGCGCCGTCAGCATCATTTACGCTCGACGACCTACGCGGCCCGATCACGGTGCAGGCGTCGGCCAGCCGTCGCGACTCGTGCAACGGCGTCAAGGGCGTGTTTTTGTGCCAAGATAATCAATGGCAGCCGGCGGACTATCCGCCGATCCGAAACGCCACCTACGAGGTGGAGGACGCGACCCAGGTGCGCAGCGTAACGGCCGACGCTACGACAGACGCGCTGACGCTCGACGCTCAGACAAACATCCTCGCCGGCACTGCGATCCGGCTATCGACTACAGGCACGGCGCCGGGAGGCATCACGGCTGGCACGGTCTATTACGCAATCGTTGTAGACTCGACGCATATCAAGGTAGCCAGTACGCGCGCCAATGCTACGGCCGGCACATCGATTGACATCACGTCGGCGGGAACTGGCGCGCATAGCATCCTTGTCGGCGATACCGTGTGGCGCGAAATGGATCTGCCGTTTACGACGTCGGCCGCGACGGCGCAGCGACTCGCAAAGATCGAGCTCGAGCGTAGTCGGCAAGATATTGTTGTGAGTCTGCCGCTCAAGCTACATGGCATGCGCGTGCAGGCGGGCGACGTGTTTGCGCTGACGGTCGCGCGATACGGCTGGACCAACAAACTCTTCGAGGTCAGCGAGTGGAAATTTTCGCTCGACGACGGAGACAACCCGGCGCTTGGCGTAGATATTGTTGCGTGCGAGACAGCGGCCGGCGTGTGGGATTGGGCTGACGGCGAGGAGACTGCGATTGACCTGGCGCCAAACACCACGCTGCCGGACCCGCGCAACGTCGCAACTCCCGCGGGGCTCACGGTCACGAGTGGCGCGACTACGGTGCAGATGCAGCCAGACGGCACGGTGCTACCGCGCATGCTCGTGGCGTGGACAGCGCCAAACGACATCCACATCGAGAGCGGCGGTCGTGTCATCATCGAGACGGCAATTAATGGCAGTGGGGCGTGGTTCCCAGCAAAGACGGTGCGTGGCGACGCGACGTCTGATTACCTTGTTGGGTACCGCGCTGGCGGCGTATTTGATATTCGCGTACGATTCCAAAATAACCGCGGCATTCGCGGCGAGTGGGCTACTGTAACCGGCCATACGCTTGTCGGCGACACGGCCAAGCCAAGCGCTCCAGGCACTCCGACGGCCGTCGCGTACCCAGGTTACAATCGCATCACATGGTCCAAGAGCAGCGCGGCTGACGTGTACGAGTACGCGATCTACCGCAACACGAGTAACAGTTTCTCGGGTGCCACAAAGCTGGGCGAGACCGGCGGGCTTGCGTGGGACGATCCATCCGTCACTGCCGGCGTGACGTACTACTACTTTGTTACCGCGATCGACGGCTCGGAAAACGAGAGCGACCCGACGAGTAGCGGCGCGGCAACTACAGCCACAGCCCCCGTTGGCGCCGTCGTCCCGTCCGCCCCGTCCGCTGCCTCGCGCGTCACACCCGGCAGTAATGACACGTACATGGCCGGCGACGGCACGGTGTACGCGTTTATCACTCTGAGCGTGCCGGCAATGCCGTCGGGCGCCGTATGGCAAAACGTGCTATACCGTCGCAATGGCGGCGGCGAGTGGATCGTTGCGGCCCAGCTAAAAAATACGGGCAGCACGACGCTGCGTGTTGACGACCTATCGACTGGCGTAGCCTACGAGTTTGCGACACAGGCATGGTCGGGCGCCGGCGGGTCTGCGATCACGGCGGCGACGGGATCACCGTTCACGGCGCCAACAAAGACTGGCGCACCGCCAGTAATGAGCAGCACCTACGGCTTTGGTCTGCTCAACTACGGATTTAGCCCAACATTCACGTCATCTGGCGCGAGGCGATATGGGGTTGCTGCTAGGTGGGCCGACGGAATTGGATACACGAATTATCCATATCCGTCCGACTTTAGTCACTGGGAGGTCAAGGCCACCGCAACCGACTCGGACGCGGCAGTCGACTATAATGCGGATAGCGGCAGCGGTGTTCCCGCGCTGATAAAGTCTTCATCACCTGTTGTCTTTTACTATGTAGATTCGCCGGTCAGATCATATCTCAGGATACGCGGGGTCAACAAGTCGGGCCAGGCCGCGGACTGGTTCAGGGCAACTACGATTTGGGAGACACCCGGGTATTGGACGCTGACGGGCGGGGATGCGTCCGCCAAAAACGTCGGAACAACATCCGGGACGGTGGCGGCCGGTGACGACTCCCGCATAACCGGAGCCGCTCAGAAGGCCAGCAACCTATCGGACCTTACAAATACGTCTGCCGCTCGTAGCAACCTTGGGGTTGGAACCGCCGCGACGCTCAACGCGGACAACATGGGCGCCGTTGGCCTGTCCAGCATCACCTCCACCAACGGCGATGGGTATGGTCCGGCGATGCGGTCCGCGGTCGGCAGCAACTACATGTCGTTTAAGTGGGGCTCGACACTCCTTATCAAGATTGACGTCAGTGAGTTCATCATCCCGCACCACGCGGGGAAGTCGTCTGCCGTGGGGTTTGTGTCGGGTGGCGGGGTGAGTGACGCGCAGGACGTCGAGGCCCGCGCCGCACTCGATTCGGTCATCCAGACGCTCAAAGATTGGAATATAATGGCGTAGGGATTCGCGCTGGCGGGTCATGGATTTCGACCGCCGAGCTTGAGCAACTCGGAGCCGCGAATCATCCAGGGTGCGCGCGGTCCGCTGCGCTGTCCAATGATCCAGCGGCAACGCAGCCGCCTGCGGATGGTCTTGCCGCTCAGTCCTGGGATTAGCGCGGTAGCCTCGGCAATCGAGTACACCGCGTTAGGCTCAATGCGCTTAACCGCGGCTGTCCCGCGCAGCTCTTGACGCAGCTCGCGCACCTCCCGCATGAGGCTTGGAAGAAGGCATTCGGTGAGGTCGGCCTGGGGCATGAGCTCGACTAACCGGCGGGCAATAGCCTCAACCGATTCTGGGGACAGGGTGCAGACGGGGTGCATGCCATTGCGATGGTACAAAAAGCCCGCCTTGGCGAACCGCGTCCGACGGCGGGTCGCCCGGCGCCCCCGTCACCAGATTCCCAGCAACTTCAGCAGCAGCGCACCGGCAACTAGCCCAATGATGATTGCCGCCACGATACCCGTGGCGGTCTGCCTTTCCTTAATTGGCCGTCCGCACTTCGGACACTTCTCTGCGGATTCGGATACTTCGGTTTTACAGTCGGGGCAGGTAATAAGGGGCATAGCCGAATGGGGTTCAGTTCTTCTCTCAAATAGACACGCGCTTCACAAATCGAATCTCAATCTAGCATGGCGGGACCGGCGGCGGGGCAATATTCGTTGGCCGATGTCCGCGACAACCGGCGGCCGTGGAAAACTGGTGAGCCGTTCCACCCAGAAGCGCTTTGACGTTCCGGCGCATGGCGGGCAGTGTCCGCCGCGAGGTTGGGTGCGCTGCCTTGAACAGTGACGCCCCGGCCGGAGTGGTTCGTAGAAGGATGAAAACCAGAAATACAACAGAATTGGGCCGGGTGTGTGCGGGCGGCGAAAGCCGGGGCGCCTTCATCCGCGTCTGTTCAATCCGGACGCATCCGGCCCTCCCTGTTGAAAGCTAAAATGGAACTGAACAATGACCGCGGCTTCGCGTCGTCGAATGCTAGTCACCACTGCCCCGCCTGCGCCAAATGCATCGACCAGCGCGTGGAATACGTGCGGGAGGTGATAGAGGTGGTTCGGGGTATCGTCTCCCCGGTGCAACTTGCCGCGATCAGTGAGCGAGTGGAGTGCATCAAGCTCGAGGAGATCGCTGAGCGTGTCGCGCGGCGCCGCTTCCGCGAGGCGATCGCCGAGCGCGTGGCGCCACGTTTACCGCCCGATCTGCGCCGGCACTAAGCTCTGGCCGCACCTGGCCCCATACAGCCCGCCCTGGTTCGCCAATGCGGGCTTTTTGTACCATCGCAATGGCATGCACCCCGTCTGCACCCTGTCCCCAGAATCGGTTGAGGCTATTGCCCGCCGGTTAGTCGAGCTCATGCCCCAGGCCGACCTCACCGAATGCCTTCTTCCAAGCCTCATGCGGGAGGTGCGCGAGCTGCGTCAAGAGCTGCGCGGGACAGCCGCGGTTAAGCGCATTGAGCCTAACGCGGTGTACTCCATCGATGAGGCTGCGGCGCTGATCCCGGGACTGAGCGCAAAGACAATCTGCAAGCGGCTGCGTTGCCGCTCGATAATCGGGCAAAAGGGCGGACTGCGGTCGCCCTGGATGATCCGCGGCTCCGAGCTGCTTAAGTTGGGCGGCAAGGTCGTTGGCTAGGCATCAGACGATTCGCCGCCCGTTCCGGTCCCATGCGGGGAACTTCGGTGATCCGAGCGCCGGTGAGGGCGCTGCGCACAACCAGTCGGGGTGGTAGCCGTATGAGAACGCCCCGACCATCACGCGGTAGCTCTGCCAGATGTCGAAGCAGAGACAGTGAGGGTCGTCGGTGCAGTCCTCGCCGCGCCGGAACGCCCAGGCCATGAGATCGGCCGGCGTCGTTGCGCAACCGTCGTGGCGCACGCTGATGTCATCCAGGATCTCGCGCAGCAGTGCTTCGGCGCAGACGACGGGCGCGCCGGTCTCGGTCTGGGCCGTCAGCATGTAACGGAGTAGGTCGCGCTCATACACCCAGGGATCGCCATCTGTGTTCCTCGACATGTAACGAGCCAACGACGGCCGAAGGCGTGTGCAAACGTACACTATTCACAAGTTGCCGACAGAAATCCAATCAGATGCAGGCGTTTGACACGCGCCGCGGATTCGCCCAGACTTGGGCGTTGATGCCCCAGAAGACGAGCACCAGCGGCAAAACGGTGGTGGACTACGCCAAGCGCGAGATCGGCGGAATCTTGGTTCGCCCCGATTCTCGCGACGTGATGCGCAAGGCTGTTGAGGGCCACCCGATCCGCGTCCATTCCGCAAGCGACTACGTGAACCTCTACCACGTGTTCAAGCGGATGCGCGAGGCAGGCCGCGCCGGTGCGAACCTCGAACTGGTTCGGCGGCAGGTCGCACAGTCGGAGTGGCTGCTTTTTGTGCTCCCGGCCGACGTCAACGCCCCCAAGGTTGAGATCCGCGCGGGCTACGACCCGAAGCGCGGCCGGTACAGGCGCTACGCTGAACGCCTCGCGGCGGGCGAGGTGCTCCACCTGGACAGCCGGGAAGAGGCGGTGAAGGCGCGCAAGGCGTGGCGGCTGTATGTGCCGCTGGCGCAACGCCAGGGTTTGAGATCCACGACGAAGAAGCGCCCGGGAGGAGGGGTTACTGTCGCCATCTCGAAACGGCACGCCCACCTCGGGGAAGCGTGAATCGCGGGAATGGCGGAGAAGTGGCGGAGCTGAAAAAATGGAAAAACCCAAGAACGCGTAAGTTCTTGGGCTTCATGGCTGCCCGGGCTGGGATCGAACCAGCGACCAAGTGATTAACAGTCACCTGCTCTGCCACTGAGCTACCGGGCAACGTGGCTCGCACGATTTCCGTGCAAAGGAAGGGCTGAAAAACACGGCGCCGCCGGGGGTTGTCAATGCTCCTTTTTCCGGTGCACACGAAAAACCCGGGTAGTATCCGCATTTCCCACTCCTAGAAGAACTAAACGCGCCGCGGGGCGCGCCATTAGTCGACCAGACTCCACCGCGAATTCCAATTGCCGATTCCTCGGCCCCCAGGCCGTGCAATCAGTGCTCACCGGCCCTACGCCGAACGCGCCGGAGCATTCGCCCTGGCCGGCCATCGGCTCGCCCGCCAAGGACTCCATCCGCCCCTGCATGAGTTTCAAACCGTGACGTTGTGCCGTCGGCGCATCCTTGAACAGGGCATCAACTGCGTCTGGAAGATTCAAATCCAAGCGGCCGACGCACCTTTTGGGGACAGCCGTTCTCATCATATCGTTTCCTGGGAACGCGACTGACTCGTGGCCGGCGTCTGCGGCGGCGGGGAATTCACCGTCTTTCCGGGCGCGGTGGTTACCCGGGTCACGTTTCGCACGGCGGGAGGGCGCCGCGTCCCACTTCCTTCACGTGGCTATGCGCATAAATTGTCTCATCGAACGGACCGATTGGTTCCCTTAGCCACTCCGATCTGCCCGCCTCCTTCACGCCCCCCCGGGGCCGACCGTATGCCGGCAGCCCCATCCGGAAGATCATCGCGGCGCCGCGACCCCCGCTGGGCGCGATTCCCTTACCCCTATGAAATCCAACCACGCTTGTTGCGCCGGCCTCCTCTCGCGATGCCGGCTTCGCCCCATCCCCGCGCTGCTGATTCTCTTCGCCCTCCTCGCGTTGCCAGCCGTCGCCACGATCACGGAGCCCAACAACCAAAAGGTCGTCTTCCGGTATCGCTCCTTCTCCGGCACGACACCGGACTGGGTGTCCCCGCTCACCAGCCTCGGTAACATCAGCCATGCCAGCGGCTCGGCCGACCTGGTCACGACCGACCGCGGCGCGGGCTTCGATAACCTGACGGTGACCGACTTTGACGGCTCGACCGAATACGTCCAGGGCGCCGGCACGATCACGACGGTCGACGGCGCGGCCGACGATTCCTTCACCGTCGAAGCGTGGTTCAAAGCCGATACGCTCAGCGGCCCACGCACCCTCTTTTCGAATACGGAAGACTATCGCGGTTTCGCCCTCCGCCTGAACGGCGCCCGCCTGCGGGGCGAGGTCCGGTTCAAGAACGGTTCGACCTACGTGAACCAGATTGTCGCCCAGGAGGCCGCGTACGCCGACCTGGAGACCGGCGCCTGGTACTGTGCCGTGCTGCACGTTCGGAAAACATCCAGCGCCTACGAAATCCGGCTCTACCTCAACGGCACGCGCGTCGCCTTCGTAACGACCAGTTCCCAATGGGACGGCGTCTACCAGTCGGTGGAGCTGCCCATGGTCGGAGCGGAACCAGCCGGCGGGGTGGGCAGCAGCAGCTTCTTTGACGGGCAAATCTACGCCGTGACCGTCAGCAACCACGACCTGTACCTGGACAACTACGTCAAGAACGCGGTGGTCCGCGACGGTTCGCGCTACGGCGGCATGATCGGCTATCACGACTATCTCAGCACCACGGCAGGCGTGGACTTCCGCATCCAGGCGACAATCTCAGACTACACCGACCTGGGTTCCTCGCAGGTCGTGGGCCGGATGCAGCTCCCATACCTGAACGATGGTTACGTGCCGCAGGGACTCGGCTACGACGCCGCCAACGGCTATTTCTACGTGAGCTACTACTGGTGCGGCGACGACGGCAGCACCGGCAGCACCACGGCCAACTCCGACAAGATCTCGATCGTGGCGGAGATCGACCGAAGCACCCAGACCCTGCGCCGCACCTTCCGCCTGTATCGTCCCAATGGAGACGCCAACTACGGCCACTTGGGCGGGTTGGAGTATTACAACGGCAGCCTCTACGTGACCTATGGCACGTCGGTGTATCGGTACCCGCTCGCGAGCGCGCCAAGCCCGACCTACGTCTTTGATCCCAAGACCTTCGCCAATCCGCGCGCCGACCAGAATCCGCTCACCGACGTCACCACTTACCCGCTCAGCAGCTACCTCCAGGGCAACACCTCCAACTCCACGCTTCACCTTGCGACCGACACCGACGGCGACGTCGTGCTGTGGGTGAGCGAATACGATTCCGCCGCGAAGAAGAAGATCCTCGGTTTCGTGCTCAACTCGAGTGGAGGCATCACCACCCCCGCGAAGTACGCCTTCACGCTCCCCGTGTTCAGCGTGAACGGCATGGCCTGCTACAACATGACGGCCACCGAGTGCTACTTCTACGTGGTCACCGGCGGCGTGTGGAAACGTGTCCGTTACCTCAAGTCCAGCGCGACGGCGCAAAGCACGACCACGGTGTTCTCCGGCCCGCCCGGCACGGAGGATCTTGTACTCGTGGGCACGCAGGTATGGACGACCTCCGAGACCGGCGGCCGCTATTACCAGAAGGGCGCCGGCTGGGATAATCTCTTCCCATTCCTTTTCGGGGTAAGCCCATAGCCGAAACCTCACGCCGCCCCACCCCGACGGCGACCCGTCGGGTGCGGCGCGGGCACGAGCGCGCCCCCCTCTTCCACCAGAGTGACTGCCACGCGCGCGGGAACTGACCTGCCGATCGCCCCAAGTCCGCGGCGGTGTCGCCGAATAGGACATGAGCGCTGGAAACGATCTCAGGGGTGCCGGTGGCGCCAACGGTGACGCCATCCCACCAACTGCCCAGGGTCTTTCACGGGCAATGTGTGCGGCAGCGCGGCGTCGACGAGACTGAACACGGCGCTGTTCGCCCCAATTTCTAAGGCAAGGGAGACCATGGGCGCGCTGC